>JAWOCZ010000169.1:0-21765 GCA_046483565.1 Nitriliruptoraceae bacterium
ACCAGTTCGTTCGCCGGCTCGCTCGTGCTGTTGAAGTCGTTGGCCTGCTTGGCCTGGGTGGTGAACTCCACCAGGGTGCCGTCCGGCTCGGTGGCGGTCGCGGTGAAGGTGAGGGTCACGTCAGCGTCCGGTGCCGCCGAGAGGTCGTCCAGGCTGATCACCCCGGCATCGGCGTCGTAGGAGACGATCGGGTCCGTCTTGGGGCCCCGCTGTTGCGAGACCTCGAGGTCGTCGGCACCGGGGTCGGTGCTGAGCGTGACCTCATCAGGGACCGTGATCCGCGCGGAGCCGAGCCGCTGCTGCGACGAGGTGTTGTTCAGCGTCAGCGTGAACGCCTCCTCGACCCCGCTGCAGATCTCCGTGGGCGCGACCGAGGCGGTGTAGGACCGGTCGGTCGTGGCGTCCTCGGCGACGGCCGGGAGCGCGAGCGCCGAGACGATCAGCAGCAGGCTGAGCCCCAGGGCGGAGCGTCGAGCCAGGGCTCGGGTCGGTTGGCGTGTCATAGGGCTTCACCTCGTGTGCTCGCGGCACCAGCCGCGTGTGACGAGCGCCGTGCGGCGCGCCGTGCCGATCGGATCTCGGGTTGCGAGGACCTCGTGGCCATGTGGCCCTACCCCTGATCCGCGCCCTTCCCCGGTAGGGCCAGATGAACGCGTGTCCGAGATGAAACTACTCCTACGGCCGTCGCTCGTGTAGTGCTTCGCGTGGGTTGGGCACGGTGCTGGACGATTGTCCAACTGAGAGTAGCTGCATGCACACGTTCGGTGATCAATCGCCCACGCGCCCGACCGCCTGGGGGTCCTTGTCCGCGCGTTGATCGTTGCGGAGTGTGCGCAGAGCGTCCATAGCCTCCTCGTAGCCGCGCTCCACGACCGGCTCGACGACGTCGAAGGCCAACAGGCCCACGCCCCGCAGCTCGAACTGCAGGTGCAGGTCGGCCAGGTGCTCCTCGATGCCACGGTCCCGGGCCTGCGCGGCGGCCACCAGCAACGAGCGCATCAGCGTGGGCATCAGCTTCGGGACCCTCGGTGCTCTTACCCCCGGCGTGAGTCGCCGGGTGAGCACGCCGCCGCCGCGTACGTACAGCCCATGGTCGCCCTTGGCCTTCGGGCCGAGGACCGGGGCGACGTCCGAGGCGATCACGGTGCCGCCAGGCGTCTCGCGGCGGGCCACGTCCACCGGCAGGTTGTTCATGACTCCACCGTCGACGTGGAGATCCTCCCCGAAGGCGACCGGCGGCATGACCCCCGGGATCGACAGGCTGGCCCGCATCGCACGTTGCAGGTCGCCACGATGGTGCACCACCGTCGTCGAGTGGGTCAGGTTCGTCGAGACGCACCGGTAGGGCAGCCAGGTGTCCTCGATGTCGCGGTCACCGACCCCGCGCTCGATGGCCCGAGCGATGCGCTCCGCGGCGATCAGCCCACTGATGGGGACGGTGTAGTCCAGCACGCGACGGAACAGTTCGGCGGTGCGGTCGACGAGCTCGTCGGCCGGGGTCTCCATGGCCACCAGCGCGCCGAGGGCGGCGCCGACGCTGGCGCCGGCGATCCCGTCGATCGGCAGTCCGAGTTCTGCCATCGCGCGCACCACGCCGAGGTGGGCGAAGCCCTTCGCGCCACCGCCGCCCAGCACGAGCCAGACAGAGCGGCCGCTCACGTACCGCGCGAGGCGCTCGACGTCCCCGGTGTGTCCGGCGCGGACGTGCAGGTGGTCGTCGACGTCGCGGTGCGCCAGCCACGCTGCGGTCCCGTGGGGTCGGTCCGCATCGGTGGGGTGCTGCAGCAGCAGGGTGATCCGTTGGTGGGGGAGGTGACGCAGCGGGAGCAGCGCGCGCTCCGCAGGCGTCGGCTCCGGGTCCCCGGAGGCTTCCGCGAACAGCAGCACCTGGTCTGCCCGGTCGATGCAGCGCTCGGACCACGGGGTGCGGGTCGGGTCGGCCAGTAGGAGCAGTAGGTCGGTCTCGGCCTCCAGCTCGTCCAGCCACCTCTCGACCCGGAGCTCCGCCGCTGCGCCGCGGTCAGCCTGTGCCGCACCGTCGAGGCCCACCGCGGCATCCACGTCCGTCGCCGTCACGACGCTGACCGAGCCGGTGTGTGACAGCACCTCGGCGAGGGCAGTGACCAGCGGTCCGGTCTCGACCTCGGGTGCGACGGGGACGACCGCGATCGCGGCGTGCTTCATCCGCGCCCGGGCGTACTCACGCCGCGTGTCCTCCTGGCGTGCGACGAGTCGGCGCACCACGGCCAGCATCGTGCTCGGGTGGCCCAGCAGGAACGCCTCGAAGCCCGAGCGGGGCAGGCGCGCCAGCTGGCTCCGGCGCGCGGCGAGGACCGTGGCGTCGCGCGGGGCCTCGGTCAGCAGCGCGTGCTCTCCGACCAGTTCGCCGGTGCCGACCTCGCCGGCCGGCTCCACGATCGTCCCGTCGCGGTCGTGCCTGAGGACCCGCACCCGCCCGGAGATCACCAGGTAGGCGGCATCCGCGTCGTCGCCCTCGGAGAACAGCACCTCGCCGGGCGCCAGGGTGACGAGGTCGGTGCGGTCGAGCGTGGCGGCCAGCTCCGCGACGTCGGCCTCGGGGAACAGCTCGGCGAGGTGGTGCCGCAGCCGGGTCGCCACCTGGCGGTCGGAGGCGGTCCGGGCGAGCTGTGCCCCGAGCGAGGGCTCCTGCTCCAGCAACGCGACGAAGCGCTCCCCGTCGATCGCCGCCACCTCGGCGTCCTCGAGGGCGCGCAGGGTCGCTGACCGTGTGCCACCGGTCAGCACGGCGATCTCACCGATCACCGCGCCGGGACCGAGGCGGGCCAGGGCGGTGTCGTCGGGGTCCCCCGGCTCGGCGACGGCGGCGAAGTGACCCGACAGCACGACGTAGAGCGCGTCGGCCACCTCGCCGGTCTCCACCAGGTGCTCCCCGGGACCTATCCGCAGCACGCGGCTGGCCTCGGCGACGGCCGTGACCACCACCTCGTCCAACCCGGTGAACGGGGGAACCGCCCCGAGTCGGTCCACGAGTCGATCCATCGCCATCCCCACCAGCCCCCCGCCGTCGCCATCCCCGTCTTGTCCGCTCTCCCCCGGGGCGAACGATAGTCGCACGAACGTCTCATGTACGGACAAGCACAGCGCCGCGCGGCCTCCCGCCAGCGCGCCGGGCGTGAGTAGGCTGCGCCCCGGCCGTGTCGTGGCGGCAGGGGAGCGGATGCGGTGACGGTGGATCTGACGGTGTACGGCTGTGCCGGGTCCCACACGGGGTTCGGACGCATGTGCTCGGGTTACCTCATCGAGGCGGCCGGGAGGAAGGTCCTGCTCGATGCCGGGAACGGCTCGACCGGCAACCTCCAGCGCGAGCACCGGCTCGGCGACCTCGATGCCATCGTCGTCAGCCACCGGCACGTCGACCACTGCATCGATCTGATCGGCTGCTACTACAACCTGCGCTTCGACCCGGACTACAGCGGCCGGATGCCGTTGTACGCCGCCGCCGAGGTGCACGACCTGCTGACCGGCATGCTCTCCAACGATGCCCCGATGTCCTTCGACGACCTCTTCGAGCACCAGGAGGTCGGCCACGGCGACCACGTCCAGATCGGCGAGGTGTCGCTCAGCTTCGCCCGTAGCCTGCACCCGGTTCCGACGGTCTCCACCCGTATCGAGGTGGAGGGGGTCACGCTGGTCTACTCGGGCGACTCGGCGGGTGGTCCGGACCTGGTGGAGATCGCCCGGGGCGCGGATCTGCTGCTGTGCGAAGCCACCTGGACCGGCGATGCCGCCGACTACCCACCGGGCATCCACCTCACCGCGACCGATGCGGCGAAGGTGGCCAACGAGGCCGGGGTCGCGCGCCTGGTCCTGACCCACCTGGCCGGAGCGACCGACCGGGAACGGGCGATGGCCGAGGCCGCTGCCATCTTCGAGGGCACCGTCGAGCTGGCCGAGGACCTCGTCCGGTACCGGGTGGAGGCCCAGGGGTAGGGTCACGGTCCCGCCTCCCGACCTCCCTCCCACTCGCGCCACGAGGTGCCACCATGCCCCGCGCCGATGGCCGTCGATCCGACGAGCTGCGTCCCGTCACGATCCTGCCCGACGCCCAGCGCCACCCCGCCGGCTCGGCCCTGATCCGCTTCGGCGGCACCCACGTGCTCTGCGCCGCGTCGGTGGAGGAGGGCTCCCCGCCCTTCCGCGGCGCCGGTGGGTGGGTCACCGCCGAGTACGCGATGCTGCCCGGCGCCACCGACCGTCGCGCTCGCCGTGATCGCTCCGGCCCGTCGGGCCGCGCGAAGGAGATCGAGCGGCTGATCGGTCGGTCCCTGCGGGCGGTGGTGGACCTCGACGCCATGGCCGAGCTCACCGTCACCGTCGACTGTGACGTGCTCGAGGCCGACGGGGGGACGCGCACCGCCGCGGTCACCGGCGGCTGGGTCGCCCTGGCACGGGCGCTGGCCGCCAGCGGACAGTCGCACGCGCTGACCGGGCAGGTGGCCGCCATCTCCGTCGGGGTGATCGACGGGGAGCCCCGGCTCGACCTGCCCTACGAGGAGGACGTGCGGGCCGAGGTGGACATGAACGTCGTGGCCACGGCGGACGGCCGTCTGGTCGAGGTGCAGGGCACCGCCGAGGGTGCGCCCTTCGACCGCGCGGCGCTGGACCGGCTGCTCGACCTGGCGCTGGCCGGGTGCGAGGACCTCTTCGCCCGCCAGCGGGCCGCGGTGGCCACTGCAGCCACCTCGGGGAACTCGGACGGGCTCGGCGCCGTGATGCCGCAGTGAGCGCGGTGCCACGGGTGGTGGTCGCCACCGGCAACGCCCACAAGCTGGCTGAGATCCGGGCGATCCTCACCGCGCACGGCGTGGACGTGGAGTTGGTGCCGATGACCGACCTCGGGGTCCCGTCCCCACCCGAGGACGGCGACACCTTCGAGGCCAACGCCCTCATCAAGGCCCGGACGTGTGCCGCGGCCACCGGACTCGTTGCGCTGGCGGATGACTCCGGGTTGGCGGTCGACGCCCTGGACGGCGCTCCCGGGGTGTACAGCGCCCGCTACGCCGGCCCGGAGGCCGACGACGCGTCGAACAACGCCAAGCTCCTCGCTGCGGTGGGCGACGTGCCACCGCACGAGCGCACCGCCCGGTTCGTCTGCGCGGCGGCGGCGGTCCTCCCTGGCGGACGGGAGGTCGTCGTGCGTGGTGAGATGCCCGGCCACGTCGTCGATCCGCCCCGCGGGCACCACGGGTTCGGCTACGACCCGTTGTTCGTGGCCGACGCCACCAGCGACGATCGCACCAACGGCGAGCTCACGCCGGCCGAGAAGGACGCGATCAGCCACCGCGGCGCGGCCTTCCGCGAACTGGCGGACCGTCTGCCGAGCCTGTTGGCGGGCGCCGTGGAAGGGCAGTGAGCCCACCGGACGGCGAGGTGGAGCTCACGTCGGGCGGATGATACGACGACCCTCGAGGTCCTCCACGTCGACGCGGATCCAGAACGAGCGGTTGTCCGGCAACGCCCAGGGCTCGAAGGGCTGGGCCAGCAGCGCCTCGGTCTCCGCGTCGTCGAGCACGATGGAGGCACGTCCCTTGGCCACGACCGACCAGCCGATCCGCTGCTGTTCGTCGCCCTCGTCCGCCTCGACCACGACCGTGTTCCCGGCGGCCGCCGACCCGAGCTTCGAACCGGGCGCGGTCCGGAAGTAGATCGCGCCCTCGTACAGCAGGTGGTTGACCGGCAGGACCATCGGCTCCCCGTCGACCACGAAGCCGATGCGCACGTACGGGGTCTGCTCGAGGTGCTCCATGCACGCAGCACGTTCCATCGCGATCAGGTCCCCCGGTCGCGGTGGCCTCGGCACGTCGCTCCCTCTCGTCAGCGCCAGCAGCCTAATGGACCTGATCAGCGGTCGCGTCGGCCAACCGGACCCGCGGGCGCGTCACGGATGGCGCTGGCCGACCCCGGCGAGCACGGCCCGGTAGCCCTCGCGGTAGGTCGGGTAGGCCAGCTCCAGCCCGCTCGCGCGCAGCCGGGCGTTGCTGCAGCGCTTGTCGCCACCGCGACGTCGGGATACCTCGCCGACCGGTGGGGTGGGCAGTCCCAGCTCGGTCGCGAGGAAGGTGAGCACCTCGCCGAGCGGTGCCGGTTCGTCGTCGACACCGAGGTAGCAGGAGGCGGGTGGGGACGGCAGGGTCGCCAGGTGCAGCAGCGCGGCGGCGGCATCGTCGCGGTGGATGCGGTTGGTGTGGACCTCATGCTCGGGCCGCACGGCCGTGCCGTCGCGGACCTGCCGGAGCAGCCGCGTGCGGCCCGGGCCGTAGACCCCGGCCAGCCGCAGCGACGACGCATCCGGCCGCCGCCGCCATAGCGCCTCCTCGGCGTCCACCAGCACCGCGCCGGTGGGGCTGGTCGGTTCGGTGGGGGTGTCCTCGTCCACGACGCTGCCGTCCTCCACGCCGTAGACGGCGGTGGAGGAGGTGAACAGGACCCGGTGTGGCGTGCAGCCCTGCTCCGCGAGCGCATCCAGCACGTGCCCGGTCGCGTCCACGTACGCCCGGCGGTAGGCGTCGACGTCCCGGCGGTCGGCCGCGGTCGTGAACGCGACCACCTCGATGTCGGGCGGCAAGGGTGGCAGAGCGGCGTCGAGGTCGGCGGCGATCCGGTGGAAGCCGTCGGGTAGCAGCTCGGCCCGGCGCCGGAGCCCGTGGACCCGGTGGCCGGCTGCCAGGGCGCGCAGTCCCAGCTCCGTGCCGAGATCCCCGCAGCCCACGATCAACAGGTTCACGGCGCCACCACCGCCACGAGCCGGTCGTTGAACGGGCCCCAGGCCTCGCGGGCCCAGGGACCGAACTCGCGGTCGGCGAGCTCGGCGGCGGCCACGCCCCGTTCCGGATCCACCCACAGGAAGGAGCCCGACAGCCCGAAGTGCCCGAACGTCCGGTCCGACAGCCGCGTGCCCATCCAGTGGTCGGTCGCGTTGCCGTTGCTGCCCCCGTTGCCCTTGCCTCCCCCGTTGCCCTTGTCTCCCTTGAGCTCGAACCCCAGGCCCCAGTCGTTCGGCGTGAATCGACCGAAGCCGGGCACGACCCCGTCCAGTCCCGGGAAGGCCACCGTGGTCGCCTCGGCGAGAAGGTCGGGGTCGAGCAGGGTCGGGGCGAGCAGCTCGCGGGCGAAGCGCAGCAGGTCGTCGAGCGTCCCGTGCACCCCGTGGCCGGCCGGACCACCGAGCCCGGTTCGCGTCATGCCCAGCGGGCGGAAGACCTCCAGGTCGAGGTGCTCGTCGATGGGTGCACCGACACGGGTGGCCACGAGCTCGCCGAGCAGCTCGTAGGCCCAGTCCGAGTAGCTGCGACGGCGCTCGGCTGCGGTCATCGACCCACCGCGTTCGCGCGGGAGCCCGCCGGCGTGGGCGAGGAGGTGGCGGACGGTGACGCCCTTGGGGCCGAACGGGACGTCGACGGGCTCGTCCAGGCGCAACTCGCCGTGCTGGGCGGCCAGCAGGACCCCGTAGGCGGTGAGGGGTTTGGTGACCGAGGCGAACCACAGCACCTGGTCGGTCGGGCCGTGGGTCGCCAGCGTGCTCGTGGCGTCGGTCACCCCGACCGCCACCGTCGGGGGCTCCCACGTCTCCACCTCGGCGAGCAGCTCACGCAACGCGGCGCGCGGGACGGTCGCCGTGCGTTGGCTCGCTGCTGTCACCGTGCCTCCACCACCTCGATGATCTGGTACCGCGACGGTGCGTCGCCGGGCTGGTCTGCTGCCTGCGACGACCTGCTGCCCGGCACGAGCTGCTGCCTTCAGGGCCCGATGTGGGTCGTTCACGCGGGTTGGCCCCGGGGAGGTCCGCCCGGGTCGCGGGTCGCTCACGGTCGCTGTCTCGGACCCGGCAGGCTACTGGCAACCCGGGACGGTGCCCGTCCCGGATGCTGGCCGGTTACACGCCGGGGACGAGCCGCGCGATCCGCTTGGCGAAGGTGTAGACGCGTCGGAGGTGCTCGAGCGTCTCCGTGCCGCGGGTGAAGGCGGCGACCCGGGCCGGGGCCTCGGCCTCCAGGCGCTCGGCCCGCTGGGCGGCGGCGTGCTGCAGCTCGGTGTTGACCTCGGGCTTCGCGGCCAGCACGTCGCGAGCCAGCTCCGCGTCAGCGGTGAGGTAGGCGGTGACCGCGTCGTCGAGCAGCGCCCGCATGTGGCCGTGGAAGTCGGTGAGGACCGCCACGGTCTCGGCGCTGAGCGGCACGTGCTCCTCGATGCGGCGCAGGCCGACCCGCACCAGATCGTGCTGGACGATGTCGCCGACGAGCTCGAGGTAGGAGGTGGCGTTGGTCAGGGACAGCATGCGGTCGCGCTCGTGGTCCGACAGCGCGCTGGTGTCGATCCGTCGCAGGTAGTCGATGATCGCGTCGTGCAGCTCGTCGAGTTCCTCGTCCGCCTCGGCCACGTCCGCCAGCACCTCGGCTTCACCCGCCAGCAGGGGCGGGAGCACGCGGTCGAGCTGGGCGAGGGTCTTGCGGGCCATGCGCTCCACCTCGCGGGTGGCGAGTTCCAGGGCCGCACCGGGCGTCCCGAGCAGGTCGTCGTCGAGATAACGGGGGACGGCCCCCAGCTCGCTCGCACGTACCGGGACGAGCCGTTCGACGAGGCGGGCGAGCTGCGTCGTGAACGGCAGGAACAGCACGAGCATGCCCGCCTTGGCGAGCGTGTAGGCGTTGGCGATCTGACGCGGGGCGTCCGCGGCCAGCGCGTCGGTGCCGGTCAGCCCCGGCGTGCTGGGGGAGATCGCCCGTGCCAGGTCGGCCAGCGGGATGATGAGCAGGAGCATGATCGTCACGCCGATGATGTTGAACACGACGTGGATCAGAGCGCCGCGCAGTGCCACCGGTGGGCGGCCGATCGTCGCCAGCAGGGCCGTCACCGGGGTCCCGAGCGAGGCTCCCAACGCCAGCGCGATACCGGTCTCCAGCGGGATCAGGCCCTGGCTGGCCATGACGATCACGATGCCGATCGTCGCCGAGGACGACTGGATCAGTGCGGTCAGCACGGCCCCGATGGCCACCCCCGGCAGTGGACCGCGATCCGTCGCCATCAGATCCAGGAAGGGCTCGTAGCCCCGCAGGGGCGCCATCCCGGCCTGCATCACGCCCATGCCCAGGAACAGCAGCCCGAGCCCGATCAGCGCCGTCGCCGCCATCCGGACCGTGTCCCGCCGGGCGGCGTAGCGACCGAAGACCCCGGCCGCGACCATCCACAGTGCCGAGCCGACCACGTCGAAGGCGATGATCTGCGCGGTGATCGTGGTGCCGACGTTGGCGCCGATGATCACGCCGACGGACGGCCCGAGCGCGAGCAGCCCCGCCGACAGGAAGCCGATCACCAGCACCACCGTCACGCTCGACGACTGGATCGTGGCGGTCACGAGGACGCCGGTCAGCACTCCGGCGAACCGGTTGGTCGACAGTCGTGACAGAAGGTTGCTGAGTGAGGTGCCGGCCAGGCCCTTGAGCCCGCGCGTCACCCCGTCCATGCCGTGCAGGAACAGCGCCAGGCCGCCGACGAAGCCCATCAGCATGGTCGAGATCGGCAGGCCGCCGCCGGACTCCGGCGGCGGCAGGACCTCAGCCGCGAGCAGCAGGTCCATCGTCACACCGCCTCTCCCGGGGGTGCAGCCGGTGGGACAGCTCCACCTGCCGTCCGCCGCGTCCTCCGGTGCCACCTGACGTGCTCGTTGTGAACCTAGTCCGGGCTGGCGCCGCCGGACCATCGCCTCGTGTGAGGTGTCCGTTCCACCGGGAGCAGGGTCCTCGGACCGTCGTCGGGAGCCCCCGGGAGGGCTAGCGTCGCAAGGTCACGATGGCTGACAACCCGAGCGCCGGTCGCGATCGTGCGGCACGCCGTCGCCTCACAGCTCGCCGGTGCGAGAGCCAGCCAGGAGGCCAGTGTGCCTGACGCCACGAACCGCGAGGATGCGGCGCTGCGGGATGCCGGGCAGGGGGCTTCCGCCCAGGGCCGGGTCCCGTCGGGCGAGGAGTGGCACGCGCTGCCGGTGGACGAGGTGCTCACCACGCTGGGCAGCGACCCCTCCCACGGCCTGACCGCGGACCAGGCGGGGCGCCGGCTCGAGGAGATCGGGCCGAACGAGCTCGGCAGGGACGAGCCCCGCGGCGATCTGGAGATCCTGCTCCATCAGTTCACCAGCCCGTTGATCTACATCCTCGTGGTCGCCTTCGTCGTCACGATCCTGATCGACGAGTACACCGACTCGGCCGTCATCGCCGCCGTCCTGGTCATCAACGCGGTCATCGGGTTCATCCAGGAGCGGAAGGCCGATCGGTCCGTCCACGCGCTCATGCAGATGGCGGCGCCGACCTCGAGGATCGTCCGGGACGGCAAGGAGACCGAGGTCGATGCCGTCCGGCTCGTCCCCGGCGACCTCGTGCTGCTCACCTCCGGCACCCGTGTCCCCGCCGACCTCCGACTCGTGCGGACCACCTCGCTGGAGATCGACGAGTCGTTGTTGACCGGGGAGAGCGAGCCGGCGGCGAAGTCGACGCTTCCGGTGGACGAGGATGCGCTGGTCGGTGACCGCAGCAGCATGGCCTTCATGGGCAGCGCGGTCGCCAGCGGCCGAGCCCGTGGCGTGGTCGTGGCGACCGGTACGAGGACCCAGCTGGGAGAGATCGCGGAGTCGATCCGCGCCGAGGAGAAGCCCGAGACCCCGCTCCAGCAACGGATGGACCGGTTCGCGAACGTGATCGCGATCGCGGTGCTCGCATCCACCGTGGGGGCCTTCCTGCTGGGGCTCGCGCTCGGCGGTGACGTGGAGGAGATGTTCCTGACCGCCGTCGCCCTAGCGGTCGCGGTGGTGCCGGAGGGCCTCCCGGTCGCCTTCACGGTGGCGATGGCGCTGGGCGTCCACCGCATGGCGCAGCGCAACGCCATCATCCGCTCCCTGCCGGCGGTGGAGACGCTCGGCAGCACGAACACGATCGGTTCGGACAAGACCGGCACGCTGACGGCGAACCGCATGACGCTGGTGCGTGGCTGGACCCCGGATGGCTGGGTGCGGTTCCACTGGGATGCCGACGACGACGGTCACGGCGCCCCTGACGCCGACCCGGACGGTGACCGGCTGCCCGACGCCGCCGACCACCTCGACGACCATCCCGATGGTGCGCTGGCCGAGAGCATCCGCACCGCGGTCATCACCAGCGAGGCGCAGCTGGTCGTCGAGGACGGCGAGGTGGTCGAGCGTCGCGGCGATCCGACCGAGGTGGCGTTGCTGAGTGCGGCACGCGCGGTCGGCAGGGACCCGCTGGCGCTCCGCCGGGACGCCGAGGTGCTGGCCCACGTTCCCTTCGAGTCGGACCTGCGCTACTCCTTCGTCGTGGTCGACGAGCAGGGGCCCGTGCTGCGGTTGAAGGGCGCGCCCGAGCGCGTCGTCGAACTCTGCGACTGGATCAGGGACGGGGCCGACACCGCCCCTCTCGATCCGGCCGAGGTGCTGGGGAAGGCCGAGGAGATGGCGCAGCACGGCCTGCGCGTCCTCGCCCTGGCCGAACGCCGGATGGACGAGGCGGCGGCCGTCGAGATCGACGAGCAGCACCCACCGACACCCGACGGCTTGGTGCTGACCGGTCTGGTGGGCATGCAGGATCCGCCTCGGCACGGGGTGGCGGAAGCGATCGGTCGTGCCCGCGAGGCCGGTATCCGTGTGATCATGGTGACCGGTGACCATGCGGTGACCGCCAGTGCCATCGCCGACCAGTTGGGGATCAGCGAACGCCCCGGGGCGTTGACGGGCAAGGACCTCGAGCAGATGTCCGAAGAGGAGCTGGCCGAGGCCGTGCTCGAGGTGGACGTCTTCGCCCGCGTCGCTCCGGAGCACAAGCTGCGTATCGTCCGGGCGCTGCGCTCCCACGATCAGGTGGTCGCCGTCACGGGGGACGGCGTCAACGACGGGCCGGCGCTGAAGGCTGCCGACATCGGCGTCGCGATGGGACGAACCGGGACCGACGTCGCCCGCGAAGCCAGCGACATGGTGCTCACCGACGACAACTTCGTCTCGATCGCCAACGCGGTGGAGGAGGGCAGGGTCGTCTTCGAGAACGTCCGCAAGGTGACGTTCTTCCTGCTGTCCACCGGCGCCGCGGCGATCGTCGCGATCCTGACCTCGATCGCGGCCGGGCTGCCATTGCCCTACGTCCCGGCGGCGCTGCTGTGGCTGAACGTCGTCACCAACGGCCTGCAGGACGTGGCCCTGGCGTTCGAGAAGGAGGAGCCGGATGTCCTCGATCGACCACCGAGACGGCGCGAGGACAGCATCGTCAACGCGGTGCTGTGGGAGCGGACCGCTCTGACTGGGATCACCATGGCGCTCGGCAGCCTGTGGGTGTTCGTCTGGGCGATCGACGCGGGGCTCACCGGCGGCCAGCAGCGGGGAGCGGCGCTGACCACCCTGGTCGTGGCGATGGCCGCTCACGTCTACAACGCCCGGTCCGAGCGGCGCTCGATCGTGGTGACCAACGTGGTCGGCAACCCGTTCCTGCTCGCCTCGAGCCTGGTGGCGCTGTCGATCCACGTGGCGGCCAGCTACTGGGAGCCGACCCAACTCGTGCTCCAGATCGCGCCGGTGACCATCGGCGGCTGGAGCCGGATCGCGGTCGTCACCCTCGCGGTGGTGGGGGTCAGCGAGGTGCACAAGGCGCTGCGCTCCCGCAACTGATCGCTGGCGCTGACCGGCTGATGTGCCGGGCGGCTGCCTGGCCGCCCGGTTGACCGGTCGCCAGGGTGCTCGGCTGACCGGCTGCCGGGAGGGCAGGTTGCAGCGACTATCTGCTGTTTGCTGACCTCGACCGGGCGGCGCGCCGGTTGGATCGGGCAGACCTGGCAGGTTGCAGCGACTATGCGCTGTTTCTCGCCGCTGGCCGGGGTAGGACTGCCGCGGCCCGATCAGCGGTACTCGGGGTTGGCGGCGTCGAAGCGGCAGCCGGCCTCCCACAGCGTGCGCTGGTTGCCGTGGGCCGGGAAACCGCCGGTGTCCTTCAGCCACCTCGCCGTGTGGAGCAGGTTCCAGGTCATGAAGGTCGTGTTGCGGTTGGTGAAGTCGTTCTCCGGTCCGCCCGAGCCCTCGTCGGCGTAGGAGGGGCCGGGGCCTGCCTCGCCGAGCCAGGCGGCGTCGGCCTGCGGTGGGATGACGTAGCCGAGGTGCTGGAGGCTGTAGAGCAGGTTCATGGCGCAGTGTTTGGCACCGTCCTCGTTGCCCGTCACGATCACCCCACCCGTGCGGCCGTAGTAGGCGTACTGCCCGGCGGCGTTGAGCTGCCCCGAGTTGCCGTAGAGCCGCTCCACGACCCGGGTCGCGACGCTGGACTTCTCACCCAGCCAGATCGGCGTCATCACCATCAGGATGTCGGCAGCCATCACCCGCTCGAACAGCTGCGGCCACTCGTCGCGCTCGGCGCCGTACTCGGTCATGTCCGGGTAGACGCCGGGGGCGATGTCGTGGTCGACGGCCCGGATCTGGTCGACGGTCACCCCGAGGGTCTCCAGCAGCGCGATCGAGCGGTTGGCCAGGGCCTGGGTGTGGGACAGCTCGGGTGAGCGCTTGAGCGTGCAGTTGATGAACAGCGCCGTGAGATCGTCGTAGGTCGCCGGGGCGTCCTCGCACAACTCGCGGTCGCGGTCGGTCAGGTCAGCAGTCATCGAGATGTCCTTGGGGTCAGTGCGGGTCAGGGCGGGTCAGTGCGGGTCAGGGCGGGTCAGTGCGGGTCAGGGCGGGTCAGTGCGGGTCAGGGCGGGTCCGTGCGGGTCAGTGCGGGTCCGTGCGGGTCAGGGCGGGTCCGTGCGGGCCAGGGAGAGGCGCGCACGATGCGTCGGGCTGCCGCCGTCGTCAACAGCCGAGGTGCCAGAGGTCATCCGTCGGTGGGGCCGAGGTCCGCCAGCGTGGTCCACGCACGGTCCGCCGGCCCGCTCCGGCGTGGTCCACGCACGGTCCGGTGTCACGTGCGGCCGCCGGCCCCCTGCAGCCAGTCGGCCGGATCGACCGCCTGTCCGTGCTCGCGGACCTCGAGGTGGAGGTGAGGTCCGGTGACGGTCCCGGTCATCCCCACGGTGCCCAGCCGCTGCCCGGCGGCGAGGCGATCGCCACGGGCGACCTCGATGCGGTCGAGGTGGGCGTAGCGGGTGAGCAGACCATCGCCGTGTTCGACGTCCACCGTCAGCCCGTACCCACCGCGGCTGCCGGCGGCCACCACCCGCCCAGCTGCCGCAGCGGACACCGGGGTACCGATCGGAGCCGCCAGGTCCAGACCGGTGTGCATCCGGACGTCGCCGTGGATCGGGTGGCGGCGCATGCCGAACCGTGAGGAGACCCGGTGTGCCGCCGTCACGGGCAGCTGCAGACGGTCGCCGCGCTCGAGCAGGGAACGCTCGAACGCGAGGGAGTCCGCCAGCTCCGCACGCTCGGTGAGGAGCCCCTGTAGACGCTCCTGCAGCCGGGCCCGTGCCGGTGCCACCTCGGTGTCGAGTTCGTGGCGGGGACCGGCGGCCGCCTGCTCGGCCTCATCGAGCCGCGCGTAGAGGGTGGCGAACACCAGGGCCGCCCGCACCGAGTAACGCAGCTGCAGGTGCCCCGGGTGGGGTGCTGGTGGGGAGGGCGTCCGCAGCGACGCCGAGGTGGCTGCGGGTGGCGCGCCGTCGCCGACGGTGACGTCACCGGCGCGCGGACTCGCGGGCCACATGGCGCCCTGAGCCGGATCCGGTCCGATCACGCCGGAGCGCACCGCCAGGGTGTGCAGGGCCTGGTCGACCTGCTCGATGGTGGTCCGCCGGTGTGTCAGGCCGAGCTGGGTCCGGTGGAGCGCTTTCGCGGCCGCGCGCTGGTCCCTGATCCGGTCGGCGCGGCTGGTGGCGCGCTCGAGGTTGCGACGCACCTCGGCCTCGCGGACGTCGAGGACGGCGAACGCCTCGGCGAGCCCAGCGAGCTCGTCGTCGACCGCAGCGATCCGCCCGGCCAGTTCCTCGACGTTCTCCGCCAACTCCTCGACGTTCGCGGCGGGATCTGCGACGGCGGCGCCGGGCCCCCCGACGATCACGGCGGCGATGGCCAGCGCGACCCACAGAGCCCGGCTCGCCCCGACCGCAGCGGGGAGCCGTGCACAGGGGCGGGTGGCGCTCACGCGGATCCGGGTGGTGGCGTCGGGCCAAAGGGGCTCTCGCTCCTGCATCGGCCCTCCCATGCCAGCCTTGAGCCGGCCGCCGTCGAGGCGCACGCCGTGCGGCCCTGCCCGCCGTGCGGCCCTGCCCGCCGTGCGGCCCTGCCCGCTCCCCGGTGGTGCCCTCCACCCCGGCCCGCTGCCCGGCTCTGCGCCGGCAAACGCGTGCTACGGCCGGGGTAGCCTGCCGGCGTGGAGATCCAGGTACGCGCCTACGCCGAGCTCGTGGATCTGGTCGATCGCGCCGAGTCCGAGGTGCCCTTCGGTCGGCCGCGCTCGGTCAAGGACCTGTTGTCATCGATCGGCCTCCCGCGCTGCGAGCTGGGGCTGATCCTGGTGGACGGGGAGGCGGTCACCCTCGACCACCTGCTGACCGGCGGGGAGCGTGTCGCCGCCTACCCGCCCTTCCACGAGCTCACCCTCGACGCGGGAACCTCGCTGTGGCCGGATCCGCCCGAGCCACGTCGGTTCGTGCTCGACGTGCACCTCGGCACGCTGGCACGACGGCTACGGCTGCTCGGCTTCGACAGCTGGTACCGCACGCATGCCGATGACGACGAGCTGGCCGCCGTCGCCGACGCGCAGCAGCGCATCCTGCTCAGCCGCGACCGTCAGCTGCTGCTGCGTCGCACCGTCGTCCATGGCTACTGCCCGCGTGCGGATGCTCCCGAGGAGCAGCTGGCGGAGGTCGTGGTGCGCTACGGGCTCGCCGACCGGGCCATGCCGCTGACGCGGTGCGTGCGCTGCAACGGCGAGCTCCGGCCGGTGGACAAGGCCGAGGTGCTGGACGAGCTGCCACCGCGCACGAGGCAGGCGTTCGACACCTTCGTGCGCTGCGCATCCTGCCACCAGGTGTACTGGCCAGGTGCCCACACGCCGGCGATCGAGACGATCCTCGCCGAGGTCGCCGGCCGCCGGTGAGGTGATCCGCCAGGCCGAGCGGCGCCGAGGTGGCCCGGGAGCGTGAGACACCGTCGAGGTGGTCCGGTGACGCGAGCGCCGACGCGAGCGCCGACACCGAGGTGGCACCCCTGCCCGCCGGCCCGGCGACGACCCCTGCGCCTCAGTCCGCGGCGGGATCCGGGCCCCTGCGCGCTACCTCTCGTTCGAGGGCGCTCACGCGCTGCTGCAGCCCCAAGACAGCTGCGGCGAGCTCGGAGAGGGTCGGCTGATGACCGGGAGCATGCGCGGACGCAACCCCCGAGGCCTTCGCCGGGACCTCATCAGCCAGCCGGTCGTGATCGTCCGTTGCGGCCCCGGCCTCAGGCCACGTCGCCTGGCCTCTTCGATCGACCGCCGTGGCGTCTGCCGCCGGTGGCGCCGTGCTGGTGGAGGCTGCCGTCGGTGGCGCCGTGCTCCCGTCCAGGCGGTGGCGCCAGCGGGTCTGCTTCTCGCCGGGCCGCCTCGGCAGCTCCATCGCGAACCCGCGGCCCGCGAGCTCTGCGAGTGCGGCGCTCAGAGCGGCCGCGTCGGTCAGCGGCTGGAGCCGCTGGGTCCGGGCCCGCAGCTCGCCCGGGGTCTGCTCCCCACGCAGCAGCAGGACCGCCAACACGGCCAACGGCACCATCGACGACAGGCCGAGCTGCTCCTCCAGGCGGTGGGCCTGCTTCTCAGCGCGCTCCCCGGGCCTGCGGACGCGACGGGTCAGCCCCCGTTCACGGAGCCGGATCAGGGCGGGACGCAGCACCGAGGTGTCGTAGCTGACGACCGGCTCCCGGTTGGTCGTCTGGTTGCAGCCCGCGAGGAGTGCCTTCTCGGTCAGCGGATACGCCTGTGGGGTCGCCAACTGCTTCTCGACGAGCACCCCGAGGATCCGGACCTGCGGCTCGGTCAGCGGTGCACCACGGAGATCCATGGGGGGCACCGTAGTGCCGTGTGCCCCGGCATGGTCAGCGGTTCAGGTCCCCGCCTAGCCGGAGCAACCAGAGGCCAACGCGCAGTAGCGGTCGTCGGCGTTGTCGGTCAGGGTTCGGGGGTAGGCGCCGTTCCCGATGCGTCGTGCTGCCCGGCTGGCCTCCTCCTCCGTGTCGAAGGGCCCCTCGACGATCACCCAGAGGCCGGGGTTCAGCGAGGGGTACTCGGAGGACCACAGCAGTAGCTGGCCGGCGTCCAGGCGGTCCAGCGCGGCGGTCTGGGTGAAGTCGTCGCCGGACAGCGAGGCAACGATCGTGACCCAGATCGTCCGGTCAGCTCCGAGGTCGACGGCGCGGGCCGGGTCGTCCTCCTCGGCCGGGTCGTCCTCCTCCTCGCCGTCGCTGCCCTCACCGGTGCCCGCGTCTTCGCTGCCCTCACCCGTGCCCGCGTCTTCGCTCTCCTCGTCCTGTTCGCCCGCGCCGCCGTCGGCGCTGGGGGCGCCGTCCGCGCTCGCGCCGCCGTCCGCGCTGGCGCCGCCGTCCGCGCTGCCGCCGCCGTCCGCGCTCGCGCCGCCGCTGGTCGGTGGTGTCGCCTCGAGGTCTGCGCTGCCGAGCAGTTCAGGGCTGGCGGTCTGCGAGCCGGTGGTCACCATGGCGACGAGCCAGATGACGAGAACGCCGAGCACCAGCCCCGCCAGGATGGCGGCGGCGCGCCGCTGCTCGCGGGGTCGGTAGGAGGTGTGGACGGCCATGGCGTGCCTTCTGGGCGACCGGCGGAACGAACCGGCGAACGAGCCGGCGAACGAGCCGGGCGAACGACGAGCGGAACGATCCGGCGGATGACCATCGGAACGATCGGTAGCGCTGCCTGCGAGGTTGCCCTGCGTTGCCCCCGAACGCGAGGAACCTCGACCTGGCCCGATGGCCGCCGGTGCTGCCGGCCGCCGGTGCTGCCGGCCGCCGCTGTCAGAGGGTCGCTTCGAACCAGGCGCGGACCAGCGCCAGGAGCCGCTCCGCTGCCGCGCGGTCGCTGACGAGGTGGTCCGCGCCGATCAGCGGGTGGAACGCCTTCGGTTGCCGGGCAGCGGCGAAGATCCGTTCGCCCTCCTCGACCCCGACGACCCGGTCGTCGGGGGCGTGGACCACCAGCAGCGGCCGATCGAGCTCGGCCACCGCGCCGCTCTGATCGAGCTCGTCGAGTTCGTCGAGGAACCGTTGCGAGACCGCGATGTCCCGCCCTCCGATGCGGACCCCGACACGGTCGCCGGGCAGGTCGTCGGCGTCGGTGAACAGGTGGCGCAGGTGAGCAGGCGTGGAAGGCGCGCCGAGGGTGACCACGGAGCGGACGGTGTGCAGGCGGGGCGCCGCGAGCAGGCTCGCCGCCCCACCCAGGCTGTGACCGAACAGGCCACAGGGCCCGAACCCACGCGAGATCAACGCCGACGCGGCGGCTGTCAGGTCCCGCACGCTGTGAGCCACCGTGGTCTCGTCGAAGGCGCCTTCGCTGTCGCCGAGCCCGGTGAAGTCGAAGCGGAGCACGGCGAAGCCGGCCTCCTCGAGCCCCCGGGCGGTCCGGGTCATGGTGTGGATGTCCTTGGAGCAGGTGAAACAGTGGGCCAGCAGCACGCTGCCGCGCACGTCGTCGGTGTCGGGAACGTGCAAGACCCCAGAGAGGCTCGCGCCGGTGCTCCCGGGGAACTGCAGATCCTGCGTGCTCATGTGCCGCTCCTCGGCCGGGGATGCTCCGACGCTACCCAGCGCGCCGGAGGGCGCACGGCGCTCCCGGAGCGGGAAGAGCACGGGCGGCTCGTGTGTTCCTTCCCCATGACCCTTCTCCGTGACCATCGCGACAGTGCCGATCGTGACCGCTAGCGTCAGGGTCGTGGCCGACGACCGCACCGATGCACGGTTTCGGGAGCAGGTGCTCCCGGAACTGCCGGTGCTCTACCGCGTGGCGCGACGGCTGACGGGCGCCGACGCGGACGCCGAGGATCTCGTCCAGGACACCCTGGTCAAGGCCTACCGCGCCTTCGGCCGGTTCGACGGCCGCTACCTGCGGGCGTGGCTGTTGACGATCATGCGCAACCACCACCGCAACCAGCTCCGCAAGCGTCGACCGGATCTGCTGGAGGACGAGGTCGCGCAGCGGCTTCCCGGACGCGGCCACGACGCCCGCGTGGACGGGGTCGATGAGCGTGCCTTCCGTGACGACTTCGACCCTGTCGTCCGCTCCGCCCTGGCCTCGCTGTCCTTCAAACACCGTGCGGTCATCGCCCTCGTCGACCTCGATGGCCTGACCTACCGAGAAGCCGCCGAGGTGCTGGCCGTGCCGGTCGGCACCGTGATGAGCCGCCTCCACCGTGCTCGCGGCAAGGTGCGGGTGCAGTTGGAGGGCCACCTCGTGGAGGACGTGAACTGATGCGCCGTCGACCGCAGCTGCCGCTGCCGCCGGAGCCGGACTGTCACCAGGTGGGCGCCGTGCTCCAGTCCTACCTGGACGGGGAGCTCGGCCCGGAGGACGCGGGGATCGTCGCCGCGCACCTGGAGCACTGCGAGCGCTGCGAGATCGAGTCTTCGACCGTCACCAAGGTCATCAGCGCGATCCGGCGACAGCGCCCGGACCTCGACCCCGGACCGATCGCACGGCTCACGGGCTTCATCGACGAGCTCGAACGCGAGGGACCTGACCGCCCCGAGTGAGCCGCCCCTGGTGAGCCGCCCCGGGTGTGCGGCTCAGGCGGTGGTGTCGTCGTCGGAGGTCGCCTCGCCCGCCACCCGGAAGCCATCGAGGCCGGTGCGGCACAGCTCGGCGGTGAGCTCGGGATCGGCGGGGGCGTCGCAGCTGAAGGACCACATGGCAGCCGGTTCCTGCTCGGCGATGAACCATTGGCGCACGTAGCGGGCCTCACCACCGAACACCTCGGCCGGGACCTCGAAGGCGACCAGGGCGATGTCCCGGTCGTTCCATGACGTCGGTCCCGCCTCGACGACCTCCAGGCCCTGGTCGGTGAACCGTGTCCGCAGGTCCTCGGCCAGTTCCTCGGCATCGAGCTCCAGACCGGGATCGTCGGCGTTGACGTTGACCTGCCACGAGACGACGGTGCCTGGCACCGAGCCGGTGTCGGCGACCACCGCCCGGACGTTGCTGCCGTCGGCGGTCGCGGCCTCGATCGCGGGCAGCCAGAACTCGGACCAGGCGGTCCCGGCAGTCGCGTCCGCAAGCGTCGCGGTGGGCGAGCCGATCGTCCAGACCTCGGCATCGGTCGGGCTCGCCAGCACGAAGCTGCCGTCACGGTCGTCCTCGACGACCTGTGCGTCCCAGTCCGCGCCGAGCTCGTCGTCGATCGCGGCAGCCTGATCCGCCGCGGTCTCGGTGCCGGTGCAGGCGGCGAGCGTGAGTCCCGTCACGAAGACGAGTAGGAGCATCCGGGGCATGAGGCCTCGCTGGTCGTGGGGCAGGGGTGTGGCAGTGGTGTGCCGGTGGTGTGGCCGAGGGAACCCCGGGCACCGCCGGATCCTTCCACTCAGGCGTTGCGGTCGGGGCGCACGGTCGCCCTGCGGCCCTTGATCGTCGAGCCCCGCAGTGCACGGATCACCTCGTCGGCAGCGTGTCGGGGTACCTCGACCAAGGAGAAGTTGGGGGTGATCTCGATGTTGCCGACGTCACGCCCGCTGAGGCCCGACTCGTTCGCGATCGCCCCCACCACGTCTTTCGGGCGCACCCCGGCGCGCTGGCCGGCGCCGATGAAGATACGCACGGTGTCGCCGGAACCCGAGGCCCCGCGTCCCCCGCGATGCTGTCCGCCACCCCCTTCGTGCGCTGCCCTCCGGCCGTGCCCGGCTCCCCGCCCGCCCGGTCCGCCTGGCCCGGCGCGGCCACCCTTGCGACCGCCACGGCCCCCGCGGTCCTCGTACAGCCGGACCTCGGGCAGTTCCTGCTCGTCCGCGTCGGTGCCGGCGACCTGCTCGTGCACCAGGGAGATGGCCGCCAGGGTGAGCTGCAGCAGATCGGAGCGGTCCCCCAGCGACTCCACCACCCCCCGGAACCGCTCCAGGTCGGCGTCCTCGAGCAGACGGGCCTCGAGCGTCTCGCGGGTCAACTCCAACCGCCGTGCCTTCAGGTCGGCGACCGACGGGATCGACTCGATCTCCAGCGGTGTCCGGGTGTGCTGCTCGATCGCGCGGACCAGGCGGTGCTGCCGTGGTTCGACGAGGGTGATCGCCACCCCGGAACGGCCCGCCCGTCCCACACGGCCGATGCGGTGGGTGTAGGCGTCCGGCGCGGCGGGCACGTCGTAGTTGATGACGTGGGTCAGGTGCTCGACGTCGAGCCCGCGTGCCGCCACGTCGGTGGCCACGAGCAGGTCGGCCGTTCCGGTCCGCAACCGGTCCATCACCCGGTCCCGCTGCTCCTGGTCCATGCCGCCGTGCAGCGCCTCGGCCCGGTACCCGCGTCCGTTCATGGTCTCGGTGAGCTCGTCCACCTCGTTGCGTGTGCCACAGAACACGATGGCGGCATCCGGGGCCTCGACGTCGAGGATGCGGCCCAGCGCGGCCGGCTTGTGCTGCCGGGCGACCACGTAGGCGCTCTGACGGACCTGCGGGGTGTGGCTCTCACCCGCCTGCTCGCGACTGATCGTCACCCGCAACGGCTCGTGCAGGTAGCGCCGCGCGAGCTGGTCGATCCGTGACGGCAGGGTCGCGGAGAACAGCACCGTCTG
>JAWOCZ010000206.1:0-20964 GCA_046483565.1 Nitriliruptoraceae bacterium
CCCCGCCACCGACAGCCCCTCGATCGACAGCCCCTCCGTCGACAGCCCCTCCGTCGACAGCCCCTCCGTCGACAGCCCCTCCGTCGACAGCCCCTCCGTCGACAGCCCCTCCGTCGACAGCCCCTCCGTCGACACGCCATCCGTGACCTCGATCGACAGCCCCGATCCCGAGAGCTCCGTCAGCAGCTGACGGACGGCGCACCGGCACGGCATCCAGCTGCCCGCGACCCTGTCGCGAGAGCTCCTGCGTTGACGCCTCACACCGTCGAGAGCAACGCAGCCGCGCGGTCGATCCGACGCTCGAGCTCGAGCTGCCAGCCCGGCTCCTGGGCCCGGTACGCCCCTGTCGCCAGACCGATCCACGATCCGGCCATCGCGCGGGCGAGTGCCTGGCGGCCACACACCTCGGCGTACGCCTCGGCGACCTCGCGTGCGTAGGCATGGACGCGGTCGGTGATCGCTGGAGCGAGATCACCGAAGGCCTCGAGGTGCGCCACGAGGGTGCCGGCATCGTGCACCGTGTAGCCCTGGCCGGCACCGTCGACGTCGAGGACCCCGCTGACGGCGCCGTCGGCTCCGAGCAGCAGCTGCCCGGCGTGGAGGTCCCCGTGGACACCGACGAGTGGCGCCTCGACGGCAGCGGCCTCGCGGGCCAAGCCGGCGATCTCCGTCCCCCGTTCCGGGAGGATGCCGGCCAGTAGCGGCACGTGTCGCAACGGGTCGGCGAAGCGACGAGGGTCACCGGAGCCCTGGACCCCGCTGCCGGTGAAGCCCTCCGTGACCGCCAACAGCTGCTCGGGACGAGGCACGGGAGCACCCACACGCAGCGCATCTGCCAGCGTCGGACCGCCAAGTGCCTCGATCGCCACGATGCCCTGACGCTCCGCCAGGCCGACCACGCCGGGGACCGGTAGGCCCGCAGCGATCAGCTGTCGGTGCCGCCGCGCGACCGACCGGGCCCGCGGTCGGGGGAGGATCTTGAGGTAGAGCACCCGTCCGGATCGCTCCCCGTCGATCCGCACCTCGACCACGGCCCGCCGCACGGGCCGGTAGGCGCGGGTCCGCAGGCGGACCCGACCGGGTGCCGCGCCGAGCTCATCGAGCAGTTCGCGGACCCGCTTGGCAGAGGCGGCCGACGGCAACCCCGGCAGATAGGGGTCGTTCGGGAAGCGCCAGACGGCCACCTCGAGCTCGTCCGCTGACAGGACGAACGCCCCGTCGGGGAACCCACGCGTCTCGACGTGGGTGACCAGGACCACCTCGTGCCGCTGGCCGGCCACCTCGATGGTCGCGTCGTGCAGCACCGAGCGGCTACGCCCCGGCCGGTGATGGATGCTGCGGGTACGGCTCGTGATGAGGCGGGCGCCGGCGGCCTCCGCCGCCACCGACAGTGCGGAGCGCTCCTGGGCCGGGGACAGGACCACCGGCTCCTGCCGTCTCCCAGCCGCGTCCTCGGTCGTCACCTCCGACACGGGTGCCTCCTCGGGGTGGAGGATGTGGTGCGTGGCTGCGTGCGTGCTGGGGCCGACCTGAGCCGACCCTCAGCTCCGCAATCGGCGCCCATCTGGGGCACACTCGTCCTCATGAACGTACTCATCGTCCAGGAGCAGCCACGTACCGCGACCCTCGTCGGCGTCGAGGGCGACGTCGGCTACCGGCGGCACAAGCTCGGCGATGAGCGCATGGGGACGGTGCGCGGGGCCGGCGACCGGTTCGTCCCGTGAGCTGGCGACGGGCCGAGCAGGAGCCGCGCCGGGCCACGTGGCGCCGGCTGCAGATCCGGGTGCCACTGACGGCCGTGGTCGTGCTCGCGGTCAGCCTCGCTGTGGCGGCGATACTCACCTACGGGCTGCTGCTCCAGGACGGCCGCAACGACATCGAGGCCGCCCTCGCCCGCGAACACGAGCGCTTCGAGCGCTCTATCGCCGCGCTGCTCGCCGAGGCCGGCGAGGACGACCCGACCGCCGACGACCTGAGCGTGCTGGAGGAGGCGGTCCGCCGCTACCTCGAGCTGTACCCGGGCACGGCGTCGCACTGGACGATCGTCACCTTCGAGGACGGCCTCAGGCTGGCCGCGAGCAACGGTCCGCCTGAGCTCCAGCGACTGTTCACCGACCGCGCCCTGCCCACCGGGACGCTCAACACCCGGGAGGTGATCGACACCGGCACCGAGGCAGGGGAGATCCTGACCTCCTCCGTGCCCATCATCCTCGGCGGCGAGCAACTCGGGACATTGCAGGTCGTGGCGTCCCTGGCACCGGTGCAGCGCGACGCCCGCGAAGCGGCCTACCTCCTCGCGGTAGCGGCAGGCGCGTCCCTGCTGGTCGGTGGCGTACTGCTCGCCGCGACGCTGTGGCGGACCCTGGCTCCACTGGGCGCCCCGGCAGCTGCAGCACGCTCGACCGACCTGCGGCGCCTGGACGCGCGGGCCGAGGGGCCCGACTCGGGTGATGAGGTCGCGTTGCCGGCAGCTGCGTTCGACCGGACGCTGGATCGGCCCGCATCCACGACCAGCCAGCAGCAGGAGTTCCTCGCCAACGTCGATCACGAGCTGCGGACCCCGATCACGAGCGTTCGAGGGAACCTCGAGCTGCTGACGAAGGTCGATCGCGACGACCCGGGCGCGGTCGCCGCGACGGTGGCGATCGTCGGCGACGAGCTCGGGTGGATGGAACGGCTGGTGGAGGACCTGACGACGATCGCACGGGTGCGCACGCCCGACTTCGTCCGACCGCGCCAGTTCGACCTCGTGTCCTGGTTCGAGGAACTCGAGCCCAGGCTCCGCGCCACCGCGAGCGGACAGCGCATCGCGATCGTGCCGCCGCCGGCGGTGACGCTGCATGCCGACCCGGACCGCCTCAGCCAGGCGGTGCTGAACCTGACGACCAACGCCGCGATGCACAACCCGCCGGGGACCCCGATCCGGATCCATGCGGCCCTCGACCCGGAGCATGATCGGCTGCACCTGGCGGTCGAGGACGAGGGGCACGGCATCGATCCCGGGATCATCGACGAGGTGTTCTCGCCGTTCGTCCGCGCGGGTGATGCCCACGACTCGACAGGGCTCGGGCTGGCGGTGGTGCACGCCGTGGTGACCGCACATGGCGGTGAGGTCGGGCTGCGCTCGGACCGCACGGGGACGGCGATCACGCTGGCGCTGCCCTGGCAGGGCGGCAGCCTGGACGAGTCTGCGGTCGCCTCGGTCCACGTCCCGCCGCCGGCACCGTCGGGGACCGAGGAGGTGGCGCCGGTGACCGAGGTGCCGCGGGCCTGCGAACCGGCTGCGGAGCGTCGGCACGAGGAGGGACCACGCTGATGGTTGCTCCTCGCCGCTGGCAGATCGCCGGTCTCGGCACCGCCGTCGCCGGCCTCTACCTCGCCAGCCTCATGGTCGGACGTTCGCCGTCGGTGGAGGTCGAGTCGATCGACCTCGACGCGGTGACGACGTCCACGACCGAGGATCCGGCGTTCCTCCTGCCGCCCCCCAGCCCGCCCGAGATCGTGGTCCCCCGGGTCCGGGAGGATCACCTGAGCCCCGCGCAGGATCGAAGCGATGCTCACCGGCCGGGGGGGAACACCACCAACTGGTCGCGGGGGATCACCTCGCGGACGTAGCCGTTGCCGAGGCCGTGGTGCACTGCGACGGTGACCTGGTCCGCCTGGCAGTCGCGGGAGCTTTGAGCACCGCGTTGGCGCTCTCGGGCGACTGAGAGGCCTCTCATCGTGTTGCCACCCGGGCTTCAGGTTCTGAGGGCACCGTACGACTCGACACCGGAGGGACACCCCTCCCCCGCCACACGAGAAGGAACTCCGGATGCAGCACCTGACCCGCTGGCGCACCGTCACCGCCGCCGCGACCGCGACCGCCCTTGCCGCCGGCGCCTTCGGCATCGCCAACGCCGTCTCCGGCGACGTCGAGCAGCCCGCGGCGATCGAGCTGGCCGCGGAGTCCACCAGCGACGACTTGCAGGTGGTCGACGACTCCACCGCGTCACCGAACAGCGTGGACAGCCAGGTGTCGCCGACGACGGCGAGCGCCGATGAGCCCTCAGCCATGGTCCCGCCGACACCGGCCAGTGTCGACTCCGCCGCCGAGGCCAGCCGGCCCACCAGCGATCCGGGGACGACCCGTGTGACGGTGCCGGACAGCACTGACTCAGCGCCGTCACTCGCATCCGCGGTTTCCGAGGCGTCGCCCGACAGCCCCGAGTCAGCGGACTCCCCGGCGTCACCGGCGTCACCCGACAGCCCCCAGTCAGCGGACTCCCCAGCGTCACCCGACAGCCCTGCGTCACCGGCGTCACCCGACAGCCCTGCGTCGGTCGACTCCGCGGAGTCGGTGGACTCCGCCAGCTGAGTCAGGCTCCCACCATCGGTGCCCCGCGACCTCGATCGCGGGGCACCGATGCGTTCGGTTCCAGCCGGGCCGCAGCGGGCAACAGCCGAACGAGCCGTGCTCAGGACCGGTGCAGCAGCTGCGCAGCGCGATCGACCCGCTGCTCCACCTGCTCACGCCAGGAGGGTTCCTGTGCCCGGTGGGCACTGGTCGCGAGCCCGAGCCAGGCGGCTGCGGTGGCCCTGGCGAGCGGCTCGATGCCGACCACCTCGGCGTAGGCAGCCTCGACCTCGCGGGCGTAGCCGGCGCTCACAGCACGGCTCGGTGGGTGCAGGTCTGCCGTGGCGCCGAGGTGAGCGATCAGGTTGCCCGCATCGTGGGCCTGGTAGCCCTGCCCCGCGCCATCGACATCCAGCACGCCGGTGATCGCACCATCGGGCCCGAGCAGGAGCTGCCCCGGGTGCAGGTCGCCGTGGACGCCGACCAGGGCGGCGTCGACCTCGGACGCCACACGAGCGAGCGCGGCGATCTCGTCGGCGCGGTGGGGCAACAGTTCGGACAACAGCGCGACGTGCCGGACCGGATCGGCGAAGGCCCGCGGATCCCGCGAGCCCCGGATCCCGCTGGCGGCGAAGCGTTGCGACAACTCCAGGATCGCTGCAGGCATCGGCAGCGGGGCGGTGGTCGTTAGCGTTGCGGTGAGCGTCGCCCCCCCGAGCGCCTCGATGGCGACGATCCCCTGGCGCTCGGCCGACCCGACCAACCGGGGCACCGGCAAGCCGGCTGCATCCAAGTGGCGATGGCGCCGCGCGACCGAGCGGGCTCGCGCCAGGGGCAGGACCTTGAAGTACAGGACCCGCCCGCTGGCCGGGCCATCGACCCGGACCTCGACGACGGCACGACGGGTCGGCCGGTAGGCGCGGGTCCGCAGCCTCACCGCCCCGGGTGCCGCCCCGAGCTGGTCCAGGAGTTCGCGCACGCGGACGGGGGAGATCGCCGGGGGCAGGCCGGGCAGGTACGGATCGAAGGGGAAACGCCACACGGCGACCTGGAGGTCGTCGGCTGCCAGCACGAAGGCACCCTCCGGGTACCCACGGATGTCGACGTGGGTGACGAGCAACACCTCCGACCGCTCGCCCTCGACCTCGAGGACCGCCTCGTGCACGACCGACCGGCTGCGCTGCGGTCGGTGATGGATGCTCCGGGTACGGCTGGTGATGAGTCGTGCTCCGGCCGCCTGTGCCGCTGCCGACAGTACGGAGCGCTCCTCGGCCGGGGACAGGACCGCCGGCTCCGGATGCTCCCCGGCCTCGCCCTGGGTCGTCGGGTCCGGCACGGGTACCTCCTCGACAGCGGCGGAGGGTGCGGTGCGCAGGTGAAGGGGTGCTGAGGCCGACCTGAGCGAACCCTCAGCTGCGCCGCGACCGAGGTCGGTCTAGGGCACACTCCGCAGCATGAACGTACTGATCGTCGAGGACGAGCCGCGTATCGCGGCCTTCGTGGAGCGTGGCCTGAAGGCCGAGGGCTTCACGGTCACCGTCGCGAACGACGGGGCGTCCGGGTTCGCGCTCGCGTGCGACGACGGTGTCGACCTCGTCATCCTGGACCTCAAACTCCCGGAGCTGCCCGGCGAGCAGGTCCTCGCCAAGCTCCGCCGACGCCGGCCCGACGTGCCCGTCATCGTGCTCACCGCCAAGGACGCCATCGATGACCGTGTCCGCAACCTCAACGCCGGCGCCGACGACTACCTGACCAAGCCCTTCAGCTTCGCCGAGCTGCTCGCCCGTGTCCACGCCCGGCTGCGCAGTCGGGATCAGCACAGCTCCACGGCCCTGGAGCTCGGCGGTGTCACCCTCGATCTCCACAGCCGTACGGTCACCGTCGGCGAGCGCCGCATCGAGCTGACGGCCCGCGAGTTCGCCCTGCTGGAGACCTTCATGCGGCACCCCGGCCAGGTGCTGTCGCAGGTCCAGCTGATGGACCGCGTGTGGGGTTACGACTTCGAGCCAGGCTCCAACGTGGTCGAGGTGTACGTGGGCTACCTGCGTCGCAAGCTCGGCCGGGAGCGCATCGAGACGGTCCGCGGCGCCGGCTACCGGTTCGCCACATGAGCTGGCGACGGGCAGCGGGCGAGCCACGCCGGACCCCCTGGAGATGGCTGCGGGTCCGGGTGCCGCTTGCGGCCATGGCCGTGTTCGCGGTCAGCCTCGCCGTGGCGGCGGTCCTCGCGTACGAGCTGTTGCTCCAGGACGGCCGCACGAGCATCGAGGTGGTCTTCGACCGTGAGCACGAGCGCTTCGAGCAATCGATCGCCACGCTGCTCGTCGAGACCCGCGAGGACGACCCGACCGCCGATGAGGTCACCGTCCTGGAGGAGGCCGTCCGGCGTTACCTCGAGCTGAACCCGAGCACCCCCTCGTACTGGTCGATCGTGACCTTCGAGGACGGCCTCAGGCTGGCCGCGAGCAACGGCCCGCCCGAGCTGGAACCGCTGTTCACCGATCGCACCCTGCCGAGCGGGAGGATCAACACCCGTGAGGTGATCGACACCGGGACCGAGGCGGGAGAGATCCTGACCTCGTCCGTGCCCATCATCCTCGGGGGCGAACAACTCGGGACGCTGCAGATCGTGGCGCCGATGGCACCGGTACGCAACGATGCCCGCGAAGCGGCGTACCTGCTCGCGGCGGCCGCGGGCACGTCACTGCTGGTCGGTGGCGTGCTGCTGACCGCGACCCTGTGGCGGGCCCTGGCCCCACTGGGCACCCTGGCGGCCGCAGCCCGCTCGACCGACCTCCGGCGCCTGGACGCACGGGTCGAGGAGCCCGACTCGGGCGATGAGGTGGCCTTGCTGGCGAACGAGTTCAACCGGATGCTCGACCGACTGGACGCTGCAACCAGCCAGCAACAGGAGTTCCTGGCCAGCGTCGGTCACGAGCTGCGGACCCCGATCACGATCGCTCGGGGGAACCTCGAACTGCTCACCACGGTCGACCGCGAGGACCCGGCCGCGGTCGCGGCGACGGTGGCGATCGTCCGCGACGAGCTCGGGCGGATGGGACGCCTCGTGGAGGATCTGATGACCATCGCTCGGGTACGCACCCCCGACTTCGTCCGACCGCGCCGGCTCGACCTCGTCTCATGGTTCGAGGAGCTCGAGCTGAAACTCCGCGCCACGGCGAGCGAACAGCGCATCGCGATCGTGCCGCCGCCACCGGTGACGCTGTTCGCCGACCCGGACCGCCTCACCCAGGCGGTGCTGAACCTGACGACCAACGCCGCGCTGCACAATCCGCCTGGTACCCCGATCCGCATCAGCGCGACCCTCGACCCGGAACAGGATCGCCTGCGCCTGGTGGTCGAGGACGAGGGGCACGGCATCGATCCGGAGATCATCGACGACGTGTTCTCGCCCTTCGTCCGCGCGGGCGATGCCCGCGACTCGACGGGCCTCGGGCTCGCGGTGGTCCACGCCGTGGTGACCGCACACGGTGGGGAGATCGGCGTGCGCTCGGAGCGCACCGGCACGGCGATCACGCTGGCCCTGCCGTGGCGGGGCACCGGGCCGGACCAGGACACGACCACATCGAACGTCGTACCGTCGCCGACGCCGCCGGACGTCGTCGAGGTGGTGGAGGTGACCACGGAACTGCCCCCGGCCGAACCGGCCTCGCGTCGTCGACACGAGTAGGGACCACGTTGATGGATGCTCCACGTCGCTGGCAGGTCGCCAGCCTCGCGACCGCCGTGGCCGGCCTCGGCCTCGGCAGCCTCATGGTCGGGCGCTCGCCGTCGGTGGAGGTCGAGCCCATCGACCTCGACGCGGTGACGGTGTCCTCGACGAGCGACGACCCCTCGTTCCGACTGCCGCTGCCTGGCCCGCCCGAGATCGTGGTCCCACAGGTCCGGGAGGATCAGCTGAGCCCGGAGGATGCAGCCGCCAGCCCGGAGCCCGACAGGCCCGACGAGCCGGTCACCTCGACATCACGCGAACGCTCGTCCGAGGTGCAGGCGCCCAACCCGCTCGACGCGGACGACGACGACCGGGACGACGACGACCGGGACGACGACGACCGGGACGACGACGACCGGGACGACGACGACGACCCCACGGACGACGATGACCGGGAGGAGGACGACGACGACCGGGAGGACGACGACGACCGGGAGGACGACGACGACGACCGGGAGGACGACGACCGGGGGGACGACGACCCCACGGACGACGATGACCCGGCGGACGACGACGATGACCCGGCGGAGTCGGTCGACAGCCCCGACGAGGACGACGACTGATCGCTCGGGGGGCTCAGGCGGTCCTCACCGGCCGGGGGGGAACACCACCAACTGGTCGCGGTGGATCACCTCGCGGACGTAGCCGTTGCCAAGCGACTCGGCGGCCGCCGCGGTCGAGCGTCCAGCGAGCCTGACGACGTCGGCCACGTCGTAGTTGCTGAGGCCGCGCGCCACCACCTCCCCGTCGGGGCCCACGACCTCGACGGCGTCCCCGGCGCCGAACGTGCCATCGGCCCGGAGCACGCCGACGCCCAGCAGGGACACCCCCCGGGAGCGCAGCGCGTCGACCGCGCCGGCGTCGACGTGGACCCGTCCGTGGACCCGCAGCGCGTACCCGATCCACAACCGCCGCGCCTCGACGCGATGGGGGGCGGCGACGAACCAGGTCCCGACGTCCCCGCCGTCGAGGATCTCGCGGAGCACGTCTGGCTGCCGCGCGTCCGCGATGACCGCATGGGCCGCCGAGGCCACCGCCACCCGAGCGGAGCCCACCTTGGTCCGCATGCCACCCGAGCCGACGTAGGAACCGACCCCGCCGATGTCGCTGAGCTCGATCGCCGTGACATCGTCCACCCGGGGCACCAGACGGGCACCGGCCTCGTGCGGATCACGGTCGTACAGCCCGGCGACATCCGACAACAGCGCCAGCAGGTCCGCGTCGAGCATGGAGGCGACCAGCGCGGCGAGGTGGTCGTTGTCGCCGTAGGACAGCTCGTCGGTGGCGATCGCGTCGTTCTCGTTGATGATCGGCAGCGCACCGAGGTCGAGGAGCCGCTGGAGCGCGGTCCGCGCGTTCAGGTACCGCCCGCGGTGGACGAAGTCGTCCTGGCTGAGCAGCACCTGGGCGCCGGTGAGGCCGTGGTCGGTCAGGACCCGCTGGTAGGCCTGGATCAGCTCGCCCTGGCCGACCGCCGCAGCGGCCTGGAGGGTGGGCAGATCGAGGGGCCGGCGCCCGAGTCCCAGCAACCCCATCCCGGCCGCCACCGCCCCGGAGGAGACCAGGACGACGCGGGTGCCATCGTCCCGTGCCTCGACGACCTGCGCGGCCAGCCGCGCCACCTGGGCCTGATCGAGCCGACCGTCCTCGCCACGCAGGCTCGAGGAACCCACCTTGACCACGGCCAACCGGGGCCGTGCGAAGCGTCGCGTCACCGTCGCACCTCGCCGTCGGGGGCGCCGACCGTCGGCGACGGGGGCGACGGGGGCGACGGCGACGGGGGCGACGGCGACGGCACCGGGCCATCGTCGGTCGTGTCGCCCTCCAGCGCGTCCTCCTCGCCCGCCAGCAGCGCGGCCCGCTCCTCCTCGGGGAGGTCCTCGAGCACCGGCTCGAAGGCGAACACCGCGTCGCCGATCACCACGTCGTCACCCGAGCGCGCTCCGGCATCGGCCAGCGCCCGGTCGACCCCTGCGCGGCGCATCCGTCCCTGGAGGTAGCGCACCGCCCCGACGTCCTCGAGCGGCAGCATCTGGACCCAGCGCTCGACCCGGCGCCCCACGACGTGGAACGCCCCGTCCGCACCCCGCTGGACGTGGAAGTCGGGGCCGGTGGGCGCGAGGCGGATCAGCACCTCCTGGTCGTCCGGCTGCTGCGTGCGGATCCCGACATGCGCCCGCTCCTCGGCCACCATCGCGCCGAGGCGGAAACGCAGGGCGTCCAGACCCTCGCCGGTCACGGCGGAGACCTCGATGACCTCTTCGCCTTCGGCGCTCAGTCGCGCACGCACCAGCTCCGCCATGGCCTGTCCATCGGGCAGGTCGAGCTTGTTCAAGACGACGAGCTGGGGCCGCTCGAGCAGCGCCGGATCGTGCCGCTGCAGCTCCCCCCGCAGCACCCCGAGGTCGGTGAGCGGGTCCCGATCGGGCTCGCTCGGCGCCGCGTCCAGCACGTGGAGGAGCACCAGACACCGCTCGATGTGGCGCAGGAAACGGGTCCCGAGCCCGCGACCGTCGGCCGCCCCCTCGACCAGGCCCGGCACGTCGGCCAGGACGACGTCGATGGGGGTGCCGTCCGCGGTGTCCCCACCACGCATCACACCGAGGTGGGGGGACAGGGTCGTGAAGGGCCAGGCCTCGATCCGAGGCCTGGCCGCCGAGAGGCGGGCGACCAGCGAGGACTTCCCCACCGAGGGGAAGCCGACCAGCCCGACGTCGGCGATCAGCTTCAGCTCGAGGTTCAGGGTCCGCTCCTGTGCCCGCTCACCACGTTCGCGGAACCGCGGCAGGCGCCGGTGGCGGTTCACGAAGGCGGCGTTGCCGCGGCCTCCACGCCCACCCTCCGCGAGCACGGCCCGCTGTCCGTCGCGCACCAGGTCGGCGAGCACGGCCCCGGTGTCGTGCTCCCGCACCACGGTCCCGATCGGCACGGAGATGACCGTGTCCCGCCCGCCCTCGCCGGTGCGGTGCATCCCGGCCCCGTGTCCGCCGTCACCACCACGCCGATGGGGGGAACGCCGCAGGTCGAGCAGCGAGGTCACGTTCCGGTCGGCGACCAGCACGACATCGCCGCCGGGTCCTCCGTCGCCGCCATCGGGGCCGCCTCGGGGGACGTGCGATTCCCGTCGGAAGGACACGGAACCATCACCGCCGTCACCGCCGCGCACGTGGACCGTGCACTCATCGATGAAGCTGGCGGCCTCCACGGTGGCTCCGAGATGTCTGGTCGACTTCGACGGCTGATTCGACGGGTGACGAGACGAGGGCGGCCCGGTGGCCGCCCTCGGTACAGCTCGGTCGCGGCGCCTCGGTCAGACGTCGACCGGGTCCACGTTCGCGGTGGTGCGCACGCGGGTCTTGTGGAAACGCACCGACCCGTCGACCAGCGCGAACAGCGTGTCGTCGCCACCCCGCCCGACGTTGTCGCCGGGGTGGATCTTGGTCCCGCGCTGTCGCACGATGATGCTGCCGGCGGAGACGGACTCGCCCCCGAAGCGCTTCACCCCGAGTCGCTTGGCGTTGGAGTCGCGGCCGTTGTTGGAGGAGCCGCCGCCCTTCTTGGTCGACATGTCAGATCTCCTCGATCCGGAGGATCGTGTGGTGCTGGCGGTGGCCGCGCCGCTTGCGCTGGCGCGACTTGTTCTTGTAGGTGAAGACGCGCAGGTGCTCGCCACGCCCGTGACCTGTGATGGTGGCCGACACGTGCCGTCCGTCGAGGTCGCCACCGGACGTCACGGCTCCATCGTCCCCGACGACCATGACGGCGCGCAGGTCGACGGTCTCGCCGACGTCACCGTCGAGCTTCTCGACGGTGACCTGCTGCCCGGGTTCGACCCGGTACTGCTTCCCACCCGTTGCGATGACCGCGTACACGGCTGGCTCCTGTCGTTCCTCGGGCTCGTCCGCGGACACCGTCCATGGTGGCTACCGCGGCCGCGGGTTCGCGGCACGTGACCGACTGCGCTCGGGTCCCCGCGGACGTCGCCACCCGTGGAGCGCGGCGCGTCAGCGGAACCGGCCGCAGTGCTGGCGGGCAGCATCGGGACTGGTTGCTGGACGAGATGGTGGGGCATGGTGGGGCGCACAGCGGCAGAGCGGCTGACGCGCCGGATGGGCAACGGTACCGGCGCGGACGGCGGACGGTCAACCGACGCGCAGCGCCACGCGCCGACCGCACGCCGGCCGAGACGCCCGATCGGAGACGGTGTCCCCCGGTTCGGACCGGGTCGGGCACCCTGGGGCACACCGGGCCGGCTCCGCGCCGCCCGCTGTCCCCTGTCCCCACGCCGACGGAGCTCGACGTGACCTCGACCACCTGCAGCGCGCTGGCCCGCGAACAGCGAGAACCGCTGGCCGGCACGGCCAGCCAGGCGCTCGGCTACCTGCTGATCGAGCAGCCGGGCAGCTGGGGTCGTGACGCGCTGACCGAGAGCGGGCTGGATGCGACGCTCGGCGCGCGGCTGGCGGCCGCCGCCAAGAGCGTCGGCGTGAAGGTCCTGCTCACGCGACGACCCGGACCACACCCGCGGGTCGACACCGACCGGTTCGAGGTGGTGCTGGCCCACGCCGGACCGACACCGTGGATGGAGGTCTGTCAGCTCACCGAGGCCCAGCTCGCGGCACTGGATCCCGCCTGCTCCGCACAGGCGGCACCCCCCGGCCTCGGCACACGCGTGCGGGGATCGCGGTGGCTCGTGTGCACCCACGCGCGACGGGACCGCTGCTGTGCGTCGCGGGGCCGCCCCATCGCCGACACCCTCGGCACGCTCCATCCCGAGGAGACCTGGGAGACCAGCCACCTCGGCGGCCACCGCTTCGCGGGAACGATGCTGGTCCTGCCGCACGGCCTGGTCTACGGCAACCTCGATGTCGCGGCGGCGATGGAGGTCGTCACCGCCCACCTCGCGGGCCGGGTCTCGACCACGCACCTGCGCGGACGCGCCCACCACAGCCCGCTCGCCCAGGTGGCCGAGGTCGCCACACGCCGCACGCTCGGTGTCGAGGGACTCGACGCGGTCACGGTCACCGACGAGCCGGTCATCGCACCGCAGCCGGGCGGCGATCCGGTGCAGGTGATCACCGAGGCCGCCGGACGTCACGTCCAGGTCGCGATCGCGGCGCGCCGTGCCCAGCCACGACCCCTCTCCTGTGACGCCGAGCCCGAGGCCCCGACCCTGCTGGAGGTGGCGAGCGTCGAGGTGCTCGGCTGAGAGACCCGGTGGGCGCGCTCAGCCCCGCAGGCCGTGCCAGGCCATGGCCGCCAGCTTGCGCGGATCGAGGTGGAGGGTCAGGTCGGCCAGCAGCGGTGACAGTCGATCCATCCGACGGTGGGTGTGCAGCCAGGGGGGTGTGACGGGGGGACGCCAAGGACCGTGGATCACGGTCTTCTCGATGTCCTCCAGCAGGAACGTGTTGTGCGCCGTTCCGCGGCCGGACTGGATGTCGCTCAGCTCGTTCCCGGCGTAGGCGCCCCACGGCGGGGAGACGAACACGAAGCTGATCCCCGCCCACACGTTCACCCCGACCGTGCCGTAGTGCAGCTGTTCCACCGCGCGGTCGACGGCAGCGGCGACCTCCGGGTCGGCCAGTGAGCGGGGATGGACGAGCAGGGTGGCCGACAGGTTCCCCCACAGCTGCTCGTTGCACCGGCGCACGGCCTCGTCGATGAACGCCGGCACCGACCGGGGCACGTCGAGGGCGGTCTCGCTGATCACCCCGCAGAAGGACTCGGTGGTGAACACCACGTCGTCAGCGGCTTCGGGATCCACGTCCGGGATCAGGGTGAAGGGCAGCCCGCCCTCCACCGCGTCGCTGAGCTGCTCTGCCTGCCGGTGCGCGGTCACGAACCGCTCGTAGCGCTCCTCTGCCCCGGGGTAGTAGAACTCCCGTGCGGTCGCCCGACGCAGCGAATCGCGGACCGCGTCCAGCAACGCCCGACGGCCGGCCCACGCCCGATGCTGGATGATGACGTCACCCGCCACGCAGTTGAACCCCGCGTTGTTGACCAGCATCGAAGCGATGTGATCGCCCTGGAAGGCGAGGTCCCGGTCGCTCCACGGTCCGGGGACGACGATCACCGGGCTGACGTCGCCGAGCTCGGAGGTGATGGGCACCTCGACGCGGGGCCGTCCCTCGGCCCGGCGCTGCTCGGCCTCGTCACCGGTCCCGAACACGATCGCGTCGTGGGTGCGGTCGGAGCCGGTGATGTGGATCGCAGCGATGTCGGGGTGCTCGGTGAGGTGACGGCCCACCTCGGCGCCACCGTGGACGATGCGGAGCAGGTCGGCATCGATCAGCGGCGCGAACGCCGCAGCCAGGTGTGGACCCAGGTAGGCGTTCACCGGGTTCATCTTGAGCACCACGACCCGGTCCAGGGCGAACAGCTGGTACAGCGCGTCCATGGGACCGATCGCGGAGACGTTGCCAGCGCCGAGCACGACCGCCACGCCCGGGACCCGTTCGTGGTCGGCGCGGTAGCTGCGGCCCATCCGCGTCCGGGCCTGATCGAGGGTCACGCCCGGCTGGAGCCAGGCCTCGGCGCTCAACCCCCGGTGGATCAGCTGATCCAGCCGGTCGCCAGGCACCACGTCGACGACGACCCTGGCCCCCTCGGTGCGCATCCTCGGCGGCTGGGGACTCCCGGTGGCGGCGATGTCGGTGAGCGTGGTGTGCAGCAGCTGGAGGTTGCGCAGCACGAAGTAGGGGCCCGTGCCCCAGTCCTCACCCGTGAGGTGGCTGTCGGGGGCGATGCCCTTGGCCGCGGCAGCGCTGGTGGCCCACCCGTGGGCGGCAGCGTGGGTCGTGTGCCGCAGTTCATCGAGGAGCGCGAGCCGCTCCGGGATGCCCGTGGTGCACCAGCGGGGGGCGCTGGCCCCGAGCTCGGCGATCACGGCATCGACCTCGGCCGGCGTCGCCGGACGATCGGGGGTGCCCACCGTCGTCGGCACGGTCGTGGTCCCGCTCGGGCTGGCTGGCACGGCCTCGCTCATGGGTCCCTTCTCCCTCGTCGCCTCCCAGCGTAGGCGCGCGCGGACGTGACAGCCGCAGCGACCGGCTCGTCCCGGGACGACCCGGCGGCCGCCGGCCCATCGGTCGCCACACGGCGAGCGGCGGAGCTCAGGGCGCGGTCGCCACTCCCCGGGTCCAGCTCGCGTGCAGCGCCCCGTAGACCCCGCCCTCGGCGACGAGCTCGTCGTGGTGACCCCGCTGGACCATCCGGCCCGCATCGAAGACCAGCACCTCGTCGGCCGCTTCAGCGGTGGACAAACGGTGTGCGATCGTGACGGTCGTGCGACCCGAGGTCAGCCCCACCAGGGCGCGCTGGGTGCGCACCTCGGTGGCTGGGTCCACCGCCGAGGTGGCCTCGTCGAGCACGAGCAGGTCGGGGTTGGCCACGTAGGCGCGCGCCAGGGCGACCAGCTGCCGCTCGCCGGCGGAGAGTGACCCGCCACGCTCGCCAACCCGTGTCCCCAGATGATCGGGGAGCTCCGCGACCCAGTCGCTCAGACCCAGTTCGAGGAAAGCGAGGGCGAGATCGTCGTCGGTCAGGTCGTCGCGCCCCATCCGCACGTTGTCGGCGATCGTGCCGTCGAACAGGGCCCCGTCCTGGGGCACCATGACGACCCGGCGGCGCAGCGAGGCGAACCGCACCTGGTCGACGGGCACCTCGTCGAGCAGCACGCGCCCCTCGGGCGGGTCCATCAGGCGGGTGAGCAGCTTCGCGAACGTCGTCTTGCCCGAGCCGGTCTCGCCGACCACCGCGACCCGGGTCCGTGGTGCGATCTCCAGCGTGACGTCGTCGAGGACCACCGGCCCGCTGGCGGCCCGCCCGGTCTCCCCCGGGCGCGGATAGCGGAAGCTGACGTGGTCGAACCGGATGCCGACCGGGCCCGGCGGCAGGTCACGACCGTCCTCGCCCGGGTCGGCGACGTCGGGCTCGAGATCCAGCACGTCCAGGACGCGCCGCCACCCGGCGACCGCGGTCTGGCCCTCGTTGATCACCTCGGCGGCGATCAGCACCGGGTCGACGAACAGGGTGATCAGGAACAGGAAAGCGAGCACCGTCCCGACGCTCACCTGGTCGTCGACGCCGAGCAGGACCCCTCCCACCACGGCCACCGCCGTGGCCAGGGCCCCGAACGCCTCACCGGTGCCGGAGAACGTCGCCGAGTAGGTGCCGGCGTGCACGGCGGCGCGACGGTGGTCCTCGATGCGTTCGTTCAGGCGTGCCTGCGTGCGGCCCTCGATCCCGTAGGCGCGGATCACGGGTGCCCCGACGACGGTCTCGGCCAGTGCGCCGAGCATCGCCCCGACCCGCTCCCGGACCAGGAGGTAGGCGACCGTGAGCCGGCGCTGGAACCATCGGGCGCCGATCATGAAGGGCACGAAGACGATCAGGACCAGGACGGTGAGCCGCCACGAGTAGAGCAACATCACCAGCGTGGCCACGGTGAGCTGGCCCACGCTGGTGATGAGGTTCAGGCCGGCCCACTGCATGAAGCGGCTGATCTCGTCGATGTCCGAGGTCACCCGGGACACCAGGGAGCCACGCTGCTGCGTCGCCTGGTGCAGCATCGACAGATCGTGGATGTGGCGGAAGGCCCTGACACGCAGCGCCGACAGCGCGCTCTCGACCACGGCCGCCAGCCGGTAGTTCATGGCGCCACTGGCCAGCGCCGTGACCAGGACCGCGACGAAGGCGCCACCGACGATCCAGGCGACCGCGTCCAGGTCCAGTCCCGTGCCGCCCTGGAGGCCGTCGTCGATCGTGCGCTGGATCGCCACCGGCACGATGGCGCGGCCGGCCGTCGCGACCAGGGCGAGCAGCATCGTCACCGCGAGGCCGACCCTGAGCTCGGGGGAGAGCGCCAGGCCACGGCGCAGCGTCCGCCAGGCCCCCTCGGGTCGCGCACCGCCCGCTGCCGGTTTCCCTGTCACCTCATCCTCGTGGCTCACGACGCACCACCGGCCTCGGACTGCTGCACCACCTCGCGCTCGCGGGCCTCCTCCTCGTAGGCGGTGACGAGGTGCCGGTAGGCGGGCACGGTCGCCACCAGCTGCTCGTGGGTGCCGCGGGCGGCGACCACCCCCTCGTGGACGAACACCACCTCGTCGGCCAGCACGATCGAACCCTGGCGGTAGGCGACGACCACCACGGTGGACGGCAGGTCCGCCGTGGCGAGGCCCCGCAGGATGTCCGACTCCACCGAGGGATCCACCGCCGAGGTGGCGTCGTCGAGGACCAACAGGCGAGGCGACCGCACCAGGGCCCGGGCGAGCGCGATGCGCTGACGCTGACCACCCGACAGGCTCGCCCCCCGCTCACCCACCGGCGTGTCGTACCCGGCCTCCAGGGCGGTGATGAAGTCGTGGGCCTGCGCGAGGCGGGCGGCCGCCTCCACCGTGTCGTGGGGCATCTCGGCACCCAGCGTGATGTTGTCACGGACGGTGTCGTCGAAGAGGAACGCGTCCTGGAAGACGATGGCGACGTGCTCGGCGAGTTGTTCGCGGGCCAGGTCCGGAAGCGCCAGCTCGTCGAAACCTATGCGGCCCTGGTCGGGGTCGTAGAGGCGGACCAGCAGTGAGGCGATGGTCGACTTCCCGGAGCCGGTGGCACCGACCAGGGCCACGGTCCGGCCGGCGGCGACGTCGAAGGTGATCGCATCGATCCCCCGGCGGTGATCGGTGGTGTCCACCACCGACGCGTGCCGTCCGGTCGTGGCGTCGGTCAGGCCGGCAGGGACGGTCACCGCGGCCACCTCGGCTGACGAGCCGTCCAGGCGCTCCCGGTCCGAGGTCGGGTGGCGGAAGCCCACCTCGGTCATCGCCGCTGCCGCGCCTCCCTCCCCGTCGCCCTGGGCAGCTCCGTAGGCCATCCTGTCCGTCGCCGCCAGGACGCGTGAGACCCGATCCCACCCCACCACCGCGCGCGGCAACTCGCCGAGGAACCAGCCGAAGACCCGCACGGGCAGCGCGACGAGGCGGAACAGGTAGGCGAACTGCACCAGGTCCCCGGGGGTCAGCGCCCCGTCACGGACGCGGTAGGCGCCCACCAGGAGCACGAGCAGGATCCCGACGTTGGGCAGCGCTTCGATGACGGGATCGAAGAACGCCCTGAGGCGCCCCACCCGGATCATCTTGTCGCGCAGGTCGTGCGAGATGGCGCGGAATCGTGCCTCCTCCGCGCCCTCCCGACCGAGGGTCTTGACCACCAGCGCAGCGTCGAAGGACTCGTGCGCGACCTCGGAGACCTCCGATCGCGCCTGCTGTGCCACAGTGGCCGCCGACCGCATCCGCCGTTGGTAGAACCAGTTGGCGAACCCGAGCAGCGGACCGATGGCGAACCCGATGGCGGCGAGCGCGGGATCGGTGACGATGAGCAGCCCGGCGGTGATCACCAGAAGCACGCTCGCCCCGACGGCCATCGGCAGCGGCGCCGCCACGAAGAACGCGGACTCGACGTCCGCGTTGGCGTTGGAGAGCAGCTCGCCGGTCGGATGTCGTCGGTGCCAGGTGATCGGCAACTCGAGGTACCGACGGGTCACCTTGCGGCGGTACTGGGACTGCAGGCTGAACTGCGCGTAGTAGGCCCCGAGGCGGCGTCCGACGACCCCGATCGCCTTGGCGAGCGCGACCCCCAGGATCAGGAGAACGGCGAGGAGCACGAGCCCGCGGTCGATCGTGCCCGTCTCGAAGGTGGGGATCAGGACCTCGTCGGTCACCCAGCCCAGCACGAGCGCGGACAGGACCATCATGACCGCGTACAGCAGCGATCCCGCGATGCCGACGGTGAAGGGCCGCGGTGCCGAAGCCAGGGCGACGCCGGTCACGCGCAGGCCACGTCGCAGCAACCCGTCCTCGGACGGCTCAGGTGGCGTGGGGCGGTCGGTGGAGGTCATCCCCACGAGGGTAACCAGCCACCGCCGGGTCTCTCGACCTCGGATGTCTCGATAGCAAGAGACCACCCGGCGCAGCGGTCGCCCCCGCCGCGCCGAGGTCGGTCACTCGAGCTCGCTGACGAGCCCACGACCCTCGCAGGCGTCGCAGGAGTGGCTGAAGGACTCGAGCAGCCCCTGACTGACGTTCTTGCGGGTCATCTGGACCAGGCCGAGCTTGGACACCTCCGACACCCGTGTCTTGGTGCGATCGCGCAACAGCTCCCGCTTGAGACGGCGCACCACCTGCTCCTGGTTCGCCTTGAGCAGCATGTCGATGAAGTCGATCACGATGATGCCGCCCATGTCGCGCAGCCGGAGCTGACGCACGATCTCATCGGCCGCCTCGAGGTTGGTCCGCAGGACGATCTCCTCCAGGTTCGTGTCCTTGTTCCCGGTGAAGCGACCTGTGTTCACGTCGATGACCTTCATCGCCTCCGTCGACTCGATGATCAGGTACCCGCCTGAGGGCAGCCAGACCTTGCGCCCCATGGCCTTGCGCAGCTGTTCGCGGACGTCGTAGGCCTCGAACAGCGACGGGAGCTCGGCGCGTCGGGCAGCGGCAGCCGCGAGGTCCACCCGGCCGAGGAGACGGTCATCCCCTTCGGCGTCCCCGGTGGCGGGGCCGTCCGCCCCGACCGCAGCATCCGGCTCCTCGCCGGCCTCCGGCGCGGCGTCCGTCTCGCCGTCACCCTCGGGCCCGGAGCTGTCCGTCTCGTGACCGTCGCTGTCGGCCGCGGCGGACGCCGCGCTGGGCGCGGCTTGATCGGGCGCAGCATCGCCCGGTGCGGCCTCGGCGTGGCTCGCCGCATCGTCCGCGGGCTCGAGGGTCGCCGCATCGTTCGCGGGCTCGAGGGCCGGCGCATCGTTCGCGGGCTCGAGGGCCGGCGCGCCGGCGGCGCGCGCTCGGGCATCCGCCGTGGGTGCACCGTAGAGCTCCACCTTCTCGAGCAGCTCGGGGGCGACCTGGTCGAGGTAACCGCGGACCTGGCGGTAGAGGTCCTCGTCGTCGACGATCGCCCGCTCGAACTCCGGCCCGAAGTTGTCGCGGATCACCTTCACGACCAGCGGTGGCTCCTCGTAGACCGCGGTCAGTGCCTTGGCGTCCGCGGCGGCCTGCTCCACCCGTGCCCACTTGGCCAACAACCGTTCGACGTCAGCGGTGATCTGCTCCTCGCTCGCGCCCTCGGCCGCGGTCCTGACGATGATCCCGTGCTCGGTCGGCTTGATCCGCTTCACGATCCGACGGAGACGATCACGCTCCTTGTCGGTGAGCTTGCGGGAGATGCCGAACAGATCGGAGTTGGGGGCGAGCACCATGTAGCGGCCCGCGAGCGAGAGGCGCATCGTGAGCCGGGGCCCCTTGGAACCCATCGGGTCCTTGGTGACCTGCACGAGCACCTTCTGGCCCGGCTTGAGGGCGTTCTCGATGCGCTGGGCCTCGCCCTCCTCGAGGTCGAGCTCGTCGTAGAGGACCTCGCCGGCGTAGAGCACCCCGTTGCGGCCCTTGCCGATGTCGAGGAACGCCGCCTCCATCCCGGGCAGCACGTTCTGGACGCGCGCCATGTAGATGTTGCCGACGAAGGTCACGTCCTCCTTGCGGGTGACGTAGTGCTCCACGACCGTGCGGTCCTCCAGGACCGCGATCTGGGTCCGGTCCTGGCGTGAGGTGACCAGCATCGTGCGGGGCGGACCCTCCAGGATCGCGCGCCGCACCTCCTCGGATACCCCGCCGGTGCGCTGGTGCGGGCGACGTCCCCCGTTGCCGCCACCACCGCCTCCGGGTCGGCGGGACCCGCGCTTGGCGGCCAGGCGGGTGCCCCCCTTGGCGATGGCGTCCTCGACCGCACGATCCTCCTGGCGTGAGGCTCCAGCGTCATCGTCCTCGGTGTCGCGGTCCCCGTCGCCGTCACGCCCACTGCCACGTCCTGAACGGGTGCGTCCCGAGGGCCGTGAGGAGGA
>JAWOCZ010000286.1:0-11264 GCA_046483565.1 Nitriliruptoraceae bacterium
GGCAAGGATCCAGCATGATGCGTCGACTCGAGAAGAGCCACGACAAGGTCATCGGTTACTCACTTTCGGGTGAGGTCACCGATGACGAGTACACCCAGATGGCCAGTGAGTTGCGCGATGAGATCGCCAAGCACGGCTCGATCCGCGTGCTCTTCCGGCTCTCCGACCTCAAGCTCTCGAGCTTCTTCACCGCGCTGGACGAGCGCCTGAGCTTCGTCCGGGAGAACCGCGACGACGTCGAGCGTGTCGCCGTGGTGACCGACGACACGGCGACCCAGCTGCTGTCGAAGGCGGCGGAGGCGGCACCGGTCGAGCTGCAGACCTTCTCCTCGGACGACGAGTCGAAGGCCTGGGCCTGGATGGAGTGACCCCGGCTCGCCTGCCGCCGCCCGGGACCCGTCCGGCCATATGGCCGGTGGCCCTGTCCCGGGCGGCGGCGGTCTCGTCCCAGGCTGACGCCGGAGGAGAACGAGCACCGTGGGTCATCGCATCAGGATCGGCTCCATCGCCGGTATCGAGGTACGACTCCACCGGTCCTGGGCGCTCATCGCGCTGCTGATCGCCTGGAGCTTCTGGAACCGGTTCGTGCTCGTGGACTACGGCGCGACGACCGCGGTGGTCATGGCGGTCCTCGGGGCGTTGCTGTTCTTCCTGTCGTTGCTGTTCCACGAGTTCGCGCACGCCCTCGAGGCCCAGTACCGCGGGGTCGAGGTCAACGGGATCACGTTGTTCCTCTTCGGCGGCGTCACCGAGATGTCCGGCGAGGTCCGTCGGCCGCGCGACGAGTTCGCGCTGACGGCCATCGGCCCCTTCGCGAGCATCGTGCTGGCAGCGCTCTTCGGCCTCGTCGCCGTCTACACGGGCAGGGCGGGGTTCGCGTCCGTGGCGCAGGTGGCCGGACTGCTCGGCTGGATCAACCTCGCGCTCGGGGTGTTCAACCTGCTGCCCGGCGCTCCGCTCGACGGTGGACGGATCCTGCGCTCGCTGGTGTGGGCGATCACCGGTGACCGCCGGCGGGCGCTCACCATCGCCGCCCGGGCGGGCCAGCTGATCGGGGCGCTCATCGCCGGTCTCGGGCTCCTCCAACTCGTCTTCGTTCCCGGTGCGTTCCTCGGCGGCATCTGGCTCATCGTGATCGGTGGCTTCCTCGCGTTCGCAGCGCAGAGCGAGATCGCGCAGCAGTCAATCGACGAGGCGCTCGGGGGACTCACCGTCGGTGAGCTCCTGCGTCGTGATGAGCTCGTGTCCGTCCCGGCCGACACCGATCTCACCGCCGCGGTGGAGCAGCTGCGGGTGGCGCCCGAGCGCACCCTGGCGATCACGCGTGAGGGCCGGACCGTCGGCGTGCTGTCGCTCGACGACGTGGCGCAGCTGGAGGCGGGCCAGCGAGCCAGCCGTGAGGTCGCCGAGGTCATGCTGCCGGTCGAGGAGCTGCCCGGTGTCGATCACCGGTCGGAGGTGACCGAGGCGCTGAGCGAGATGGCGGGCGGCCGGCCGCTGGCGGTCACCAGCCACGAGGACGGCCAGGAGCGCATCGAGGGCGTGGTCGCCCCGGAGCAGCTCCAGCGCATCGTCCGGCGCACGCTGGAGCTCGGCAAGCGGCAGGGGAGCGGGGCCACCTCGGCCGGCACCGCGGACGGGCAGCACCTGCCCGAGCGGGGCAGCTGATGCGCAGAGCCCTGTTCGGCGTCGCGATCCTCCTGCTGGCCTGGGCGGCGCTGGTCGTGCCGCTCCCGCTGGCCGTGACGTCACCGGTCCCCGCGCTCGCCGTCCAGGAGGTCATCGAGTTCGACGATGGCCTCCCAGGCGAGCTCCCGGAGGACCTCCACGTGACCGTGGTGCGCCTGGAGCCGGCGACGGTGGCGGGTGCCGCCCGCTCGCTGACGGTCGACGAGCGGGAGCTGACCCTGCTGCCGGCGCTGCTGCCGCCCGATGTGGATCAGGAACGGTTCGAGGGGTTCCAGCGTGAACTGTTCCGCGAGAGCGTCCGTGCGGCGGTCGCCGTGGGGCTCGACGCTGCGGGCCTCGAGGTCACGATCGACGGGGGCGGAGCACGTGTCGTCGCGACGGTCCCGGGGACACCCGGTGCCGAGGCCTTCGAGGAGGACGATGTCATCACCTCGGTCGAAGGGCGTGACGTCGAACTCGCCAGCGAGCTGGTGACGCTGCTCGGGGATCGCCGAGCCGGGGAGCAACTGAGCGTCACCGTCCTGCGCGAAGGTGAGGAGCTGACGCGCACCGTGGAGCTGGTCCCGCTGGAGGGCGAGGTCGGTCGCATCGGCCTCGGCGTGCTGGTCACCACCGTGGACCTGAGCATCGATGCACCGGCACGAGCGCAAGTGGTCGCCGACCGCCGTATCGGCGGTCCGTCGGCCGGACTCATGCTGGCGCTCGGAGCCTACGACGCCGCGACCGACCAGGCGCTCGGTGGCGGCCGTGTGATCGCCGGGACGGGCACGATCGACCTCGCCGGCAACGTTGGTCCCGTCGACGGCGTGGCCGCCAAGGTGCGTGGTGCCCTGCTGGTCGACGCCGAGGTGTTCCTGGTCCCCGACACCCACGTGGAGGTGGCGCGAGACGCAGCCCCGGCGGAGCTCGAGGTCATCGGGGTCGCCACGCTGCGCGAAGCCATCGATGCACTCAACGACTGACAGAGAGGTCCCACCATGCAGCTGCGCGATCTGATCAACGACAACCCTGCCCACATCGTGCTGCTCGTGATCGACGGGCTGGGGGGCTACGCCGACGCCCGTCAGGACAGCGAGCTCGAGGCCGCAACCACGCCCAACCTGGATGCGCTGGCGGCCGAGGCCGCCTGTGGACTGGCGTTGCCGGCGGGTCCCGGGATCACGGTTGGTTCGGGCCCCGGTCACCTCGCCCTGTTCGGCTACGACCCGCTGGAGTACGACCTCGGGAGAGGTCTGCTGTCGGCCATCGGGCTGGGCGTCGACCTCCAGCCCGGCGACGTGGCCGCGCGGGGCAACCTGGCCCTCCTCGACGACCAGGGGCGGGTGAGCGACCGGCGGGCCGGACGGATCGACGACGAGCGTGCCCGCGCGATCGTCGACCACCTCCGGCAGCAGGTCACGCTGGACGACGTCGAGGTCACCTTCGAGCACGTCTCCGAGCACCGGGTCCTGCTGGTCCTGCGCGGGGAGGGCCTGGACTCACGTATCGAGGATCTCGACCCGCAACGCACGGGCGTCCCACCACGTGAGCCCACCGCCACCGCGACCGAGGCCGAACACACCGCCGAACTCCTGACACGACTCGATGGCGCCATCAGGGAGGCGCTGACCGGCCAGGACGCCGACGTGGTGCTATTCCGCGGCTTCGACACCCTCCACGAGCTGCCCAGCATGCAGGACCGCTTCGCGGTGCGTCCCGCGACCGTGGCGAACTACCCGATGTACCGCGGTGTGGCCGAGCTGGTGGGGATGGACGTCCTACCGGTGGTGAAGTCGCTGGCTGCACAGGTCGAGCTGATGTCGACCCACTGGGATCGCTACGACTACCTCTTCGCCCACGAGAAGGGCGCGGACCGTGCCGGCCACGACGGCGATCGCCAGGGCAAGATCGCTGCGATCGAGGCGGTCGACGAGGTGATCCCGGAGCTGGTCGCGCTCGGCCCCGACGTGCTGGCGATCACCGGCGATCACTCGTCTCCGACCCAGCTCCACGCGCACTCCTGGCATCCCGTGCCGACGTTGCTGTGGGGGGACAAGGTGGGACGTGACGACGTGCGCAGCTTCGGGGAACGTGCCTGTGCCACCGGCATCCTCGGTCATGTGCGGACCCAGGATCTCATGCCACTGATGCTCGCTTCCGCCGGGCGACTCGAGAAGTACGGCGCCTGAGCGCAAGTGCCGTCGCCGGTGGTCGGCGACGCTGTCCGGCCCGGGTGTGCTCCCTCTCCTGGCTGCGCCATCGCCGCCGAGCTCGTGTCCGTGCCCTCGCCTGGCCGCTACCGTCGGCCGGTGGAGGTGCGCCGTGGAGCAGCTGATCGTGGCCGCGATCGCCCTCTTCGGTGCGGCGGCCGGTGTCGCAGGTGGCGTCGGGGGCGCGGTCCTGGTCGTGCCCCTCTTCCTGCTCACGGGCGCCGATGCGCCGGCGGCCGCGACCGTGGGGCTGGTGACCGTCGCCACGGCCACGGCGGCGGCGGCGCCACGACAGCTCGCGCAGCGCCTTGCCAACCACCGCCTCGCGGTGACCGTCGAGCTGGGTGCGAGCGTCGGGGTGGTGGTGGGCGCCAGTCTGCTGGCGGTGCTGCCCGAGGTGTGGTTCCGGGGGATCCTCGCCGCCGCGATCCTGGCAGCCGTGGCCGCCGGGCTGTTGGGGCGGCCGGCTCCTGGGTTGGACGCGGCCACGCTGCCGGTCTCAGCGGTGGGTGAGACGCCGGGCGCCCTCGCGGGGGCGTACGCGCTCGGTGATGGTGCGGTGCCCTACCGGGCCGAGCGGGTCCGGCTCGGCATGGTGCTGTCGGTCGGTGTCGGCCTGGTGTCCGGGGTGACGGGCACCTCCGGTGGCTACCTCAAGACCCCGCTGATGCGGGAGGTGCTCGCGGTGCCGATCAAGGTCGCCGCGGCGACCACGACCTTCGCAAGCGGGCTGACGGCGATCGCCGGGCTGGCCGTCCTGCTGCCTGCCGGAGCGGTCGAACTTCCGGTGGTGGCCGCCGCCGTGGTGGGAGCCTCGCTCGGCGGGATCGCGGGTGCGGCGCTGCAGGCACGGCTCCCGCCCCGGGGAGCCCGGCAGGTGCTGGCCGTGCTGCTGGTCACGATCGCGGGGGTGCTGTTGTGGCCGAGCTGAGTGCTCCCGACCCCCCGCGTGTCCCCCGCGTGCTGCGGGTCCTGCCGGTCGTGGCCCTCGTGGCGGGTGTGGTCGGCCTGCTCGATCACGTCATCGGTGCCGTCGCGGCGCTGATGGCCATCATGGCGGTGATCGGCACGACCCTGCTGCGGCTGGTGCTCGAGGCCCGGACCTGGCGCTGGCCCACCGACGCGCTGTTCCTGCTGGCAACCGTGGGTCTGGTGCTGGTCATCGTCGTCGGAGCCCTGCTCGGCCTGCGCACCTGAGCGGCGGTCGTCTGCCGGCGCGTCTACGCCGGTGCCGACACGGACGGTGCGCGATCAGCTGTGCTCCTGCTCCTCGTCGCTGAGCAGACGCCGGGTGGAGGCGTCCTCGGCCTCGCGTTCCGCGTCGAGGACCGTGTCGCCCTGGGACTCCGGGAGTTGCTCCGGGTCCGGCAACGTGCCGACCTCGCGATCCATCGTGGGGTCCTCCACCTCGTCGATGTCCGCCTCCTCGGGGTCGATCAGGTCGTCGCGTTCGGGCTGATCGTCGCGTTCCACCTCGAAGCTGCTGCCGGTCTCTCGTCGGTCGTCGTCGGTGGGCGTCACCACATCTCCTCTGGTCCGATCCTGGTGCGAACCTCTGGTACGTGACGGTGCCACGTGATCGGCCCCGTGGAGGGCCGGACGGACAGTGGTTGGCCGGACGCCCGGCTGCCGAACGCGATCTCGGGGATGGCACCCTGGCAGGAGAGCGCGGGGATCGCGGGTGCGGCTCCCCAGCGGGGAGAGCGGGCGGCTCCCTCACGGTGACAGCGCCGACCGGAAGGACACGAGGTGGGGCGGATCCGGATCGGGGTGTCGGGATGGAACTACGACAGCTGGCGCGGCAGCTTCTACCCGGACGACCTCCCGCGACGCGAGGAACTCCGTTACGCGGGCGAGCGGTTCGACACCCTCGAGGTCAACGCCACCTTCTACCGGCTCGCGACCCCGCAGCGCTGTCGCCGGTGGCGGGATGCCGTGCCGGCCGACGTCGTCCTGGTCGTCAAGGGCAGCCGGTTCATCACCCACAACAAGAAGCTCGCCGGTGCCGGACCGGCGCTGGCGAACTTCCTGGCCTCCGGGATCCTGGCGCTCGACACGAAGCTCGGCCCGATCCTCTGGCAGCTGCCGGAGCAGCTCCACTTCGACGCGGAGCGTGTCGATGGGTTCCTCTCCGCGCTGCCGCACGACACCGACAGCGCCGCCGAGCTCGCCCGCGGCCACGACGAACGTGTCGAGGAACCTGCGTACGGCAGCGGGGAGAACCACCGTCTGCGGCACGTACTGGAGGTCCGGCACGACAGCTACCTCTGCGAGGAGATGGTCACGATCGCACGTCGCCACGGCGTCGCCCTGGCCGTCTCCCACGCGCAGGCCTGGCCCCACATCGAGGAGGTGACCGCCGGGTTCGTGTACGTGCGGCTGCACGGCCCGGATGCCCTGTACGCCAGCTCCTACGGCGAGGACGAACTCCGGTCCTGGGCTGAGCGCCTGCACCGGTGGCGCGTGGCCGAGCAGCCCGCCGATGCGCGCACGATCACCGACCGTGCGCCGCCCGAGCGTCGGGAACGTGACGTCTACGTCTACTTCGACAACGACGTCTCCGGCTACGCCCCGAGGAACGCAGCCCGGCTGCGCGCACTGGTCGCCGAGGCGTCGACCGGCCACGATCGGGCCAGGGACAGCTGATCCCCGGATCGGCTCACCCGCGCGCGGTGACCTGCAGTGCCATCTCATCGACGACCGCGCCGTGAGCCTCGTGGAGCTCCTCCTCGGTGTCGCGGCCGAGGTAGACGTAGGCGATCACGTAGCTGTAGGCCTCCTGGTCGGGGAGCTCCGAGAGCCGATCCCCCTCCCGGACCATCACATCGATGGCGCAGGGTGCGTACCGCTCCTCGAGTTCGCGCACGCGGTCCTCGTCGGGTACCGAGGTCACGATCGCGTCCTGCCATTTGCGGACGAAGAACTTCGCCGCGACCGCCGATACGCCCTCGCCGACGAGCAGCGTCGGTTGGCGACCCAGGGCGATCTGGGCCATGACCTCCAGGTTGGTCGCACCGTCCACCCAGTCCATGAGGTGGCTGTGCTCCTGGCTGATGCGAGGGTTCACCTCCAGGATCCACGCCCGACCAGCCTCCTCGTCGATGAAGAACTCGATGTTGAAGGCCGCATCGTCGTAGCCAGCCGCCTGCATCAGCCCGGTGGCGGTGTCCCGCATCCGCGCTCGAGCGGACGCTGGGACGTGCGACGGGTAGAGGTAGTGGGTGAAGGTCGAGCCGTCCTCACCACGCTCGATGGCGAAGATGCCGTGGATGTCGACCTCGCCGTTGCAGACGTGACCCTCCAGGGTGTACTGGTCCCCGTCGACGATCTGTTCCGCGATCGCGCCCCTCCCGCCGACCTCGGCCACCTCCAAGGGGAGATCGTCGATGCGGTCGAGCACGTTCTGGAACGGCACTCCCAGCCGGTCGATGCCGTCGCGCAGTTCCCCCAGCGCGTGCCGGTAGTCGTCCACCGATTCGATGCGGAAGCCGAGGTGACCGGCGTAGGACTTGAACGGTTTGATCCAGAAGGGGAAGGCCAGCGGCGCAGCGTCGTCGGCGGAGGCCGTGAACACGTCCACGGCGACGAAGTGGGGTGTGTCCCGCGGGGCCACCTGCTGCTGCAGCAGGCGGCTCCAGTACTTGTGTTCGAAGGACACTTCCGCCCGCAGGCCCGGTGTCGGCAGGCCGTGCTCCTCCGCGAGGATCGGGACCAGGCAGGACGCCGGGAAGTCCCAGTAGGTGGCGATACCCGTCACCTCCGTCCCGGCGAGGTTCGTCCGGGCCCGGGCGAGGAGCTCGTCGATGTCGTAGGCCGCCGCCCGCCGGACCTGGCCGTAGGGCAGGATGGAACGCACCTCGAAGTCGCGCTCCTGGCCGATGCGTTCGAGCCACGCCACCCGGTGCGGCCTGAGGCCGATCACCGCGAGCACGTCTTGCATGCGAACCTCGGTCGGATCGGGGGCGTCGGAAGAGGGGTGCACCCATCTTGCTCGGCCGTGACCGGCACTGCATCGTCCGAACGCTCGAAAGGCGGTGGCACCCGCGGTAGCGCCGAACCGGAACGGCGAGCGCGCCGAGCGCCGATTCGGCCGTCGGTCAGTATCGGGGCGCCCTTCGACGTTCGGTCGGGTTCGCGGGGTCGAGCCACCTTCTAGCGTTGGTCGCATCCGCTCGACCCGACCGGAGGTGCGTTGCCAGGTGGCCGAGGCGACCGAGGTGACGGCCCCCGACGCGGCGTACGCGCGTCCCGCCGACCGTGTGCTCGCGGACCTGCGCGTCGATCCCGCCCATGGCCTGACCGACGAGGAGGTGGAGCAGCGGCGGCAGCGGTACGGGCAGAACCGGATCCGGCAGGCGGAGCGACGCCGGTGGTGGCACGTACTGCTCGACCAGTTCCGCAGCGTGATCGTCTTGCTGCTCCTCGCGGCGTCGCTGATCGCGCTGGCCTTCGGTGAGATCCCCGAGGCGATCGCGATCTCGGTGGCCCTCGTCGTGGACGCGGCGATCGGCTACGTCACGGAGATGCGCGCCTTGCGCTCGATGGAGGCACTCCGGCGGCTCGAGGAGACCACGGCCCGGGTACGGCGTGGAGGTCAGGAGCAGGAGATCCCCGCCACTGCACTCGTCCCCGGGGACGTCGTGCTGCTCCGCGCCGGGCAGGTGGTGCCCGCCGATGTCCGGCTCGTCGAGGTGGGCGACCTCCAGGTGGACGAGTCGGCCCTGACCGGCGAGTCGGTGCCGGTGACCAAGACAACGGACCCGAGCGACGAGGAGGCCTCCCTGGCCGATCGGACGTCGTCGGCCTTCAAGGGCACGGCGGTCACGCGGGGCTGGGCCGTCGCCGTCACGGTCGGGACCGGCATGGAGACCGAGATCGGCCACATCTCGGAGCTGGTCGAGGGTGCCGAGGGCGAGTCCACGCCGCTGGAGCGCCGTCTGGACGCGCTCGGGAAGCGGCTGCTCTGGATCGTGTTCGCCATGGCCGCTCTGGTCGCCGTCGCCGGGATACTGCAGGACCGCGACCTGCTCCTCGTCGTCGAGACCGCGATCGTCCTCGGCGTCGCCGCCGTCCCCGAGGGCCTGCCGATCGTCACGTCGCTGGCGCTGGCCCGTGGGGTGCGTCGCATGGCGCACCACAACGCGCTCGTCAAGCGGCTCTCGGCCGTCGAGACGCTCGGGTCGGCGGGCATCATCATGACCGACAAGACCGGCACCCTTACCGAGGGCCGGATGCAGGTCTCGCGGCTCCTCGCCGAGGGGTCCGAAGCGCGCGACCTCGCCGAGGATGACGGGGCTTCGCAGCAGCGGTCCGAGCTCGACGACGATCTGCTGCGGCAACTCCTCGAGACCGCGGTGCTCTGCACGGATGCGGACCTCGAGGAGGCGACCGGCGATCCGATGGAGCTGGCGCTGCTGCGGCTGGGTGCGGCGGCTGGTGTCGATCGCGATCGCCTCGTCGAGCAACGGCCCCAGGTCCGCCTCGTGCCGTTCAGCCGCGACACCAACATGATGGCGACGATCCACGACGATGGTGACGAGCGCTACGTCGCCGTGAAAGGCGCCCCCGAGGTGGTACTGGAGGCGTCGGTCCGGCAGGCCGGGCCCGACGGGGCGTTCCCTCTCGAGGACGAGGACCGTGATAGCTGGTCGGAGCGCAACCACGGGCTGGCGGCCGACGGCCTGCGGGTCCTGGCCGTCGCCGCCCGCCAGGGGACGGGTCCGGACGACGACCCGTACCACGAGCTGACCCTGCTCGGGCTCGTCGGCCTCTTCGACCCCCCGCGGCAGGCCGCGATCGAGGCACTGGAGGACTGCCGCCGCGCCGGCATCCGGGTCATCATGGTGACGGGGGACCAGCCACCGACCGCGCAGGCGATCGCCCGCCACGTCGGGATCGTCGCTGAGGACGACGAGGGCGCCGAAGCCTTCCTCGGCGCGGATCTGCAGGACCCTGACGAACTCGACGAGGACGAGCAGGCGGCGCTGCGGAGGATCGCGGTGTTCGCCCGGGTCAGCCCCGAGGACAAGCTCGACCTGATCGCCCTCCACCAGGGTGGCGGTGCCGTCGTCGGGATGACCGGCGACGGCGTGAACGACGCGCCGGCACTGCAGCAGGCCGACATCGGGATCGCGATGGGGGAGCGTGGCACCGAGGTGGCCCGCGAGGCCTCGGACATCGTGCTCCTCGACGACGCGTTCGACACGATCGTGCGTGCCGTGCGGTACGGACGCGCCGTCTTCGCCAACATCCGCAAGTTCGTGTTGTACCTGCTCTCGGGGAACCTCGCCGAGATCCTCGCCGTGACGGCGGCCACGCTCGCCGGACTGCCGCTGCCCCTGCTGCCGCTGCAGATCCTCTACATCAACTTCGTGTCCGACATCTTCCCCGCCCTCGCCCTCGGGCTCGGACCGCCGCAGGACGACGTGATGGAGCATCCGCCGCGCGATCCGGCGGAACCGATCGTCCGGCGACGGGACTGGATCGAGACGGGCCTGTGGGGCGTGCTGATCGCCACGACCGTGCTGGGCGGTCTGCTCTACGCGCTGTTCGTGCTCGAGCTGCCACGTGACCAGGTCGTCACCGTGTCCTTCCTCGCGTTCGGTTTCGCCCGCACCTGGCACACCTTCAACATGCGGCGGCCGGGGTCGCGGCTCGTGCGCAACGAGGTGACCACGAACCCCTACGTCTGGGTGGCTGTCGCGATCGGGGTGGGGCTGATGCTGCTCGCCGCTCTGTTCGGCCCGCTCGCCGGCCTGCTCCAGGTCGTGGCCCCGACGGCGCGCGAGTGGGTGGTGATCCTGGTGGCGAGCCTGGTGCCGCTGGTCGTCGGCCAGGTCGCGCGGTCCCTGCTGCGGCACTGACCCCGGGACTGGCAGACCCTCTCCACCCGTCGTCCGTACGGATGGTCGGACCACGACCTTCGACCGGGTCCGTGGGCGCAGTCGACCCCGTAGCGTGGTCGGGCGACGTGCTCGGATCGCCGTCGCACGATGAAGCGATTCAGGGAGTGACGATGGAGTGGACCGTGCTGCGTTCGCGCGCGTCTCCTCCGATGGTCGCCTGATCACGGCCCCGGCCGTGCAGCCTCCTGCGAGGATGGAAGGTCCCCGGGCCGGCGAGGGTTGCCTCCGCCGGGACCCTGCCGACGCCCAGCCAGGTCCGGCTGCGGCTCCTCGGGGCCGATCGCGGTAGCAGCTGAGCGGAGCTGGCCACGTCCGTGCCGGATCCGATGACCTCACGAGGAACGCCATGAGCGACCGTCCGATCGGGGATCATGCCCTGCTGTCCGACTCCCACAGTGCGGCGCTGGTCGATCGACGTGGGTCCGTGGAGTGGCTGTGCCTGCCGCGGTTCGACAGCCCATCGGTGTTCGCACGGCTGCTC
>JAWOCZ010000002.1:0-7560 GCA_046483565.1 Nitriliruptoraceae bacterium
TATTCCTTGCCGTCTTCTAGCATAGCAGGGGGGCAACGATTATAATATTGATCAACCTAGACCCGGCCGTGGGATCCTTTAGAATAGGGGGATTATGAATCGGAGAGAAATAAGTAAACAGATGGCTTATCTGCTCCGCCATGACCCTTCCGGTCTTGAGATAGATGAAGAAGGTTACGTGGAACCCCCGATCATGGCCAGCCCGGTGGCGGCGACCGGCACGCCGACCAGTGAGGCCAAACCGAGCAGCGGCGCCCGTCCGGCGACGGCCAGCGTCGGCAGCGCCACGATCGCGGTGAGTCCGACGGCGGTCCACCGGACCCAGCCGGGCGCGGCGAGCTGGATCGCGAGCCCGAGGGCGTCGACGGGGAGCAGCAGGGCACCGAGGTGGAAGACGACCGAGCCGACGATGGGCAGCGGACGTCGCAAGCGGGCACCCCCGAGCACCGCGGCGGCCGTCACCCCGCCGACGACCGCGATACGGGCGGTCGCGCCGAGCACGTCCCACTGCATGGCCACGAAGGTCGCCGCGGCCGCCAGCAGCAGCAGGGCTCCGAGTCCGGCGACCCACGCCGCCACGGGGATCGGCGCCCGGTGGGGTGCGCCCTGCGCTGGCAGCGGAGGCGGCGGCGGGGGTGGACCCGAGCGGACGCGCGGTGCGGGTGGACCCGAGCGGACGCGCGGTGCCGGCGGGGGACCGTCGGGTGCGGGCGAAGCGGCGCTGGGGCGGGGCTCGGTGAGGTGGGGAGTGGTCGACACGGTCACGTCCTCCGTGGGGCGTCCCCTTCACCGTGCCGCCGTAGACCGCCCGCTGCTACCCGGAGATCCCCCCAGGTGGCCGTGGGGGCCCCGGGGGCCCAACGGCGCGGCGATCACTCGATGCCGTGCTCGAGGGCGTAGCGGATCAGCTCCTGGCGCCGGCTGAGCTGGAGCTTGTCCAGGATGTTGCGCACGTGGTTCTCGACGGTCTTCGGTGCGATGTGCAGCTGCTCACCCACCTCGCGGTAGGTGTAACCCCGCGCCACGTGCTGCAGCACCTCACGTTCGCGGTCGGTCAGGGGCTGCGTGCCCGTCGCCTCCCGGGCCATGCGCCGGAACTCACCGAGCACGAGCATCGCCAGGGAGGGGGAGAACACCGGCTCCCCGGCCGCGGCGCGCAGCAGCTGCGCACGCAGCTCGGGTCCGGGGGTGGATTTCGTCAGGTAGCCGACCGCTCCGGCCGCGACGGCGTCCAGGAGGTCACGCTCCTGTTCGCTCACGCTCAGGACCACGACCCGCGTCTGCCCGGCGCACGCCTCGGTGACGGCGATCCCACCACCGCCCGGCATCTGCAGGTCGCACACCACCAGGTCCGGTGCGTGCGCCCGGATCGCGGCGATCGCCTCCGGAGCGGTGCTGGCCTCGGCGACCACCTCGAAGCCGCCCCCGAGGTCGGCGCGTACCCCGTCCCGCCAGATCGGGTGATCGTCGGCCAGCACGACGCGGACCGGAGGTCGCCGCGAGCTCGCCCGACCGGTCTCGTCGCCCACGGCGGCTCCCTCGCTTCTCGGTACCGGATCACCAGCCTACGCACTGCCCCGACACGCGCCCGGGGAACCACTAGCGTTCCCGCCATGCCTGGCACGGTGCAGTCGATCGAGCGGGCGGCTGCGGTCCTACGGCTGCTCGCCCAGAGCACGCGTCCACTGGGCGTCGTGGAGATCGCCCACGCCCTGTCCCTGCCCAAGGGCACGGCCCACGGCATCATCCGCACCCTGCACACGGTCGGGTTCGTCGATCAGGACGATCGCTCGGGGCGGTACCTGCTCGGCACCCAACTCGTGCGTCTCGGTGGCCACCAGCTCGACCGCAACGAGCTGCGATCCTGCGCGATGAACTGGACGGACACGCTGGCCTCCCGCACCGGTGAGACCGTGAAGGTCGCCGTGCTCGACCAACCCCTCCAGCTCACGATCGTGCACCACGTGTTCCGGCCCGACGACAGCATCCAGGTCATGGAGATCGGTGCGGTCGTCCCGGCCCACGCCTCCGCGATGGGCAAGGCCATCCTCGCCCACACACCGGGGACCGCTGCTCGGCTGAAGGAGGCCACCCTGGAGGCCTTCACCTCCCGGACCGTCACCGACGGCCGGGCCCTGGTCGGCCAGCTCAGCACCGTGCGGGAACGCGGCTGGGCCGCGGACGTCGAGGAGCTGAGCAGCGGCGAAGCGAGTATCGCGGCCGCCATCCGCGACCACGGTGGGGTGGTCGTCGGATCCGTCGGGATCATCGGAGCGCCGAGGGCGGTGTGTGACGGGGGCCGCAATCCGAGACCGCGGCTGGCGGCACGGGTCGTGGAGACCGCACGGGCCATCACGGGTGAGCTCACCCGGCGACGGGAGTGACCTGATGCAATCCGAGTACGTCGCAGCGATCGATCAGGGCACCACCTCGACCCGGTGCATCGTGTTCGACCACGCCGGTCGGCTGGTCTCCGTCGCCCAGCGTGAGCACCGGCAGTTCTTCCCCCGTCCGGGCTGGGTCGAGCACGACGCGATGGAGATCTGGCGCAACGTGGAGCGCGTGGTCCCGCAGGCGGTCGCCCAGGCCCGCGTGCAGCCGGAGCAGATCGCGGCCCTGGGCATCGCGAACCAGCGTGAGACGGTGGTGCTGTGGGAACGGCGCACGGGCCGTGCGGTAGGCAACGCGATCACCTGGCAGGACACCCGCACGGCCAACCTGGTGGACCAGTTGGCCGCCGACGGGGGTGTGGACCGCTTCCGGGAGCGGTGCGGCCTGCCCTTGATGACCTACTTCTCCGGCCCGACGCTGCGGTGGATGCTCCAGCAGGATCCGATCCTGCGGGAGCAGGCCGAACGCGGCGAGCTGCTGTTCGGGACGATGGAGACGTGGCTGATCTGGAACCTGACCGGAGGTCCCGACGGCGGACTGCACATCACCGACGTCACCAACGCCTCGCGCACGATGCTGATGGACATCGCCCGCCTGCGGTGGGACGAAGAGCTCCTCGATGCCTTCGGCGTCCCGGCGGCGATGCTGCCGCAGATCCGTTCGAACGTGGAGGTCTACGGGACCGCCACCACGGCGCTGCCGGGGGTCTCGATCGCTGCGGCGCTCGGTGATCAGCAGGCTGCCCTGTTCGGCCAGACCTGCTTCTCAGCGGGCGAGGCCAAGTGCACCTACGGCACCGGGGCGTTCCTCCTGCTCAACACCGGCCCCACACCGGTCCGCTCATCACACGGCCTGCTGAGCACCGTCGGGTACCAGGTCGGTGCGGACGAGCCGACCTACGCACTGGAGGGCTCGATCGCGGTCACCGGCTCGCTGGTGCAGTGGGTGCGTGACCGGCTCGGGCTGATCGAGTCCGCCCCGGAGATCGAGACCCTGGCCCGCACCGTGGACGACAACGGTGGCTGCTACATCGTGCCGGCCTTCTCCGGGTTGTTCGCCCCGCACTGGCGCAGCGAGGCGCGCGGCCTGATCATCGGACTCACCTCCTACATCACCAAGGGGCACCTGGCGCGAGCCATCCTGGAGGCCACCGCCTGGCAGACCCGCGAGGTGGTGGACGCCATGAACGCCGACTCCGGCCTCGCATTGACCGGGTTGAAGGTCGACGGTGGCATGACCTCCGACCACCTGCTGATGCAGACCATCGCCGATGTGCTCGACGTCCCCGTCGAGCGCCCACTGGTCTCCGAGACCGTCTCGCTCGGGGCGGCCTACGCCGCGGGACTGGCGGTCGGCTTCTGGCCGGAACTGAAGGGGTTGCGACACCAGTGGCATCGAGCGGCGAGGTGGATGCCGGAGATGTCCGCCAAGCGCCGCGAGCGGGAGTACGGCAACTGGCAGCGTGCCGTGACCCGGACCTACGACTGGATCCAGATGGAGGACGAGGACGGCCCCGGGGTGTGAGCACACCCCGGGGCCGCTCGGGCGAGATCCCGGTCAGGCCAGCGCGACCACGTCCGGCGCCTCGAGCCGGGCCTGTTGCGCTTCCTCGTCGGTGGGCGCGGCGTTGGCCTTCAGCTCCGCTTCGACCCGTTCGAGGTAGGCGTCGAGCTCCGCCTGCCGCTGCTCGTCGGACCAGCCGAGCTCCCTGGCCATCAGATCCGCGACCGCGGGTGCGGCTTCCTTCCCGCGGTCCTGGACCTCGAAGTTGATGTGCGTCCGACGGACCAGCACGTCCTCGACGTGCATCGCCCCCTCGTCGCGCACCGCGTACACCACCTCGGCCTTGAGGTAGTCGTCAGCGCCGGGGATCGGCTCGAGCAGTGACTCGTCCTCCTCCGCAAGAGCCAGGACGTCGGTGTTGAGCGAGCCGTACCGCTTGAGCAGGTGCTCGATCCGGGCGACGTGCAGGCCCGAGCGCTCGGCCATCAGCTCCCGGCGGTTCCAGGCCGCCTGGTAACCGTCCACCCCGATGATCGGGATGTCCTTCGTCACACACGGGCCAGCCTGCTTGTCCATCGATTGCAGGGCCGCATCGACGGTGTCCTCGGCCATGACCCGGTAGGTGGTGTACTTCCCGCCGGCCACGACGATCATGCCGGGGGTCGTCTCGATCACCAGGTGCTCTCGCGACAGCTTGGCGGTGGAGTCCGCGTTGCCGGCGACCAGCGGACGCAGGCCCGCGTAGGTGCCGACGATGTCGTCCTTGGTCAGCTTCTGCTTCAGCACCCGATTGGCCTGACCCAGGACGTACTCGATGTCCTCCGCGGAGGCGGTCGGGTCCGCCTTGTCGAGGTCGTACTCGGTGTCGGTGGTACCGATGATCCAGTGATGATGCCAGGGGATCGTGAACAGCACGCTGGTGGGGGTGCGCAGGATCATGCCCACCTTGGCCTTGATCCGGTCCCGCGGGACCAGGATGTGGATGCCCTTGGAGGCCTTGACCGTGAACTCACCCTCCTCACCGAGCAGTTGCTGCATCTCGTCGGTCCAGACCCCGGTGGCGTTGATCACCGACCGTGCCCGGACCTGGTACTCCTGGCCGGTCTCCAGATCACGGACCACCGCGCCGACGACGCGGCCGGCATCGCGCACGAGCTCGGTGACCTGGGCGCGTGAAGCGACGTGGGCACCATGGGAGGCTGCGGTCCGGGCCAGCGCCATCGTGTGGCGGGCGTCGTCGACCTGGCCGTCGTAGTAGCGGATCGCGCCGACGCACACGTCCGGATCCAGCCCGGGGAACAGCTTCATGATGGTGGACTTCGACAGGTGCTTGTGGTTCGGCACCCCCTTGCTCGCGCCCTTCTCCTTCGCCATCACGTCGTAGAGCAGGATGCCGGAGCCGACGTAGAGCCGCTCCCACCCCTTGTGCGTCAACGGGTAGATGAAGGGGATCGGACGCGTGAGGTAGGGCGCGAGCTTCTGCATGACCAGTCCGCGCTCGCGCAGTGCCTCGCGGACCAGACCGAAGTCCAGCATCTCGAGGTAGCGCAGGCCACCGTGCAGCAGCTTCGTGGAACGTGAGGAGGTCCCACTCGCCCAGTCGCGCATCTCGACCAGACCGGTGTTCAGACCGCGGGTCACCGCGTCGAGCGCGGCGCCCGTCCCGGTCACGCCGCCGCCGATCACGAGGACGTCGAGCTCCTCGCTGGCCATCGCCTCGAGGGACTCCGTCCGTGTTGCCGTGGACATGGGTGTCGTCGCCACGTTTCACTCCGTCGGTCGTGCCCTGAGCCTCTCGATCGGCTCGGGCGGGATCGCGACGCTGCCGGCGTGACGGCGTGGTGCCGACGGGGCACCCGTCTGCGGCAGCCGGTACGCGCCGCTCGTCGTGCAATGATGCCGGACCCTGCACGTGCCGCAAGGTCCTTCTGACAAGCCATCTGGCCCGCTGCCCGGTGTCCGGTCATCGCCACACCGGGGCCGCGGGGTGATCTTGGCCGTAACCGGTGTTCGCGCCCGATGGGCGGTGCGGGTGGGCGGTGCGGGTGGGCGGTGCCGGTGGGCGGTGCAGGTGCGCGGTGGCGGTGCCGGTGGGGCCCCGGGCTACGGGGCCCCACCATTGGTACGGCGACGCTCAGCGTCTCACTCGACGTCGACCCACCCGAAGGTGCGTTCGACCGCCTTGTGCCACTGCGCGAGGCCCGCCTCGCGCTGGTCGTCGGACCACTGCGGCTCCCAGCGCTTGTCCTCCTGCCAGTTGTCGCGCATCTCGTCCTGACTGTTCCAGAACCCGACCGCGTAGCCGGCCGCGTAGGCCGAACCGAGCGCCGTGGTCTCGGCGACGACCGGCTTGTACACCGGGACGCCGAGGACGTCCGCCTGGATCTGCATGGCGAGATCGTTGTTCGTCACACCACCATCGACCCGGAGCGCCTCGACCGGAACGCCGGAGTCCTTCTCCATGGCGTCCGCGACGTCCTTGGTCTGCCAGCACATCGACTCGAGCGTCGCCCGGGCGAGGTGCGCGTTGGTGTTGAAGCGGCTGATACCGACGATCGCGCCGCGGGCGTCGGAACGCCAGTACGGCGAGAACAGCCCGGAGAACGCCGGGACGAACACCATCCCGCCGGAGTCGGGAACCTGGCGCGCCAGGGTCTCGGTCTCCGCGGCACCGCTGATGATGCCCAGCTGGTCACGCAGCCACTGCACGGCCGAACCGGTCACCGGGATCGCGCCCTCGAGCGCGAAGACGGCGGGCTCGTCGCCGAACTTGTAGGCCGGCGTGGTCAGCAGACCGGCCTTCGAGTGGACGATCTCGGTCCCGGTGTTGAGCAGCATGAAGTTGCCGGTGCCGTAGGTGTTCTTCGCCTCACCTGGCGAGAAGCACACCTGACCGACGGTGGCCGCCTGCTGGTCACCGAGGTCACCACACAGCGGCACCTCGCCGCTCAGCGGGCCCGTCTCCAGAGTCATCCCGTACAGCTCCGGGTCGGAGGACGGCCGGATCTCGGGCAGCATCGCCCGCGGGATGTCGAAGAAGCCGAGCAGCTCCTCGTCCCAATCCAGCGTCTGAAGGTTCATCAGCATCGTGCGTGAGGCGTTGGTCACATCGGTGATGTGCTTGCCGCCGCGCGTGCCGCCGGTGAGGTTCCAGATGACCCAGGTGTCCATGTTCCCGAAGATCGCGTCACCACGCTCCGCCGCGGCACGGACGCCGTCGACGTTCTCCAGGATCCACTGGACCTTGCCACCCGAGAAGTAGGTCGCGGGCGGCAGCCCGGCCTTCTGACGGATGACGTCACCCTTGCCTTCCCGCTCCAGCTTGCTTGCGATCTTGTCGGTCCGGGTGTCCTGCCAGACGATCGCGTTGTAGTACGGACGCCCGGTGTTCTTGTCCCAGACCACCGTGGTCTCACGCTGGTTCGTGACGCCCAGCGCCGCCAGGTCGGAGGCATCCAGCTTGGCGGAGCCCAGGGCGGTCATGATCACCGCGGAGGTCCGCTCCCAGACCTCGACGGGGTTGTGCTCGACCCAACCGGCCTGCGGGAGGATCTGCTCGTGCTCGAGTTGGTGCTTGGCGATCTCGTTGCCGCCATGATCGAAGATCATGAAGCGGGTCGAGGTCGTGCCTTGGTCGACTGAGCCGACGAAATCTGCCATGGAACG
>JAWOCZ010000006.1:0-12756 GCA_046483565.1 Nitriliruptoraceae bacterium
TGATGGTGGCGCCTCTGATCGCGGCCGTCGTCGCCTTCGAGACGCGCCGCCGAAGCAGCGTCCCACAGACCGACAGCGCCGTTGCCACGATCCTCGGCGGCGCGGCGCTGTTCCTTGGCATCCCGACCGCGATGGCGTTCGGTGCACAACCCGGTGCTGCCCTCGGGCTGGTCGGGGTCGGCGCTGCGTCGTTGCTGCTGCGGTCCCGCGACTGGGGTCGGTCCGCAGCGGCCGGTAGCCCGGACCGAAGGCTGGTTGAGCCGTGATGGCAGGTCACCGGCCACGGGCGGCAACGAAGCCGTGATCGCAGGTCGCCGGCCACGGGCGGCAACGAAGCCGTGATCGCAGGTCACCGGGGCCGCGCTGAGCATCGCTCTCCCGCGACCGCTGCGGGGCGAGCTCAGTCGCCGTCGACGGTGCGCTCCGGGTCCTCCAGCACGGCCAGCGCCCGCGCGTACTTCGCGCTCAGCCGCGCTTTGAGCTCCTCGGGGAGCAGCGCGAGTCGGTCCGGATCGCTGTTGTCGGCGATGTCGGCACGCTTGATCAGGGCCGACATCGGGTGGGCCGCTGCCCGTCGCACGGCCGCGCCGTGGGTCTCCCCGGGCCGTCGGGTGAGTCGGTCCACGGCTTCGAGCACCCTCGGGGGCAACCCGGCACCGGCCAGGTCCTGCAGGGTGAGCTCCGAGTCCTCCAGCACGTCGTGGAGCAGGGCGGCGGCCACGACCTCGTCGCCGTCGTCCATCACCCGTGCGGCCACCCGTAGCGGGTGCGCGAGGTAAGCGTTGCCGGCCTTGTCGACCTGCCCCGCGTGCGCGCGCGCCGCGATCGACAGTGCGGTGGCCAGCAGCGCCGGATCGTTCGGCCCCCGGTTCACAGCGTGACACGGGTGGCACCGCCGACGTGGCGGTACCGGTCGGGGTAGGAGGTCAGCACGATCACCTGGGCGTGCTGACCGGCCGAGCGCAGCACCGCCCCCAGGCGCTCCAGGCGATCGGGATCGGTGTTGCCGAGGGCGTCGTCGAACAACAGGACGCCACCGTGCTCCCCGAGCAGTGAGGCGCACGCCAGTCGACCGAGCAGCGCAAGCTGCTCCCGCGCCCCGACCGACAGCTGCGTGACGTCCAGCCACAGTCCATCGAGGTACCGGCGCGCGATGCGTAGGTCATCGTCGAGTTCGAGGTCGAACTCGGGGCCGTAGAGCATCCGCCCGTAGACCACGAGCTCTTCGCGCAGCGGCGCGGCGTAGCGATCCCGGGCCTCGATGCGATGCCGTTCGAGCGTGTCGCGAAGGGTGCGCGCGGCCTCGGCGCGTCGCTCGAGCCCCATCAGGGTGGTCTGCGCGTGGGTGAGCTCGGTGGCGACCGCTTCGCGCTGCTCCCACAACCCATCGCCACCGAGCGCACTGATCCGCACCCGCGTGTCCCGGAGGTCCTGCTCCGCGGCCTGCAGCCGGTCACGGGCATCGGCCGAGACCGCTGCGGCGTTGTCCGCCAGCTCGTTGACGGCGTCCGGGTCGGCGGCCGCCAGCCTCGAGGCCGCGGTTCCGGCTTCTGCCTGCGCTGCGGTTCGCGCCTCCTCGGCTGCTGCCACCTCGGCGGCCAGCTCGTCATCGCTGGCGCGCTCCCGGGCCTCGGCGAGCTCCGCACGGATCGCGGTGAGGCGGTGGTCGGCCTCGCTGCAACGGGTGGTCAACTCGATGGCGTGGGCCCGGTCCCGCTCGAGCGCCGCCCGGGCCGACTCCACCTCGGTGGCGGGGCCCGCGACGCCTTCGTCGGCATCCCGTTCGGCGGCGGTGGCGGCCTCCAGGGCGGCGCGGGCCGCGGCGATCGAGTCCGGCAGTGCCGCCGTGGTGTCCCGAGTGCCGAGCTCGCGCGCGACCGTCCGCTCGAGACGGTCGATCTCCTCGTCGAGCTCCGCCGCCGCCTGCCCCTCCAGCGCGGTCTCGCGTTCACGCTGCGCCTCGGCGATGGTGCGCTCGGCTTCCCGGCGCTGGCGGACGGCGCGCTCGGCGGCGGCGAGGTCGGTGACACCGGCCCGCTCGAAGCCGACGCGCAGCTCTTCGGCGGCCAGGCGGTGCGCCTCGGCGGCGTCGTCGATCCCGGCACCCGCCAGCACCTCCACCTCGCCGACCTCTTCGATCCGCAGGGAGAAGGTGCCCCGCACCGGCCAGCGTGCTCGCTCGCCCGGCGCCATCTCCATCGACTCACCATCGGCGAGCAGCTCGACGTCACGGTCAGCGGTGAACCGCAGCTCCGGACTGACGGCATCGAGGGCGGCCCGGGCCCGGGTCAGCTCGTGCTGGGCCGCACGGAGTTCGTCCAGGCCGGCGTCATCGAGTGTGATCGCGGCTGTGGTGGCCTCGGCGTCACGGCGTCGGGCCAGCGCCTCGGTGGCGCGTTCGGCTCGGGCACGCGACCGGGCGAGCGCCTGCTGTTGTCCCAGGAGATCGAGGTCGCCCTGGGCGAGTTCGCGGGCACCTCTGGCGTCGCGTTGGCGTTCCTGCGCCGCCTCGAGCTCGGCCCGAGCCAGCTCGAGCCGCTCCTCTACGTCCCGCTGGCGTGCCTGCGCCGTGGCGAGCGCCGCCGTTCGCTCCTGCTGCGCCGCCGTCACCTCGGCGAGCTCCTCGGTCAGTGCCGCGCGGCTCCGGCGCCGCTCCTCGAGGCGCTCGAGCGTGGCGGCGGCCTGCTCCGCCACGTCCCGGAGCCGGTCGACCTGCTCAGCGAGGGCGGCGACCTCGGCGCGGCGGGCCGCATGCTCCTCGGCCCGCGCCGCGGTTTCGGTGACCTGGGAGCGCAGCGCGGGCAGGGACCTGGTCAGTCGGTCCGCGCGTTCGACATCCGCCGTCAACGTGGCGCGTTTCTCGTCGATCGCGGCCAGGTCCCCGGTGAGGTCCTGGACCGTGGTCGCCGCGTCCCGCAGGAGTGGTTTGGGTGTGCCGGCCTTGGCGGTGAAGTACCGCTCGTACTCCTCCTGGACACGCTGCAGGACCGTCAGCTCGCGATCACCGATGGCACTGGCGTCGCTGTGCTCGGCGAGCGCGGTCGCCAGCCCCCGTGCGTGGCCCGGCGCCGTCTGTGCCAACCCGTCGGCCTGGCGTAGCCGCAGAGAGGACCACAGTGCGACGTCGAGGTGTTCGTGCAGCAGGGCATCGACGCGGTCGTGGGCAGCATCACCCGAGAGTTGCTCGCCGCGGGGCGCGCTGAAGGTCAGGGTCGTGGCGGTGCGTTTGAGGTAGCGCTTGTGGTAGACGAACCGGTGGCCACCGAGGTCGAGCTCGGCCTCGACCTCCGGCGGTTCCTCCCGACCAGCGCTCTGCAGGCTCCGGACGTCGCCGTGCCGGCTGCTGTCCTTGTAGGTGAGCAGCACGTCCAGGGCATCGCCGAGGGTGCTCTTCCCGGCTTCGTTCAGGCCCTCCACGATGACCACGCCGGTGTCCGCGCCCGCCGATGCGAGGGTGACGGTCCGTTCCTCGACGCCCCGGACGTGGCGCAGGGTCAGACGCTGCAGCCTCATCCGCGCACCACCGTGCGGTACAGCAGGGCCAGGGCGTCGCCGGCGGCCTCGGCGTCCTCTCCCGACCCGGCGGCCACCTCCCGGAGTTCCGCGACCGCGTCGGCAACGAACCCGCCGACCTCCATGGCGTCCAGATCCTCCTGGTCAGGGGTGGTGGTCAGCTCCTGGTGCCGCTCCCAGGACTCCAGGGCGGCGTAGGTCGTGGCGGCCGCCTCGAGCGCGCTCTCGAGCCGGGTGCGCTCGGCCAGTGTCAACGTGCCGCGCAGCGCGACCTTGGCGATCGTGTGCGGCTTGTCGCGGGGCTCGTCGAGCCAGCGCAGGACCGTCTCCAGGTCAGCCCCACCGGCGACGTCGAAGACCTGCTGGCGGAAGGTCCACCGTCCGATCTGTCGCCTCTCGACCTCCACCACGCCATCCTCGACCTCGACGACCAGTGCCCTGCCCGGTTCCTGCTCCACGTAGGCGGTCGGCTCCGGTGCGCCCGGGTACCAGATGCGTCCCGTCGCGCCGACCTCGGTCGCCGAGTGGCGGTCACCGAGCGCGACGAACTGGACCCGCTGATCGTGGATCGCGGCCTCCAGCTCCGCCAGCGGCAGCACCCCGGTCTGGTCGAAGTCGCCACCGACCGCGTCCACCCCGCCGTGGGCCAGCAGGATACGGGTACCGGAGGTCGGCTCGAGGTCGTCCAACACGTCCAGGGCGGGGTTGCGCAGCGGGCGCTTCACCGGCCACGGAGCGCCCACGAGTTCCACCCCTTCGGCGAGGTGGATCGGGGCGCGGTCGCTGACGACCTGCACGTGGGGTGGGCAGGCCTCCCGGAACTCCGGCCGGCTGAACACGCTGCCGGCATCGAGCGGATCGTGGTTGCCGGGCAGGAGCAGGATCGGCACGTCCGGGAAGCCGCGCAGCACCTCGATGGTCCGCAGGACGGTCTGGCGATCGACCTGGTTGTCGTCGAACACGTCCCCGGCGACCACGACACCGACAGCACCGACCTCGCCGGCGAGACGGCCGATGGCAGCGACCGCCTCCAGACGGTCCTGACTGAACCGGTCCTGCGGCCCCGGGCCGAGGAAGTGACGCCGCATGCCGAGCTGCCAGTCGGCGGTGTGGACGAATCGCACCATGAGGGCTCCGGCTGACGGATCGGGGTCTGCGGTGGCGGCGTTCGGGGCGGTGGCGGTGGCGGTGGTGGTGGGGGTGTGCGGTGGTGGCGTTCGGGGCGGTGGCGGTGGCGGTGGTGGTGTGCGGTGGTGGGGGCGCCTGCGCGCCTCGAGGGTGCATGATGCCTGACCGTTGCGACGTCGCTGCGACGCACGACCGGGGACCTGTGGACGCTCGGCCGGCAGCTCAACCATCGACTCAGACTCGAATCGACCTCAACCGCACCTCAACTGGACCAAGGCGGGCGCCGACCCACCCTGAACTCGGTTCTGAAGCCATCTGCAACTCGGTCTTGAGCCGCCCCAACTCGGCCTCGAACCGACCCTTGACGGGGGCTTTGGTCCGACCCTCGATGCAGCCTCGAGCCAACCCGCAACTCAGCCTCGAACCGACTCTCAACTCAGCCTCGAGACGGCCTCAACTAGGACTTGAGTCGGGCCTCGACCGGGCTGCGGCGTTACTCCTCCGCTGGAGTCTCCGGGGCGAACTCCTCGGCGCTCGCAGGATTGAAGGTCATGTCGAGGCCGACCCAGATGGTCTTCGACCAGCCGTAGAGAGTGAAGGGCACCAGGATGTTGAGCCCTATGCCGACGACGGTCAGCATCGTCCATGGCACGTCGGGCCAGGTCAGCAGGAGACCGCCTACCGTCCAGGTGCCGAAGATGATGATGACGAGCGCCATGATCACGATCATCGCGCCGAGCCAGTACCCCTCCTCGCGTACGAAGGAGAAACGGCACGTCGGGCAGTGGTCCTTGAGGTCGTTCAGGCCGGCGAAGATCCCCCGGCTGCCGCAATGGGGGCACTGCCCCTTGCAGCCACGAACCAGGGGCGTGATCCGCGACGACGGTGGGATCGAGGTGCTCATGATCGTCCGATGGCGAGGTGGAGGCTTCGTGCGATCGTGCCGGGGGCGGACCGCGGCGGGAACCGCTCGGGACCAACGTAGCTACCTCGGCCATCCCGTCGTCGTTGCTGCGACGCGACGACGCGCGCAGAGGCGCGGCGACGCGCGCAGAGGCGCGGGGAGGCGCGGGGAGGCGCGAGCCTCAGGACCGCTGACGGGAGCGTACGAGCAGCAGGACGTCGTCGGCGAAGCCGTCCACCTCGTCCCAATCGGTCAACACGTGATCGCGGGAGGTGTCGGTCGAGTGGCCCGACCCGGCGGCGATACGCCGCATGAACGCCCGCTTGAGCCGGCCGTATCGCGTGTAGCGCAGGGCGCCCGCGAAACGTGCCACCAGGTCCGGCGTGCACCCGGTCGCCTCGGTGAGTGCGGCGACGTAGCCGCCGGTGGTGGCCAGTTGCTCCGGCGAGCGGTCGGCCGAGGTCAGGCAGACCTGGAACAACGCGGTCGGGACCCGCTCGAGCGTGGCGGCGTGCGCCTTGAGGTAGGCCGTGAGCTCCGGGGTGTGCTGGCCGGCGTGGATGGGGTCACCGACGACCACCCCCGCGAACCGTGTCGGCGCGGGCGCCGCATCAGCGACGGCCAGCGTGACCAGCGCACCACCGGCCCGCAGGCGCTCGGCGATCCGTTCGGCGACGTGACGGGTGTGGCCCTCGACGCTCTGGTAGGCCACGAGCAGGTTCGGGGCGTCCACGGCGGTGCTCCGGGGTCGGGTGAGCTGTGGGTCGTGGGATCGTGCGCCGACGCGGGCGGCTGGGTCACACCCCGGCTCCCGCCCCCGCGGCGACCCGAGTGGCCGCCGTACCGGGTGGTCTGCCGGTCAGCCTCCAGGGTGGCGTGCCGTGTGGTCTTCCGGTCAGCCTCCAGGGTTGGCCTGCCGGGCGGGCATGCCGGGTGGCGTACCGGGTGACATTCCGGGTGCCGTGCCGCCGTTCAGCGTCGACGAGCGGAGCCTCGCACGACCGATCGGCGGCGGACAGGACCGAAGGACCCGCGACCTGCAGCCTCCTGGCCCACCACGTACCGTGCCAGGAGACGGGCGGGGCACCACCTCGCCCACCAGGCAGACGGGAGGCCCGAGGTGCTGATGGCACTGCTGTTCGGGCCGGCGATCGCCGCGGTCTACTTCGTCGGACGCAACGGGTACACGGGGGCCGAGGTCGGCAAGCCCTTCAAGATCGCGGGCCTGGCCGCTTTCGGACTTGCCGGGTTCCTGCTCGTGGCAGCGTTGGTCAGCGGGGACATGCGCATGACGGCGAACTTCGCCGTCGCCGGTGCCGCGGCCTTCGGTGGTGCCATCAGCTGTGGAGTGACGGCCCTGGCGGTCTGGTATCGGGAGCAGCGGCGGATCGCCGCCGAACAGCGGCAGCGGCCGTGGCCGCACCAGGAGGACAGCTGAGGTGGACGATGGGCCCGTTCCGGCGTCCGACCGGCCGTCCCGCGCTGTGGAGGAGCCGGCGTCCGGCGACGTGAGGCCGTTGGCCAGCGCCAGCAGGAGCCCCTTCGACGGCGTCGTCTACCAGATCTATCCCCGCTCTTTCCGCGACGCCTCCGGGGATGGCATCGGCGACCTGGCCGGGATCACCGCCGGACTCGACCACCTCGCCTGGTTGGGGGTCGACGCGGTGTGGCTCTCGCCGATCTACCGGTCGCCGATGAGGGACTTCGGGTACGACGTCAGCGATCACTGCGACGTCGACCCGCTGTTCGGTTCGCTCGGCGACGTCGATGCGTTGATCGCGGCGGCCCACGAGCGGGGCCTCGAGGTGTGGTTGGACTTCGTCCCGAACCACACCTCCGACCAGCACCCGTGGTTCCAGGACGCGATCGGCTCGCGCGAGGCGCCCAAGCGGGACTGGTACCTGTGGCGTGATCCGGGGCCCGACGGCGGACCGCCCAACAACTGGACGCGTCACTTCGCCGATGGCGCGCCGGCGTGGACCTTCGAGGAGGCCACCGGCCAGTACTACCTGCACGAGTTCCTGCCCGAGCAGCCGAGCGTCAACTGGGCGAACCCCGAGCTGCGTGAGGCCATGCTCGATGTCCTGCGCTTCTGGATGGCGCGCGGCGTCGACGGCTTCCGCGCCGACGTCATCCACATGATCGGCAAGGATGCCGGGCTCCGTGACGACCCGGAGGCCCTCCGTGGCGTGCCCCGTGCCGGTCACCACCACGAACCGGACGCGGTCGCCCCGCACCTGCGGGCGATCCGAGACTGCCTCGACGCGGTGCCCGGGACGACGATGGTCGGTGAGGTGAACCTGCCCGACGCCGCCAAGGTCGCCAGCTACGTGGGCCCTGATCGCCTGCATCTCGCCTTCCAGTTCGGGTTGCTGTACGCCCCGTGGGAGGCGCGGTCCTGGCGAGACACGATCCGCTACGTCCAGTCCTGCCTCGAGGCGGTCGGCGTCCCACCGACCTGGGTGCTCTCCAACCACGACTGGTCCCGTGTGGCGAGCCGTGCCGGTGGTGAGGACGGAGCGCGTGTGGCCGCCACGTTGCTGTTCACCCTGGGCGGTGTGCCGTTCCTGTACATGGGCGACGAGCTCGGGATGGCGGACGCGGTGGTGCCGCCCGAGCGGGTGGTCGACCCCGGTGGACGCGACGGCTGCCGAGCACCGCTGCCTTGGACCCGCGATGCGGCGCGCTACCACGGCTGGGCCGGTGTGCCGTGGCTGCCGTGGCCACCGGACCCGACGAGCCACAGCGTCGAGGCCCAGCGCGACGACGAGCGCTCCGTCCTGCACCTCCACCGCCGGCTGATCGCGCTGCGCCGGGAGCATCCGAGCCTGCGCTCCGGGGCGATGCACCACCTCGACGTCCACGACGAAGTGGTCGCCTTCGAACGAGGCGGCGGTGTCGATGCACCGCTGGCACCGGCCGTTCGCGTGCTGGCCAACCTCGGCGGCAGCGACCTCGAGGTGGAGCACGCGCCGGGGTGGCGGGTGATGCTGACCACCTCACTCGATCCGGCCTGGGAGGGTGAGCCGTTCACCGGCTCGTTGCCGGCGCGCAGCGCGGTGCTGCTCGAGGCCGCTGCCGGCTGAGTCCTGCGGCGAGACCCGGATGCCACGTGGCACGACACCCCCCGATCCCCGATCCCCAATCCCGTCCCCGGATCGGGTGCGGAAGATCCCGATACCCCGGGATCGGGTGCGGAACACCCCGGGATCCGGGGCAGAGTGCACCCGATCCGGGGTGGGGACGGTGTGGCCGGGTGTGGTGCGCCGCGGCTGGTGCGGATCGGGTGCGGAACACCCCGGTATCCCGGGATCGGGTGCGGAACACCCCGGGATCCGGGGCAGAGTGCACCCGATCCTGCCTCCCGGCGCGCCGGCGTGGTCAGGCGGCGTCGATGAACAGGCTCTGGAGGCAGGTGCCCAGTGCTCCCTCGCGGTCACCGAGGGTGCCGGTCGTCAGGCCGACCCCGGCCGGTTGTGCGACTGACCGGGACTCGAGGGAGACCCACTCGTCGACCGGGAGGCGGTGCACGTCGACCGTCAGGTCCGGGTTGAGGTAGCGGAACGGGCCCATCGCCAGCGGCGCACCGATGCCGTTGCCGAAGTCACCGGTCGCCGCGACGCGTGCCAGCGGCGTGAGCGGCAGGGCGCCGCCCACGCTCCACCGGCCGTTGGGGGATGGGGACCCGGCCGCGCCCCATGCCGACGGGTCAGGTGTCAGGCTGGTCGTGGCCGCAGGGCGCTCATCGAGGCCATCGGTCAGCGGCGCGACGACCCGGAACCACCCTCGACCGATCCCGGGACGGCCGAGTTCGCCGTCGACCAGCCGCACGTCCACTGCGGTCCAGAAGCCCTCGCCCTCAACACCGGGAACCCCGCTCACGCGCGGAAGGGACTCGGGTGGCGGAGCCGTGGCCTCGGCGGCCATGGGGCGACCCGTGGGGAGCTCGAGGCTGGTGGAACGGATCCGCAACGCCCGGCAACGGACCAGCTCCGGACCATCGTCTGCCTGCGTGAGCCGGGCGTCGACCAGCTGGACACGACGGCCCTCGCGGATCACCTCGACGTCCAGTCGAAGCGGGGTACCCACCGGCACGGGTCGCAGCAGGTCGAAGGTGAGCCGGACACCCTGCATGGCGACCGGGGCTGGCACCCGATCGATCGCGGCGGCGAGCAGTGCCGCCGGCGCTCCGCCGTGGCAGGCGCGTGGGTCCCAGGGGCCCCGGGCCAGGTCCGAGGCGACGTAACGGCCGCCGTCGAGGTGGAAGATCGGTGGCTCGGTGGCTGTGGGCATGGTCCTGCCTCTGCGGGTCGATGGACCGGTCGAGCGCACGTGTGGAGCGCGGTGCTGGCTGACCGATCACCCGGAAGGGGTGTCGAGACGGTGCGTCACCCGGAAGGGGTGTCGAGGCGGTGCGTCACTCAGGCGGCGGTGTCGCGGCGGCGTGTCTGACCCACAGTGCGAGCCCCGACTCAGCGGCCCGCGCGATGGCCCACAGGCCGAACACGACCAGCGAGGTCGTACGGGCTCCGGACAGGAGGTCCCGACCCGGAGGCGGCTCGAGGGAGGAGGCATGCATTGCGACCACGGCGCCTTTGATCTGCCATCCGGAGGGTAGCCGGGGTGGTGTTCTGCGCACGGAAACAAGGGCCGACCGTCGGTGAGTGGCACGGGGTTTGCCGGGCACGTGGGGCCGCTGTACGGTTCGCGGTCGCACTCGCGGGGCGTTAGCTCAGTTGGTTAGAGCGCTTGCTCGACACGCAAGAGGTCAGAGGTTCGAATCCTCTACGCCCCACCCCTCTACGACCCCGAATCCTGCCAGTAGCTGTCGTCTTGACAGGAAGATCTGACAGGAAACGGGGGTCGTTCGCGTCGGCCGTGTCCTCCTGGGACCGGCCTTGTGCAGACGGGTCCACCCGTGTCCCCTGCGACGTCGGGATGTCCGTGCCGTGGCCTCACGCGGGGGGACCGTGCCGGTTCCCGGTCGGTGTGGTCGGCGACGAACTCCTCGAGCGCGGACATCGTGATCCTGCGGGTCCTGTCGATCCGCACCGACGGCAGCTCGCCGGCGGCGAGGAGCTCGTAGAGCTTGGAGCGTGAGATGCCGAGGTGCCGGGCGGCGTCGACGATGGTGAGCAGTTGCACGGTCGTAGCGGTAGCCATCACGCATTCCTTCGTCCGTCGGTTGCCAGACGCAGGTGCGCCTGGCGGTGGATGTCCGGCAGCATCCGGGACTGGACTCACGAACGGCTCACAACCATCGTCCGCCCGTCGGGTCAGGACCGTCGTGAGGTCGTGCGTACCCCGTCAGCCACACCGCGAGCCGTAGCCTCCGAAGACCGCGGCCATCAGCGAAGTGCCGCGTCGGGCTACGGCGAGGTTGTCCGGCCGCACGTTCATGTGGTGGCGGGCCTCGCCCGGCTTGGCGCCCGTGGCCAGGAGGCCGCCAAGGCTGCAATGGCGCCTGGACGTTGGTTGCCCTCGATGGAGGGGAAGCACGCCTTTAGCAGCGGGCCTCGCAAGACATCCTGCAGAACCGGCCGTCCCGCGAAGTGGTCGACCGGCTAGTTCGAGTGCCACGAACCGAGCCTCCGCCGAACCCAGGGGCAGACCCGATCAGCCCGGCTCACGATCAGCGCTCCCACTGTCACCCACCACGCGCGAGTTCGCAGCCGACCTTGTCGAGACGGTGACCGGAAACCGTGACTGCCATGGTGCAGTTGCCGGTGTTCGTAGGCAGGATGCTGGTGGGTGGTCCGGGGTCGGTGTGACTCCAGCCGTGATGGGCCGTGGTGCCTTTGCAAAGAACCGTCCCCGGCCCTGGGCTTCCCGTGAGGTACGACGAAGCCGGGCCTCGTGACTTCATAAGGAGCTTGACCGCTAGTCCCGTGGCAGTCCTGTCCGAAGACCCGACTCGCCGTGTCGTCCCTCTGCCGCTAAGCAAGGAGACGAACATGAACACGGTGCCACACGATGAGCGTCTGATCACCCTCGGGGTCGACACGCACGCTGACATCCATGTCGCGGTTGCCCTCGATCACCTTGGTGGCCGACTGGGTGCGATCGAGATCCCGACCACCCGGGCGGGGTTCGGGCAGCTACTGGAGTGGGCGTCAGCGTTCGGGGTGATCGACCGGGTCGGGATCGAGGGGACCGGCTCGTATGGGGCCGGGCTGTTCCGGTGGCTACGTTCCCGCGGGATCACGGTGGTCGAGGTGGATCGGCCTGACCGCAAGCTGCGTCGTCAGCGCGGCAAGGACGACATCACCGACGCTGAGGGCGCGGCCCGCTCGGTGCTCTCGGGCCAGGCTACCGGGGTCCCCAAGTCCGCCGACGGCAACGTGGAGATGATCCGGGTGCTGCGGGTTGCCCGCCGATCGGCCATGCGCGCCAAGATCGCGACGATCAACCAGCTCCACGCCCTGGTCGTGTCTGCCCCTGACGAGCTGCGTGAAGCGTTCGACGGGATGACCACGCTGGCCAAGGTTCGCAAGGCCGCCGCGCTACGTCCCGGCTCCACGCTCGGCACGGTCGAGGCGGCGACCAAGCTGGGCTTGAAGAAGCTCGCCCGCCGCTACCTTGCGTTGGTCGCCGAGATTGATGAGCTCGACGCCCACCTCGAGCCACTCGTGCGCGCGACCGCGCCAGCGCTGGTGGCACAGCAGGGCATCGGGTGCAGTCCGCGGCGCAGCTGCTGGTCACCGCCGGCGACAACCCCGAACGACTCCGCTCGGAGGGATCGTTCGCGCATCTGTGCGGCGTTGCCCCACTGCCCGCCTCTTCAGGGAAACACGTCGACCGGCACCGGCTCAACAAGGGCGGTGACCGCGACGCGAACTGCGCGCTGCACATGATCGCGGTCAACCGGCTGTCCCGCTGCGAACGCACCCGTGCCTACGTCAAGAAGCGCGCCCCCGATGGCAAGGCCGACCTCGACATCCTTCGCCGGCTCAAGCGCTACATCGCCCGCGAGGTCTACAAGATCTTGATCGAAGACGTCCCCCACACCTCCCTCGCCCGAGCCGCTTGACACGTATAGGAGCTTCTATGGGCGGGTGCGCAGCGTCGACCAACCGCCCATAGTGGCCCAGCTACATCGGTGGTATCGGAAGGTTCGCCCCACGAGCACCCGGCTCGATCCGTATGGTGCTCGTCTACACCCGGGAGGCGGAACACCATGACGACTGAGTCCACGTCCACCGTCGCGACGC
>JAWOCZ010000060.1:0-4510 GCA_046483565.1 Nitriliruptoraceae bacterium
GGGACGGGCGGCGAGCAAGCTGTTCTCCAGCCACCCGCCGATCCCCGAGCGGATCGCGGCACTGGAGGAGCAGGCGCGTCGGATGGGGCAGCTCGGACCGGGACAGCGGTTCGACCTCACGTGACTCCCAGCGGAGCCACGCGCTGAGCCGCGGACCGTCTCTCCGTGTTCCGGCTTCCCGGGCGGCAGCACGCGCTACCCCGCATCGTTGTCACGTTCGGCCTCACGCCGGATCCACCAGGTCACCAGACCGATCATGGCGGCGAAGAGTGCGACGCCGACGACCGTGAGCCATACGCCCCCCTCCTCGTAGGCGCGGCCGAGTCCGAGACCGACCCCCACGGCCATCGCGAAGGCGAACAGCGCGCCGATGCCGTCGGCCAGCAGGTAGCGCGGGGCGGACACCTCGGAGGTTCCGGCCGCCGCTGCGAGGACGGTCGGTGGCATCGCGGCGATGCGGCCGATGAGCGCGATGGCCGGGCCCCGCCTCGCGAGGACGCGCTGAGCCAGTTCGAGCTGTCGAGGTGGGATCGCCCGGTGCAACCACGCCGGACCCGATGCTTCGTTCAACAACGTGCGGTAGGCGCGGCCCACGACGAAGAACGCCGTGACCGCCAGGACACCCAGCGGGAGGTAGGCCAGCAGCAGTGGGGGGATGCCGGGCTCACCGAGGTAGCGCGTCTGGCCGCCTCCGACCAGCAGGAACTCCTTCTGGGGGCGCAGCAGCACCAGCAACGTGATGTCGTTGCGGATCAGGAACGGGATCAGCGGAACCGCCACCAGAGGGATCGCGAACCGGAGCACGACCACCGCCAGCGCCAGGCGCCGCCACCATGGGGACCCGCTGGTCCCGCTGGCATCGCTCGGCCGCAGCGTGGTCATCTCGGGCCTCGGTCGGGTGGTGGCTGGCAGGTCTGGCAGGCGGTGTTGCGCCTGCCAGACCTGCGCCGGGGTGGCGCGGGCTGGCCGTTCTCGGCGGCCGCGGTAGTGGGTGAGGCTGCGTAGGGCGGCCTGCGGCCCCGCGGAGGCGGAGCTCGCCGAGCTCCTCGCGGCGCTTCGGCCTCTGCGCGGCGTCGCCCGGGTCTGACCGAGCGTGGAGGACGACAACCCCGCCCGGTGTGGTTGACTGGGGGATGCTCCTGGTGGTGGTGTTGGCGCTCGTCTCGGGCCTCTCGTTCCTGCACTACGGATTCGGCATCCTGTTCCGGCCTCGCCTGCGGGAGGAGTTCGCGCGGTACGGCTTGCCGGCGATCCGCATCTTCGTCGGCGTGATGGAGCTGCTCGGTGGCGCCGCGGTCCTCCTGGGACTCGCGTATGCCCCCCTGGGGGCGTTCGGTGCTGCCGGCCTGACCCTGCTGATGGTCCTGGGCCTGGTCGTCCGGCTCAGGATCCACGACGCACCTCGCCTCATGCTGCCCGCCGCATCGCTCGGCGGGCTGAACGCCGTGCTCGCGGTGCTCTTCCTCAGCTCGTGACGTCCTCGACCGGCTGCGGTTCGCCGTTGAGGATCGCCGAGATCGTTGCCAGCGAGAAGACCGACAGGGCGGGGAGGTACTGCTTCACCGGGTCGCCGACCTTGATGTGCATGCCGATGGCGCCGAGCATGAACGCGGCGAGACCGATGGAAGCGGGCCGCACGACTCGGGGCGCCGCGTGCCCCACCAGCATCAGGCCCGCCAGGCTCACCTTCGCGGCACCGACCGCATACATCGTGGTCTCGGAGAGCCCGTATTCCTCGAACTCCTCCTTCATGTTCGTCGCATCCCCGCCTCGATAGCCGGTGTCCTTGTTGAACCGGTGGAACCAGACGTTCAGGATCCAGAGCGCAGCTGCGGTCTGTGCGAGTTTGCCGATCACGTTCACGCTGGGGCCCTTCGGTGGACGGTCGCCGACGATACTACGAGCCAGCTTGCTGGTTGAGAACGGCGCCGCCCGAGCGCCCGACCCGGAGGCCGGTGACGGAGGCCGGTGACGGAGGACTGGTGACGGAGGACTAGGGGAGGTCGCGGGGAGGTCGAGCGACTGGACGACTTCGCGGAGCCCGCTCGGGAGAGGCTGGAGACGATGGACGCCGAGGACTGCAAGACCCTGCTCGGCCTCCTCGGCATCCGGGTGGAGATCACGCGCGAGGGCACGCGGACCGACCCGGGCGAGGTCCGGGTCGCGTTCATGCTGGCTCAGGAGCTCGTTGACGCTTGGGGAGGCACTTGGCAGGTCTCGCAGACGTAGGCCCACCGACCGGCCAGGTCGTAGCGACGGATCGCGGTGTCGCAGCGGCGGCAGCGTTCCTGCCGATAGACGTAGGTCGCGTCCCCTCGTCGCATGCGAGACCGGGGCCGTCCGATCTCTGCCGGGTCGGTCGTGATGATGCGTCGTTCGCGGACGCCGCGCCGTAACCAGGAGACCAGTGTCCCCCAGATCGCCTCGAAGTGCTCGCGTTCCAGCTCTCTGGCGGGCAGGTCGGGGTGGATACCGTGGACGAACAGCACCTCGGCCCGGTAGACGTTGCCGACCCCGGCGAGCACGCGCTGATCCATGAGCGCCCGACCGATGCCGACCGATCGCCGCTGCAGTGCCGCCCAGGCCCGTTCGGGGTCGGCGTCCGATCTGATCGGGTCGGGGCCGAGCCGCGCGCGCAGGAGCTCGACCTCGTCGGGGGTCAGCAGTTCGCAGGCCGTCGCGCCCACCAGGTCGGTCGTCCGGCTCTCGCCGGTGATGCGGTAGCGCGTCGTCGGCCGCGGCTCGGGCGGTGGAGGGTCGTGGACGAAGAAGCGACCGAACAGGCCGAGGTGGACGTGCACCCAGCGGTCACCCGCGTAGCGATGGAACAGGTGCTTGCCGTGGGCGTCGGTGGCCTCGAGCACCGAGCCGTCGAGGAGCGAGGCTGCGGCGTCGAAGCGTCCCTGAGGTGAGGCCACGCGCACGGGTCGGCCCGCGAACCAGCTGGCGTGGTCGCGGGCGAGGCGGTGGATCGTGTGGCCCTCGGGCACCGGGTGCACTCCGGGAAGACGGGGAGGAGGCACACATCGGTGCCACAGAGGGTTCGAAGCGGTGCGTTACTTGTAGTTGGTGAACCGCAGTGGGGCGTCGTGATCCTTGCCCGTCACCATCTGCTGGATCTCCTGGAGATCGTCCCGCTTCTTCCCGGCCACACGGATCCGGTCACCCATGTTGGTCGGGGTCACCTTCAGCTTGGTGGCCTTGATGTCCTTCACGAGCTGTTTCGCCAGGTCCGGTGGCAGGGTGGTCACCAGCTGCACGTCGATGCGGCTGCGGCCCCCGTGGACGTCCCGCGGCTCAGCGATGTCCAGCGCCTTCAGCGACACCTTGCGCTTGACGCACTTGTCCCGCAGCACCTCCAGCGCGGCCCGCGCGCGGTCCTCACTCGACGACTCGACCTGGATCGCCTCGTCACCGGACCAGGCGATCACGCTGTCGGTGTCCCTGAAGTCGAAGCGGGTGGCGACCTCTCGAGCCGCCTGGTTGATGGCGTTGTCGACCTCCTGCCGGTCGACACCCGCCTCGATGTCGAAGCTGGACTCTGCCATCGTCGTCCTCCTCATCCTCATCGTTCGGCACCGGGTCGGTGAGCCTACTTCCCGACCGGAACCGAGCGGTTCGGGTCCGTGCGCACCGGCACGCCCGAGGTCCATCGCCACGGGGCGTCGATGCACGCCGGGGCGCGGGGGACACCGGGCTCCCGCCGGTTTGCCGCGAGGACCCCGAGTGCTTACGCTGCCGGGCTCCGAGCCCATGCTCGGCCCGGAGGGATACCCGAGTGGCCAAAGGGGTCTGGCTGTAAACCAGATGGCTTCGCCTTCGCAGGTTCGAATCCTGCTCCCTCCACCGTCCCGCAGTGCCCGGTGTGGAGATCGGCGCGAGCGACGCATCGTGCGTGGTTCGCCCGGTCCGCCGGTGCTGGCTACGCTGCGCGGCCGCACGCCCTGGTAGCTCAGTCGGCAGAGCGCTTCCATGGTAAGGAAGAGGTCCGCGGTTCGATTCCGCGCCAGGGCTCGAGGTGCCTTCGGGGCGCCTTCGCGCAGCACGTGCCGCGAGCACCATGATGCACGACCGACAGCCACGAGGCGGCGTAGCTCAGGGGTAGAGCAAGCGACTCATAATCGCTGTGTCGGTGGTTCAAGTCCACCCGCCGCTACGGATAGCACGAGGCCCTCCACCTCCCTTCCGGGCGGCCGGAGGGCCTCGCGTCTCTGTAGGCTCTGCAGCGTGCAGCGACGCTCGCGCCGTTCGGCCCGAGCGAACGCGGCAACGCGTCACCCCAGGCACCGCCGGGCGACCACACCCGTGCGGATGACGACCGTCACACCACGAGGAGCACCACGCGATGGCCAAGGAGAAGTTCGAGCGGACGAAGCCGCACATGAACATCGGGACGATCGGTCACGTTGATCATGGGAAGACGACGTTGACGGCGGCGATCACGAGCGTGTTGCACAAGGCGAATCCGAATGTGCAGTCGATGGCGTTCGATGCGATCGATAAGGCGCCG
>JAWOCZ010000096.1:0-8458 GCA_046483565.1 Nitriliruptoraceae bacterium
GCGCTCGAGTACGGCATGGTCCAAGGTTTCACCGACGGCACGTTCGGTCCGCGGACCACGATCACGCGCGGCCAAGCCGCCACCTTCGTGCGCAACTACCTCGAGATCGGGCTCGCTGCCGACCTCGAGGAACCCGGCGAGCTGCCCTTCGACGACATCGCGGACAGCACCCATGCCCAGAACATCGCGGCCCTGCAGGTGGCCGGCCTGGTCGACGGACGGCCCGACGGCAGCTTCGGACCCGCGGAACCATTGACCCGCGGACAGTTCGCGAAGCTGACCCTCGGCGTGCTCGATGTGCTCGACGACCCGACGGTCCCCGGGTCGCTCAACCTGCCAGATGACGTGGTCGCGTTCGACGACGTCGTCGGCACCACGTTCCAATCGGAGATCCAGGCCCTGGCAGGGGCCGGGATCATCCAGGGTGTGGGCGAGCGCACCTTCGGACTCGGCGACGTGAGCCGCGCACAGGCCGCCTCGCTGCTCCTTCGCGCGGCCGACACCGCCGGTGCTGATGGCGGCTGGGCGCCGATCGCCCTGCCGTAGCCACCGGCGACCCACCGACGTGGTGGCCCCGCCCGGATCCGCGGGCGGGGTCGCCACCTCGGGATCGCACGCGGATCGGTGCCGTGATGCTCGGCTCACCACCGAGTTGGCTGTCAACCGAGCTGCCCGATGCCGATGAGTAGCTCGTGCGCTGGCTTCCGGGCGTACTCGGCGTTGCTCGTTCGGAGGGCAGCAGTGAGAGGCCCAACGTGACCTACCGAACCGCGGTCGACCTGTCCCCACCCGCCGGCTCCCAGACCGCGACCGTCGCGGGGGCGACGGTGCGGCCGAGCACGTCGTGCAGCCGGAGGCGGACCTCGGTCAGGTCGGAGACCTCGGTGATCGTGCGACCGAACTGCTCGACGACCTGACCGGCCTCGTAGCGGCTGCGGTCGAACCGCCGGTCGACCGCGTCGCGCACCCGCCGCAGCACCGGGGAGAACAGTGCCATGACCACGACCGTCGTGACCACGACTGCGATGCCGTCCTGTCCGGCAACAGCGAGGTCAGCCCCGTAACGCTCCCGACGAACACGACAGCCAGAACGGCCAGCACCAGCGCGTACGCCACGGGTGCGGGACACGATCCGGTCGATCTCGTAGAGCCGATAGCGGGTGATGCCGACCAGGATCGCCAGCGGGAACAGGAGCGTGGTGAGAGCATCGACCGCGCCGAAGGCCTCATCCGACCAGCCGAGCAACCCGGGCAGCAGGTACATCGGGATCGCCGTGAGCCCGAACACGCACCACTTGAGCTGCTTCTGCTCGACCAGCGGGCGACGCGGGAAGATGCGCAGCTGTTCCGGGAAGGACAGGAACAGCGGGATCGAGGACAGAGACGAAGCCGGTCACGAACACCCCCGACGCCGCGAGCGGCCATCCGATGAAGCGGTGTTCGGTGCGCAGCACCAGGAACGTCCCGATCAGCCAGATCAGCGTGTGCGGCACCACGGGGAGCCAGCTGAGCACGGAGTCGATGAGGAACGCCGACCAGGTCGCCGAGGCGAGGACGACCGCCCCGACGAGCGCCAACGCCACCCGGTCGAAGCGGGCGTTGGCGACCCGCAGGGTCGTGGTCCTCATCCGGTGATCTCCAGCGTCCCGACCATGTCCTCGTGTCCCGGCACGTCGCAGATGATGTCGTACACGCCGGGCGCGACACCGTCCAGTGCCACGGTGCGGGCGGTCGCAGCGGGCAGGTCCACGTCGATGCCCAGCGCGTCCACCGTGAACGTGTGGTGGAACAGATCGCGGTTGTCGACGTACAGGACCGACGCCGAGGTGGCAGACACCCCGGTCGGCGCCCAGGTGTTGCGCTCAGCCACGACCTCGATCTGACCGGGGTCGAGCGCGTCGCAGGTGGTTGCCACCGTCGCGACCCCCGCGATCGCGACACCGACCACCATCGCCAGGGCGCCGGCGAGCGCCAGTCGCCGCGGTGCACCCACGCGACGTCACAGCAGCGCTGCGGACGATGGCGCCCGATGTTCGTGAGCTCGAGGGCGCGGTACGGACCGAGCTGGCCCGGCTGGCCCCGGACGTGGCGGGCACCCCGGCACCGGCGGAGCCACTCCAGAGCCCGGGCGCGCGAACCCGGCTGCTCGACGCGTGCGCGGCCACGCTGACAGCCCCGCTCGTCGGCGGCGACGACCCCGGTCTGCTCGTGGTCGAGGACCTCGACCAGGCCGATGCGGAGACCCAGCAGCTGATCGCCTACCTCGCACGCCGACTGTCCGGCCGGTCGATGCTGGTCGTGGCAACCTGCCGCGAGGCTGTCGACCTCCCCCACGTCGACCTGCGGCTCGAGCTGCCACGGCTGGCGGTCCACGACATCCGGCAGCTGGCGGCGGCACGCGGCGCGGCGGAGGCCGCGGATCGGCTCCATCGTGAATCCGAGGGTGTGCCGTTCCTGGTGGTGTCCTACCTCGCAGCGCGGACCAGCGGTGCCACCGGCTGGGAGCTCCCAGGCGACTGGCATGAACTGGTTCGCAGCCGCTTCGAGCGGCTCGACGAGGTCGCTCGGCAGGTGCTGGCCGCCGCGGCCGTGCTCGGGGGTCCACCGACCCTCGACGACCTCTCGCCCGTGCGGCGTCGGCTGCTGCACCGTCGGGCCGCGGACGGGCTGGCCCGCGCCACCATCCCGGTCCCCGCAGCGACCCTGGCCCACCACCTCGGCGAAGCCGGGCAGGAGGCGGAGGCCGCGGCAGCCCACGCGGAAGCCGGCGGCAGGGCCGCGGAGCTGTACGCGAACGACGCGGCCATCGACCACCTGGAGACGGCGCTGGCGCTCGGCCACGGTGAGGCCGCTGCGCTCCTGCTGACCCTGGGCGACCTGCACGTCCGCACCGGCGAGTACCCCACGGCCGCGAACCGCTACACGCGAGCGGGGTCCCGAGGAGCCGGCCTCGACGTCGTCGAGGAACGTCTCGGCGCGCTCGCGCTGCGGCGCGGCGACAACGCCGCCGCCGAGACCCATCTCGGACTGTCCCTGACCGCCGAGCCGACGCCCGAACATCGGGTCGTGGTGCTGGCGGAACTGGCCCAGGCCCACGTCCAACGCGGCGATCTGACCGCTGCCGCGGACCGGGCGGACGAGGCCGTAGCGCTTGCCGACGACGGGGACGTCTCTCGGGCCGCCCGCGCACCCGCCCACAACGTGGCCGGCCTGGTCGCGCGGCGCCGAGGACGGCGAACTGGATGAGGCGCCCATGGTCGCCCGTGAGGCCCTCGACGCCGGGCGGGCAGCCAGCGACCGCCACCGGGAAGCCGCACTGCTGAGCAACCTGGCGGACCTACTCCACGCCGCTGGGCGCACCGAGGAGGCGCTGGGTCTGCAGGGCGAGGCAGCCGAGCGGTTCGCCGGGGTCGACGAGACGCCGACGGCCAGTCCCGACATCTGGCGGCTCGTGGACTGGTGAGCTCGGACGCCTCTCACCCGCTTCCGCGTGAGGACCGCAACACGATCCCTTGGGTCGACCGGCTGCTGGCCGGCGCATGAGGTTGCACGGTGAGCGCTCTCCACCGGGTGGAAACCGGGCGGGGATCGTCGCGACTCGAGCCCGGCGTCAACCTGATGCCGGACGGGACCATCGGGTTGCCCACCGGATGGTGGGACGCTCAGTCAGCGGGGCGGTCGGCCGCGGTAGAAGCGGATGTCGGCCTTCTCGAGGGTGACCAGACCCTCCTGGATCAGCGCGTCGAGGATCGGCAGGATCCGCTCCACCTTCTCGCGTCGGTCGACACACTCGATCACGATCGGCAGGTCCTCGGACAGCCGCAACACCCTGGAGGTGTGCAGCACGCTGGAACGGCCGAAGCCCATCATGCCGCGGAAGACGGTGGCGCCGGCAAGGCCGGCCTCCCGCAGGGCCAGCACGATCGCCTCGTACAACGGCTGGCCGTCGTGCTCGTCATCCTCGCCGACGAAGATCCGTAGCAGCGTGCCGTCCTCGACGTCTTCCATGCCCTCTCCTATGCCCTATGCGATCCAGAGCCCGACGGCGGCACCGAGCAGACCGGCAACCAGCAGCCCCACCACGTTCGCGGCGACCGCGAGCAGCCCGGCGGCCGCACCCTCCTCGCCGAGCCGAACCGACTCCACCATCCAGGTCGAGAAGGTCGTGAACCCCCCGAGGAACCCCGCCCCCGCGACGGTGAACGCCGCAGCGTCGACGCGGCCCGCGGCATGCAGACCGGTGAGCAGACCGAGCAGGATGGCACCGGTGACGTTCACGACCGCCGTGCCCCAGGGGCGCATCCCCGCGGTCCGACGCTGGACCGCGCCAGCCAGCCCGTACCGGGCCAACGCCCCGAGCCCGGAAGCGACCACGGCGAGCAGGAACGTCACGTCCGTCGCTCCGCCAGCGCGATACCCGCCGCCGCAGCGAGCAACCCGAGCACGACGGAACCACCCGCGTACGCCACCGCCAGCCCCGCCCGACCCTGCTGCACGAACTGCACGGTCTCGACCGAGAGCAGCGAGAAGGTGGTGAACGACCCGAGGAAACCGGTGCACAACAGCGGGACCGTCAGGGACGTCCGAGGGGCGGCCTGCAGGAACCGGGTCAACAGGTAGCCCAGCAACACCGCCCCGCTGAGGTTGGCCAGCAACGTCCCCCACGGAAGCGCGCTGCCATCGTGGAACACCTCAGACAGGCCCATCCGCGCAGCCCCACCGGCCATCCCACCAACAGCGACCGCCAACCGGCGGCGCCAGCGCAACGGCACATGCCGGCGGACCCGTCGGCGCGGGCCAGCCAGCAGCCGGAGCAGCCGGTACCGCTCCCCCACCGGGTCGGCCACCTCGGCTGCCCGTCGCATCGCCGCCTCCCGCGCAGCCCACATCGACCATCGCAGGAGCCATCAGCCCGGTGGCGGTTATCGGCGAGCTCCATCACCATCAGCGCGCAGCCTAACCGCGTTCTCGATCGAGGAAGGGTGCTGCCAGGCAGGTCGCCTTCCCTGGGCTCTCGGTGCGTGAAGCCGCCGAGGAGCTCGGCGTGTCGCCGTCGGCGATCCGCCAGCTCATCGCCCAGGGGCAGGTGCGTGGGTGTGGCCGCCGCACCGGCAGTCGCCCTCGACCTGATCGAGTCCGGCGAGTCCCGTGCCATCGGCGCCGGTTGGAACCTGTGGCACGACCGGCTCGATGCCTCGCGGAGACGCGACACTGATGGCCCTTGACCGTCCCATCCAGCTGCCGTGTCGTCGGCCCCTGCTAGGCCCGGCCGGTCTCGGCGAACCTGGTGGCAGCCGCATCCCCGTCACCGTCCGCGAGGCTGGTATGCCACGATCGGCGAAGCGCACCCCGACGTCCCCGTCCGGTACCACCGGCTGGCGCCCCGGCCTTGCTGGGATCGGCCTCGCACCCCGTACCGGTCTTCGCCTCATCATCGGGCCCATCGCAGGCAGCCAGGTGGGCGGCGACGGGACGGAGCCACGCCGGTGAGCGGCCGCCTCGGTCGACGGGTGGTGCGTGGGGCCGGGTGGGGTGTGGCCGGGCTGGCGGGACAACTGGTGGTAGCGGTCGCGACCACCGCAGTGCTCGATGCGCTCCATCGCCGGCGGGTCCTGCCCCCGGGCGAGCTGGTCGAGCTCGCGGACGACCGCCGACTCTCTGCGACGTCGGTCGCCGACGACCTCCACGACGCCTTGCAGCGCCGCGGGCTCGCCGGCCCCTACGTGCTGGTCGGCCACAGCCTCGGCGGTGGCTACGTCCGGGTGTTCGCCGCCCGGTACCCGGATGAGGTCGCCGGGCTCGTGCTGCTCGATCCGGTCCACGAAGACCAGCTCGCTCGTCAGCCGACGGAGGCCACCGAGCAGCTCGAGCAAGCCCAGCAGCAGCTCGCCGTCGCCCCGCTGCTCGCACGACTCGGGGCGTTCCGGCTGCTCGACGTCCAGAGAGACACCGTCGCCTCCCTCCCCGAGGACGCGGGTGAGCAGCACCGCGCCCGCTCGGTCACCGCCGCCGGGATGCACGCCTACGGCCGCGAGGTCGGCGTGCTGCCCGACCTCCTCGTCGAGGTCGCAGACGCCGAGGAGGCCGCAGGGAGGACGGCCTTCGGTGGGGTCCCGACGGTGATCATCAGCGCCACCGAACCCGGCGAAGGTGAGACTCCCGAAGCTCGCGAGGCGATGAACGCGATGCACCGCGACCTCGCCGGCCGCTCCCCCACCGCCCGACACCTCACCATCTCGGGGGCTGACCATCTCCGCCTCGTCACCGACCCTGACCACGCCCGCGAGGTCGCTGCTCCCGTCCTCGACCTGCTCGCCGAGCTCGACGCGCCACAACGGGACCCGTGAGTACCTCCACTCCTGCCTTGCGAGATCATCGACGTCGCACTGCAGGCCGCGCCGGGACGCATCGTCGAGGTGGACGCGAGTGCCCCGCCGATGGGCGTTGTGCCGTGGCAGGTGGTTTCCCGTCGGCGAGGCAGGGTCTCCTTCACCCCGAGCGTCGGGGTCGGTGGTCCCTGGTCGGCTGGCACGGGACCTGTTGGTCTGGAAGCAAGGGACGCACACGAGGAGCGCGCGAGATGAGCCAGGAGCCGGTTCCCACGGCGGAACGCGACGGGGCCGACGGTCCCGACTACGGCCTGCTGATCGCCCTCGGTCTGGGCGGGGGTGCGGCACTCGGCGCGGCCTTCGGCGCGTTCGACCGGGGTGTTCTCCTCGGGCTGCTGGCAGCCACGATCCTGCATGCGTTCTTCGAGTGGCGCGCGGGTGCCTCCGGCGGTGGAACAGCCCTGGCGATCAGTGCCCTCGGCGCGGTCGTCGTCGTGACCATCCTGCTCTGGACCTGAGACGCCGGGGTGCGGCAGGCGCGACGTGAGGTGCTGGCCCGCACGGCGCGGCGAAGCCCCTCGATCCCTTCGTCAAGGAAACGTTGACGAGCTCGTGCTGTCAAGCTAGCCTTGACGTCATCGACCCGACGGAGTTGCCGTGACCGGCACCGATCTGCTGCCCGACACCGACGCGCAGGGCATCCGCGACGGCGTCGCTCTCGCGTGCCTGCATGGCACGGACCAGGACCAGCTCGACACGCCCGAAGGTGCCTTGCGACTGGTGGCCGCCACTCGCATCGCGGCGGATCACGCTGGCCGGCTGCTCGATGATGCGGTCGCGGGCGCGCGCCACGCCGGCCACAGCTGGGCGGTGATCGGCGGCGTGCTCGAGGTCAGCAGACAGGCCGCGCAGCAACGCTTCAGCCCGAGAGCCGACCAGCCAGACCCTCTCGCGCCGCAGCAGCGCGTCATCCGGCGGGTCACCGCGTTCAACGAGATGTCGGTGCTGGAGCGCGAGCAGGCCGACGGCTGGCACCTCGTCGGCTTCGGCGCCGGCAAGCTCGTTGTCGCCGCGTCCGACCATCCCTGGGAGCACCAGCGGCTGACCTTCGCCAGCCACCCCCTGCTGCGCTCCATGGAAGCCGACGGCTGGCAGATCGTCGGCGTCTGGGGTCCGTGGACCTACCTGAAGCGGCCCGCCCGCACCAGACGCGGCTAGGAACCTGGCCGGCGCACCTCGACCAGCCCGATCGACCCTTGGGATGCGTCAGGAGACCGTTGTGGACATCGCTGACGCGCAACGGGAGGTCCGCGCGGTCTACGGCGGAGGCTTCCCCGGCCAGCTGGTCTCCGGGATCATCTGGCTTGTGGCCGCTGGCACCTCGGTCGCGGTCTCGTACACCGCGGGGATCGTGACGCTGCTGATGGGCGGCGCACTCATCTTCCCGCTCACGACGCTGCTACTGCGGATCGGTGGTGGATCGGCAGCACTACCCAAGGGCCACCCGATGGCGCCGCTGGCGATGCAGATCGCGTTCACCGTGCCGCTCGGGCTCCTGGTCGCCGTGGCGGCCGCCGGCTACCGCGAGAAGTGGTTCTTCCCGGCGAGCATGGTGATCGTCGGCGCGCACTACCTGCCGTTCACGTTCCTGTACGGAACCGCGCTGTTCACCGTCCTCGGCGGGGTTCTGACGCTCGGCGGCATCGCGTTGGCCCTGTGGCTCCCGAACACGTTCGCCACCGGCGGATGGGTGGGCGGTGGGCTGCTTCTCGGCTTCGCCTTCCTGCTGCATGCATCCCACCGGCGTACAGCAGGTCGCCTCACACGGTCGTGACGGCGAAGCCGAGCGAGCCGGCCGGCCCACGACCTCATGCCGAGCAGGTGGGTCACCAGCCCCGTCGAGGGCGGCCACCTCACCGAACCACCTCGTCGGACCGCCGGCGCCGCTGCCAGCGGTGGCACCGATGACGGCGATCATCGCCGCCTGGGTCTCACGGATGACGTCCCGGGCCGCCGCAGCGATCGGCGTGGCTTCGGCGAGTTCCTTCGCCCGGGCGCGGGCAGCCCGGCGGTCGGACCGGGGTACGAGCGGGTCGAGGACAGCGGTGGCGCCCACCAGCGCGACCAGC
>JAWOCZ010000231.1:0-3523 GCA_046483565.1 Nitriliruptoraceae bacterium
CCGGCTGTGCTCTGTCCGGCCGGCTTCGCTCTGTCCGGTCTGCTGTGCGCTGTCGGGTCTGCTGTGCGCTGTCGGGTCTGCTGTGCGCTGTCGGGTCTGCTGTGCGCTGTCGGGTCTGCTGTGCGCTGTCGGGTCTGCTGGACGTCTGTGGCTGGCCGCTAGCGTTGGCACTGTTCGACAGCGGGCGTTCGGTCGTACGCGGGAGGCAACGGTGGCACAAGGGTTGGCAGTGGTCACAGGGGCCTCCTCCGGCATCGGGCGGGCCACGGCCATGCAGCTGGCCGCCCGCGGCTGGCGCGTGGTCGCGGTGGCGCGACGCCGCGATCGGCTCGAGGCGCTCGCCGAGCAGGCCGCTGCGGTGGGTGGCGGCGAGATCGTCGTCGAGGCGCTCGACGGTGCGGACGCCGAGGCGGTGGCGGCGATGGCCGCGCGGGTGCAGTCTCGGCACGGCACACCGGGGGCGATCGTCAACAGTGCCGGCGCCGGCGTGTGGCGTTGGCCCGAGCACACCCCGCCGGAGCTCATGGAGCAGCTCCTCGACGCTCCCTTCCGCAGCGCCTACCACGTGACCTACGGGTTCCTCGGGGCGATGCTCGCCGCGGGGGAGGGCGTGGTGGTGCACGTCGGCTCGCCGGCATCGCTGGTGCCGTGGCCGTCGGCCACCGGCTACACGATCTCACGGTGGGCGTTGCGGGGCTTCCACGAAGCCCTGGTCCAGGACCTCCACGGGACCGGCCTGCACAGCTGTCACGTGCTGTTCGGCGAGGTGGCGAGTGAGTACTTCGTCGCGAATCCCGATAGCCGCGAGTTCATCCCCACCGTGGGTCGGCTGATCCCCACCATCACACCGAGCGAGGCGGCCGAGGTGATCGTGCGCACGCTGCACCGGCCGCGGCCCCTGGTGGTGCATCCGATGGTGCACCGCCTGTTGCACGCCTCCTACCTCGTGGCACCCCGCGTCGCCCGCACGCTCGCCCGAGCCACCGGCCGGAGACGTCAGGCCTGAACCGGGGCCACCTCGCCGTCGGGTTGGGGGTCCACTTCGCGGTCGGGTTGGGGGTCCACCTCGCGGTCGGGTTGGGTGCGTTCTGCCCCGGTTTCCGGGGTGTGGTGCACCCGATCCTGGGTGGCGGTGGCTCGTCGGCGGCGCCGCGGCTGGTTCTGGGCCGCCTCGCGGTCGGGTTGGGTGCGTTTTGCCCCGGTTCCCGGGGTGTGGTGCACCCGATCCTGGGTGGCGGCTACGGTTCCCGACGAGCCGTGGGAGGGAGCGCCGGTGGCTGACGTCGCACTGGGAACGCTGCTGTGGGAACCACCGAGCGACGCGCGTACCACGACCCGGATGGGCCGCTTCATCACCGAGGTCGAACGCTCACGCGGGCTCGAGCTGCCGACCTACGAGGCTGCGTGGCGCTGGTCGGTCGACGACCTCGATGCCTTCTGGGCCGAGGTGGCGCGGTGGTTCGACGTCACCTTCCACGGTCCCCCCTCGTCGGTGCTGTCCTCCCGTGACCTTCCCGGCGCGCGTTGGTACCCGGGCGCCACCCTCAACTACGCCGAACACGCCCTACGGCGCCGTGACGACGAGCCGGCGATCGTCGCACGCTCCCAGACGCGCGACGAGGTGGTGGTGAGCTTCGCCGAGCTCGCTGACCAGGTCGCCCGCGCCGCGGCCGGCCTGCGGCGTCTGGGTGTCGAACGGGGCGACCGCGTCGTCGGGTACCTGCCGAACGTGCCAGAGACGATCGTGGCCTTCCTCGCGTGCGCTTCGATCGGGGCGATCTGGTCCTCCTGCGCCCCGGAGTTCGGGACCCGGGCGGTCATCGATCGCGTGCAGCAGATCGAGCCGAAGGTGTTGTTGGTCGTCGACGGCTACCGCTACGGCACCAAGGAGGTCGATCGCACCACGGAGGTGGCCGAGATCAGGGCGGCGCTGCCGACCCTGGAAGCGACCGTCCTCCTGCCGTACCTCCGAGCCGGCGACTCCGCCAGCGCCGAAGCGGCCGCCCGGGCCGGGGTCCCCGGCGCGACCACCTGGGCCGAGCTGCTGGCCGAACCCGCGGAGCTCACCTTCGACGCGGTCCCCTTCGACCATCCGTTGTACGTGCTGTACAGCTCGGGGACCACCGGGTTGCCGAAAGCGATCGTCCACGGACACGGCGGCATCCTGCTCGAACACCTCAAGATGTTGGGCCTGCACCACGACCTGGGGCCTGGCGATCGGTTCTGCTGGTTCACCACCACCGGGTGGATGATGTGGAACTACCTCGTCTCCGGGCTGACGGTCGGCGCAACGGTCGTGCTGGTCGACGGCGACCCCGGCTACCCGGATCTTCTCGCGCTGTGGCGGATCGCGGCCGAGCTGCAGGTCACCCTGCTCGGGGTCGGCGCGCCCTTCCTGCTGGGCTGTCGCAAGGCCGGGCTCAGCCCGCGCTCGGAGCTGGATCTCTCCCGGCTGCGCTCCATCGGATCCACAGGCGCGCCGCTGCCTCCCGAGGGGTTCGGGTGGGTGTACGAACACGTCGGTGACGACCTCCTGCTCACCTCGGCGTCGGGTGGCACGGACCTGTGCACCGCCTTCGTCGCCGGGGCACCGCTGCTACCCGTGCACGCGGGGGAGATCGCCGGTCGGTGCCTCGGGGCCAAGGTCGAGGCCTACGACCCGACGGGTCGGCCGGTGATCGGCCAACTCGGCGAGCTCGTCCTGAGCGCCCCCATGCCGTCGATGCCCGTTTCCTTCTGGGGTGACCCCGATGGGTCGCGCTACCGGGCGGCCTACTTCGAGGACTTCCCCGGGGTGTGGCGCCACGGCGACTGGATCGAGATCACCGAGCGTGGCAGCTGCATCATCACCGGCCGCTCCGACGCCACCCTCAACCGAGGTGGTGTGCGCATGGGAACCGCGGAGTTCTACTCGGCCGTCGAAGGCCTCGACGAGGTGGCGGACGCGCTGGTGGTGCACCTTCACGACCCCGATGACGAGGCGGGCCGGCTGGTGCTCTTCGTCCAACTCGCTGTCGGCGTGGCGTTCGACGACGCGCTCCGCGGCGCGATCGCGCGCACGATCCGCGCCGAGCTGTCACCTCGGCATGTCCCCGACGAGCTTCATGCGGTGTCGGCGATCCCGCGGACGATCTCCGGCAAGAAGCTGGAGCTACCCATCAAACGGCTGCTCGAGGGCGAGCCGCTCGAGCGCGTCGTGAACCCCGGGGCGGTCGCCGACCCGTCCTCGCTGGAGGTGTTCGTCGACCTAGCGGCTGCCGGGGTGTGGTAGCGGACAGGTGTCTTCGTCCCCATCCTCTCGAGTGAGTATTCGAATTCCGGGAACGAGAATAACCACCGCCCAGAAAACGTTGAACAGCGAGGAGGTCAAAAGGATTGACGGTAGAGCCGGCTCCCGAGAAATCATGAACGGGCCGAAGGCGATCTCCAACGCTGCCAATAAATGCCAGACCGCGGCGACTCCGAGAAAGAGTCTGATCCATCGATACCACTCCCCAATCTCAAAGCGTCCGCGCCACAAAAA
>JAWOCZ010000044.1:0-7084 GCA_046483565.1 Nitriliruptoraceae bacterium
CTCGATCTGGGCGTTGACCGAGCGGAACTCGTCCGCGGCCCAGCCCTCGTAGACGTCGTACAGCTCAGGAGGGATCCTGAGCGGGAACTGCTTGCGGTCGCGAGCCACGGTCAGCGCGACAGCGTGCCCACGTTGACGACCGGCGTGCTCGGTTGATCGCTGGTGATCACCGTCATCAGGTTCGACGCGAAAGTGGCCTTGCGGTCGGCGTCGAGCGGGATCGCGTCCACCTCGGTGCTGCCCGCCTCGAGCTGTGCGACGGCATCACGGACCATCAGCACCGCGCCCTCGACGATCTTGGCCCGGGCCGCGACGATCGCGGAGGCCTGCTGGCGGCGCAGCATCGCCTCGGCGATCTCCGGCGCGTAGGACAGATCGGTGATGCGGGCCTCTAGCACGGTCACACCGGCATCATCCGCACGCTCCTGCAGCTCCGACAACAGGTCACGGTTCACGTCCATCGGGTCGCCGATCAGCGTGGTCGTGTGGGTGTCATCCCAGGCGTCGTAGGGGTAGGAGCGCGCCAGCTGGCGCACCGCCGACTCGGACTGGATCCGGACGTAATCGACGAAGTCGTCCACCCCGAACACCGCACGAGCCGTGTCGGTGACCTGCCAGACCACCACCGCAGCGATCATGATCGGGTTGCCGTTCGCGTCGTTGACCTTGGAGGTCTCGGTGGTGAAGTTGCGCACCCGCAAGCTGACCTTCTCCTTGATCGTGAGTGGGTTCGCCCACCGCAGCCCCGGGGTGCGGTCGCTGCCGCGGTAGGCGCCGAACAGGGTCAGCACCCGGGACTGGTTCGGCTGCACCGTGTACAGCCCGACCGCGATGAAGATGGCCGCGAGGAAGATCAGGATCGCGGCGAACAGGCCCGTCAGCCCGACCGCCGTGGTTCCGCCCTGAGCGAGGTAGCGAACCGACAGCACGAACCCCGAGATCGTCACGAGCCCGACGACGATCATGGCGATCAGGACGGGGATGCCGCCCCGCGACCGCGCCTCGCGCTCCGCCAGCACCACCTCGGACATGCCGCCACCTCCCTCTCGATAGCTCACATCAAAGTGATATCACTAGAGTATCACGGGCTGGGGTGCTCGGCGACTCGGGCGACGGGGCACTCGACGACCCCTGCCCCTGCTCCCGGAAGGAAGGAGGGAGGCGATGGTCCCCACCCCCACGATCGCTCCCCGGATCCCCACCCTGGTGATCCCGCCCCGGGCCGGGTCGTCCCCGCGCAGGCTCTCCTGCTGGTCCTGGTCATCGCCCTGCTGACGGCCGGTCACTTGGTGTGGGCGCTGCTCGCCTTCCTCCCCTTCTTCCCACTGATGAGCGCCATCAACATCGGGATCCACGGTGTGCTCGAGCTCCCGGTCTCCGAGCTCGACGACGTCGCGGTCAGCGAGGTCTCCGCCGCGCGGGGGAGGGCAGGTTCCTCCCTCCGGCCGATGCCTGGTGGGTGCGCTCGGTCGATGCTGTCGAGGTGGCTCGGCACCCGACCGTGGCTCGGCACCCGACCGTGGCTCCGGGCCCGACCGTGGCTCCGGACCCGACCGGGGACCATCCCCGCCCCCGGCGCCGATGCGGAGGTTCGATGATGACCGCTCAGCAGACACCGGCCCGCATCCAGGTCGAGGAGGACCCCACCCTGGTCCCCGACTGTCCGCACTGCGGCACGGCGCTGTCGACGGTCCGGACCCGCCTCCTGTCCGCGACCGGGAGCCCCAAGACACGCTTCGGGAAGCGCTACGCCTACGCCTGCCCGAGCTGCAACCGACTGCTCGGCATCTCGCATCGCAAGGGCTTCTGGATGGGTTGAGCGGTGTTCGAGCTCCACGAGACCCGTCCGCGACCCGGAGGGACGCAGCCCCTGCACCACCTCGACGACCGCATCCGCCACCACCTCGCGGTGCTGGTCGACCGGATCGGCGCGCGCCCGCCGGGCTCCCCGGCGAACCGGCGCGCCATCGAGGTCCAGCACCGTCCAGGGCGATCCAGACGGGTTGGCTGTCAAGCGAGCTGTCAGGAGCGACCTCGTCCGGGATCCCGGAGGGCCCGGTCTCGGATCGCAGTCTGGAAGACCTGCGACCATCGTCAGGACGGCTTGACGAACAGCTGGGAGTTCGCGATACCCGTGGCATGAGTGCACGCCTGGATGCTGAACGACGCGACGGACAGGTTCGTGTCGAGATCGAACTCGGCTCGTCCGATCCTCTCGACCAGCTACGCGGCCTGCGTGCGGCGCACCGTCGCGATGCAGCAACGCGGCGGCTCCCCGGTCTCCGGGTTCAGGCCCACCTCGCAGGTGCCGTCTGAGAGCTGGATCCCGCGGCAGGTCCCGTCCGGCGCCTCACCGCCGGGCAGCCGGGAGCACTCGTCGAGCTCCTGCTCGAGCTCGGGGCCGACCCGCTGGTCGAGCCGGTTGAGGAGCGCGTTGCGCTCGACGCCGATCGTCATTGCGGTCGCGACCGACAGCAGCACGACGTACCAGGCGAGGATCCGGATCCTGATCCCCGGCCGGCGCCGCGACCGTGCTCGAGGTCGGCACCCGGCTCGAGCGCGCGGTCCCGGAACCGCGCCTGCACCCGCGCGAGCAGCTCCGCGAAGCTGAAGGGCTTGGTGAGGTAGTCGTCAGCACCGGCGTTGAGGTTGTCCACACGGTCATCGATGCCGTCCTTGGCACTGAGCACGATGACCGGCACCTGGGGCCGTTCCATCCGGAGCCGACGCAGCACCTCCTCCCCGGGGAGCAGGGGCAGGTTCAGGTCGAGGATGATGAGCTCGACGTCCTCGACCAGGGCTGCATCGAGTGCAGGTTGGGTGGCCGAGGTGAACCTCATCTGAGCGGCTGCTGAGAACCCCTTCATCGAGGCCGGACCGGGACCTGATCGACGGACCTGCAACGGACCCGTGATGATCGACCTGGACGGTGTCAACACCGAGCGCGAGCCGACAGCCGACCCCTCGGATGAAGGAACGCTCAGCTCGCCTTCAGGTGCCGTTCACGGTCATCTCCAAGCCTGGGGACTCACACCGTTGCGAACCATGGGGCATCACGCACTTCCTCGTGCACCGACCCACCGCTCCAAACACCCACGCCTCACGCTTCAACCCTCACCGAGGACCTGATGCAGCCGTACCGCTCCCTGCTGCTCACCGCCGTCGCCGCGCTCACCGCGGTCAGCATCGTCGTGACCCTGTTCGCCATCGGCATCGACGATGTCGCCACCTCGGAGACCGTCGTCGGCTCGCGCGAGGTCGTACGGGTCAGTACCGGGACCGATGCGGGCATCGAGGCGCGCGCCAGCATCGACACCGGAGCAGCGCGCTCGGCCATCGACCGCGACCTGGCCGAGCGCTTGGGCGTCGATGTCGCAGCTCGACCCTCGGCCGAGCCTCCCAGCCCCGAGGTTCTCGCGACGAGCACCATCACGCTCGAACTCGCCGGCGAGCACCGGACCGTGACCGTCGCGATCACGGACCGGTCCGAGCAGGCCGAACCGGTGCTGGTCGGTCTCGACGCACTCGACGGGATGGTCGTCGCCGCCGGCCAGACCGACCTGAGCACGCCTGACGCGGCCGCCACCCCATCCGCCGTCGAGGTGCTGCTGACCGCACGGTCAGCAGCCGTTGACCCGGGCTCGCTGCTCGCGCTGCTGCCATTCGCCGCACTCGCCGTGGTGGTGCTGCGCACCCTGGTCGGCGTGTCCACGGTGGGCACCTTCACCCCGGTCCTCCTCACGTTGACCTTCCTGCAGACCGGCCTCTTCTACTCGTTCGCGCTCACGCTGACGACGCTCGCGATCGGTGTTGCGCTGGAGCCCTTGCTCCGACGCCAGCACGTACCGCGGGTCGCACGCCTGGCAGCGCTGATCTCGGTCGCTGCCCTGGTGATGATCGGCCTCGAGCAGGCGTTCGGTCTCCAGGGGGCGGGCTGGGGAGCCGGCTTCCCCTTGGTCATCTCCGCGGCGCTCGTCGAACGGATCTACGAGGTGTGGACCGCGGAAGGACTCCGTGACGCGCTGCTCGCCGCCGGCTGGACCCTGGGCGTTGCCGTCATGGTCGTGCCGCTGCTGCTCACTCCCCCGGTTCGTCTCCTGGCCGCTACTGCTCCCTGGGCGCTCGTCCTCGGCTCGCTCGTGCTGTCGCTGTTGGCCGGCTCGTACCGGGGCCTGCGCCTGACCGAGTACGTGCGGTTCCGTCGGACGGCGGAGGTGGGCGCGTGAAGCTCCGCAAGCACTGGAACGCCGTGCTCGGGCTGAACGCGTGGGGCGAGTTGATCTCGCGGGCAAATCCTAAGAGAGCCGTCGCGCTCGTCGACGACAAGCACACGACCAAGGAGCGTCTGCGCGCTGCGGGTGCGCCGGTTCCCGAGACGCTGCATCTGGTCCTCGATCGGGTCGGGCTGCGCCGGATCGATCTGGACACGCTTCCCGAGGCCTGGGCCTGCAAGCCGAACCAGTCACTCGGTGGTTCCGGGATCAAGGTGGTGGACGGTCGGCATCCCGATGGGGGGTGGACGACCCTCTCGGGACGCCGGCTGCCGGTGCGGAAGCTCGAGGACCACGTCCGCGCCATCCTCGGCGGGGAGTTCTCCCCCCGGGCCGCCGACGCCGCGATCTTCGAACCGCTCCTGCGTTGCCACCCCGACCTCGCGTCGCTCGCACCAGCGGGCCTGCCCGACATCCGCGTCATCTGCGATGACGAAGAGCCGCGCTTGGCGATGCTGCGGCTGCCGACCCATGCATCAGACGGCCGGGCCAACCTGCATGCCGGCGGTCTGGGGGCGGCGGTCGATCTGGCAACGGGCAAGATCACGCGTGCGCTCCAGCACCGTCGCGAGATCGAGACGCACCCGGAGACCGGCGAACGGTTGGTCGGTGTCCAGATCCCGGCGTGGCCAGAGGTCCTGGACGCCGCGTCCCGCTGCGCGGCTGCGACGGGACTGCACTACCTCGGCGCAGATGTGGTCGTCGATGCGGCACGCGGGCCCTGCATCCTTGAGGTCAACGCGCGTCCAGGCCTCGAGATCCAGAACGTGACAGGCACCGGGCTGTCGGAGTTCGCCCAAGGGTGAACTCCCCTTTCGACCTTCCGGGTGGCGAGGCTTCCCGGTCGCAGGCGTCCCTCGTTGGACGCCGCGCATGACCGCCTCGCAGCCGGGACCACTTCACAACACGAAGTTGCGGGTGGAGGCCCTGAGACCACAGGCCAAGGACCGCGTCGGTGACCACGGCCGCCGTCACTCGGCCAGTAGCTGCTCGGCGCCGGCGTGTGCGGCCTCGGCGTAGCCGTCGAGGACCGTGAGCCGTGACGTCACCCGACCGAGCAGCGTCAGCAGGCGCTCGACATCAACCATGGGCCTGCACGAAGTCCCGTCGGAAGGCCGCCCGACGCGGCGCCTCGTCGAGGTAGCGCTTACGGGTGTCCGCCTGCCACCGCACCCGGCGGACCGGATCGTCGTCGAGCACGACCGCTCCCGTCAGGGCCATGCGCCCCGTGAGCCCATCCGGCGCCCGCTGGAGGTCGACGAGGTCCACGACCTCAGGCAGGTCCCCGGCAAGCGCCCACAGGTCGAGCTCCGTCGCCGCCCACACGCCGAGGTCGACGTCCGAGGCCGCACCAGCGGTCCCGAGTGCCTGGCTGCCGTAGACCAGCGCGAAGCGCACGCCGTGGCGCCGCAGCACCCGCCGCAGCTCCTCGAGGTCGATCGGCAACTCCATCTCTCCAGGAGCAGATGGTCCAGGATGCCGTCTCGAGTCGCGGTGTCGTCGCGCGTCGACCGTGCGGAGAAGCCGACCTCGAGTTCGGTCACCCGTGCCGCGCCGACGCGGCCTGCACGGAGAGGGGGCAGGACCACCTCGGCGACCTCACCGGGTCGTGATCGAGGCAGACCAGGACCGACGTGCCGATCAGCCAGCGCGCTGGTGTCACCGCCACGCTTCGGTCACGACGTCGTCGTCAGCGAGATCCTTGGTTGCACCGCACCCTCCTCCGCATATCCCAGCACGGGTTCAGCCCATGCCCTGACCGTCGCGCTGCCTCGGCTCCTGGCACTACCCGCCCAGCGGCTGCCGCCCGCTGCTGCGCTCCTTGGCGAACCCGGAGTTCACCTGTCCTGGGTGATGTGGGCAGAGATCTGAACGCCCATGCTCTCGCCGTATCGCGAGCGGGACGGCGACCGCAATAGCCTCACGGCCCGGCCATCGCGTGTGCTCGCCCATCATCGGAACCGGATACTGTCCATGGCTCTGCTCGACCTCGCCGTCACCCTTGGTGCTGCCCGCGAACGTGCCAGCGTTGGCGAGCATCGGTCTGGCGCAGTGCAGCGGGCCCGGTTACAGCTCGTCGGAGGACCAGATGAGCGCCCATAGGCTCGTGAGCACGCTCCTGGCAGGGATCAGCACAGCCGGTCTTGTCGTGGGTCTCTATCTCGGCGTCACCACCGCCGTGGAGGTCCATGCCGACGGCGAGATGCTCGCCGTGCGCACCATGGCCACGGATGTCGGTGACCTCCTGGCACGGCTGGAGGTGGCGCTGGACGTCGCGGATGAGGTCGAGCCCACCGTCGACAGCGCGGTCGTCGACGGACTCGTGGTGAAGGTGCATCGGGCGGTGACTGCCACGGTGGTGGTCGAGGACCGGGCCGGGGTGCTCGGACTCGATGCTGGGGAGTTCGAGGTCACCGCGGTGCTCGACAACATGCGTGACGCGCTCGTCGCCAGTCCGGCCGGTCACGCCCTCGACGTGGAGGCCTCGTTCGAACCGGAGCTCGGTGCGCCGGTTGGTGAGGGGGCGGTGCTAGAGGTCGAGGTCGCGGTCCCGGTGACGGTGCGGGTCGACGGCAAGGAGGTGACCCTCGCCACGTTCGCTCCAGACGTGGCCGGCGCCATCGCCGATGCCGGCGTCACGCTTGGTCCCCTCGACCGTGTCGACCCGCCGCCAGCCACCCCTATCGAGGATGCCGACGAGATCACCATCGCCCGGGTCGAACTCGTCGAGGAGGTCATCGACGTCGTGCTCGAGCACGACCGGGTCGAGGAACCCACCGACGAGCTGCTTCAGGGTGAACGGCGGGTAGCGA
>JAWOCZ010000121.1:0-29563 GCA_046483565.1 Nitriliruptoraceae bacterium
GCGCGCTCATGGGCGCGATCTGGGTCGGGCTGATCCTCGGGCACTGGTACCTGGTCGAACCCCGCCTCTCCAACCGGTACATGGTGTGGATCGCCTGGGTGAACGTGGCCGCGATCGTCGCTGGGCTCGGCTCGGTGCTGCTGTCGGGCCGCAACCCCTCGCAGGGGGCGGGGTTGCGGCCCGACAGCAGCACCGAGCCGAGCCCGGCGACGATCGCGGCCACGTTCACCCAGGCGATCCACACCATGTACCGGTTGGAGAGGCGGCGTTCGACCAGGTACCAGTGCCCGAGGATCAGCCCGACCCAGATCGCGCCCATGAGCGCGCTGCCGAGGAGCAGTTCGGCGAGCCCCTGAGCGACACCGCCCGCTCCCCCGCGCTCGGCGCGCAGCACGGTGAGCGGCCACAGCGACGCGAGGCCGAGCACCGTGGCGAGGCCACCCAGCACCCGCACGAGCCCGTCAGGGGCCCGCAACGCCCGTCCCAGCACCGCCGCCGCCGTGACACCGGAGAAGGCCAACAGGAGCGTGCGGGCCAGCTGCCCGTCCGAGAGCGCGTCCGTGCCCTCCAGCGAGAGCATCGGACCACCGAAGGCGGCCCAGGCCCCGAGCGCGAGCAGGACGATCGTGGCGCCCGTGAGCAGCTCGTACCCGCGGCGCAACTCGCCGAAGGTCGGGCCGAACCACAACAGTGCCGAGCTGCCGACGGCGGTCGTCGCGAGCACGGTGGCGAGCACGGCAGCAGGGGCGGTCACGGTCGGCGTTCCTCACGATCGGGGCGCGCCTCGGTCTGACCGACCGCGGTCCGCGCGCGACACGGCGCACCGCCGAAGCGACGAACTCGGCCGGGCACGCCAACGTGGCGCACAGGGTGCCACCTCGACGGTCGTCCTGGCGAACCCGGCTCGGTCGACGCCGCACGGGGGGACTGACCGGGTCCGCTCGGACCGCCGGCCGCAGGGCCGTTATCCTATGCGGTCGTGCGTTTCACGGCCGTGGGAGCAGGTTCCCGGCGGCGACGTCTCGGACAAGGGTGGTGCACCATGGGCCGTTGTGACCCTGGCCTCAAACTCGCGCGCACGTTAACGGTCACCGACGAGCACACGGCGATCACGCTCGGCTCGGGAGACGTTCCCGTGCTGGCCACCCCGGCGCTGCTGACCCTGGCCGAGAGCGCCTGTGTGGACGCCATCACCGATCAGCTGGCGGACGGGGAGACCTCGGTCGGCACCTGGGCGGACGTGGAGCACGTCAAGGCGACGCCGGTCGGCGCGACGGTGTGCGCCCATGCCACGCTGATCGGCCACCACGGTCGCCGGCTCGAGTTCCGCGTGACCGTGGAACAGGACGGCGAGCAGATCGCCCTGGTCAAACACCGTCGCGTGCTCGTCGACCGCGAACGCTTCCTCGCGAAGCTGTCGGTCTGAACCACCGATCCGCTCACCGCCACGGGCCAACGCTCGTGCCGGCCGTCAGGCGCCGTAGGCCGCCGCGGACTCGCGCCGGAACCCGCGGTCCAGGATCACGTTGACCAGCGCCGGTACGCCGCTCGCTGCCGCGCGGTCCAACGCGGGCCCGATCTCCTCCGGGCGTTCCACCCGCTCGCCGTAGCCGCCGAGCGCGGTGACCACCCCCTCGTAGCCGATCGTCTGGTCGAGGTCCTGCGCGACCATGCCCTCGGCACCGTAAACGCGCTCGTGGAAGGCCTTCATCTCCCCCCACGCCCCGTCGTTGCCGATGATGCCGACGAACGGCAGCCCCTGGCGCGCAGCCGACTCGAACTCCATCGCGTTGAACCCGAACGAGCCGTCCCCGTAGACCACGAGCACCTGCTTGTCCGGGTGGACGTGGGCCGCCGCCAGCGCGAACGGTGCCCCGACCCCCAGGCACCCGAAGGGGCCGGGATCCATCCAGTGTCCGGGGTGGTCCACGCGGACCTGACCTGCGGTGTGCGCCACGATGTCGCCGCCGTCGCCGATGACGATGGCGTCCGGGTCGAGCCAGCGGGCGACCTCCCGGGCGAACCGCAGGGGATGCACCGGGCTGGCGTCGGACCCCGCGGCGGCATCACGGGCCTCGAGACGACGACGCTCCTCGCTGCGGAGCTCCTCGAGCCAGGCGGTGCCACCGGTGCGACCGAAGGCCGCGTCGTGGGTGAGCAGGGCCCGCAGGAAGCTGGCGACATCGCTGACGATGCCGTGGGCGACGGGCCGGTTGTGGCCGATCCGATCCGGCTGCGGGTCGACGTGCACCACCTGCACCTCATCGCGGTACGCCGGAGGACGGCCGTAGCCGACCCGGAAGTCGAAGTCGATGCCGAGGGCGAGGACGACGTCGGCCTGGCGCAGCGCGTGCTTGCGGCTGAGGCCGAGCAGGTGCGGATGGCCGGAGGGCAGGACGCCCCGTGCCATCCCGTTCACGAACACCGGCAGCTGTGCGGTCCGTGCCAACGCGTCCAGTTCCGGCCAGGCCCGCGACCAGTAGGTCCCGGAGCCACACAGCACCACGGGACGCTCGGCATCTGCCAGCAGCTGTGCCACCGCCCCGACCGCATCGGGATCCGGGCCCGGCGGGACCGTCGCCCGCTGGCCACCGGGCCGGACCAGGTGGTCGGCGTCCACCGGGGTCATGAGCGCGTCCATCGGGAGGTCGACGTAGGTCGGTCCCATCCGCGGCGCGAGCGCGGCCCGGAAGGAGGCGTCCAGCACCTCGCGCAGCCGTCGGGTCTCCAGGACGGTGTCGACCCGCTTGGTGACCGGTCGCAGCAGCTCGAGCTGGGGGGCGTCCTGCAGCGCACCCATGCCCTCCAGGGCCAGGGGGTTGCGGCCACCGAGCAGCACCATCGGGGCGTTGGCGTAGAAGGCGTTGGTGACCCCGGTGATCGCGTCGGTCACCCCCGGACCGGCGGTGACGGCCGCCACCCCCGGCCGGAAGGTCAGGCGCCCGTAGGCATCGGCCGCGTGGGCCGCCGCCTGCTCGTGCCGCACGTCGATCACGCGGATGCCGCGGTCCTTGCACCCGTCGAAGATCGGGCTGATGTGCCCACCGGTCAGGGTGAACAGGACGTCCACGCCCTCATCGGCGAGGTGATCGGCGACCAGCCGTCCCCCGTGCACCTGCTCTCCCACGCTCCTGCTCCCGTCCGACGTCGCGGGTCACCGTAGACGCTGGTGGCCCGCACGGCGCAGGAGGCCCGCGGACCTCCCTTGCACCCGGCGTCGCGCCGGGCCCGGTCCGGCGGCATCGGGGGTCACGACCTCCGCAGCCACGCGAGCAGGGTGCGAGCGGGCGTACCGGTTGCGCCCTTGCTGAACTCCGCGCGTGCCTCGTCGGTCCAGGCCGTCCCGGCGACGTCGAGGTGGGCCCAGGGCAGCCCCTCCGGCACGAAGCGGTGCAGGAACAGCCCGGCGTAGATCGTGCCCGCTTCCCTGCCCGCGGTGTTGCGCACGTCGGCGATCGCGCCCTCCAGCCGGTCGCCGTACGCCTCGGTCGCCACGGGCAGACGCCACAGCGGCTCACCGGCGGCGGTCCCCGCCCGGGTGAGCGCAGCAGCCAGGTCGTCATCGGAGGACATCAGCACCCCGATCCGGTCCCCCAGCGCCACGATCGCCGCGCCGGTCAGCGTCGCGACGTCGACGATCGCGTCCGGCTCGAGCTCGGCAGCGTGGACCAGCGCATCAGCCAGGACCAGACGCCCCTCCGCGTCGGTGTTGGTGACCTCGATCGTGGTGCCGTTCTTGGCCGTGAGGACATCGCTGACGCGTGTGGCGGATCCCGACGGCATGTTCTCCGCCAGCGCCAGGACCGCGGTGACCGCCACGGGCAGCTCGAGCTCGGCCGCCGCCTTCACGACCGCCAGGGCGGTTGCCGCTCCGGCCATGTCCATCTTCATGGTCATCATGGCATCGGAGGGCTTGAGGGAGAGCCCACCGGTGTCGAAGGTGATGCCCTTGCCGACCACCGCGACGTGACGTGCCACTCCCTCGGGGGCGTAGCGCAGTTCGACCAGGCGTGGCGGTGCCTCGGAGCCCTGCCCCACGCCGAGGATGCCGCCGTACCCGCCGGCGGCCAGCGCCTCCTCGTCGAGGACCCGGGTGGTGATCGGCAGCCCCGCGACCTCGGCCACCGCACGTTCCGCGAGCGCCGGGGGACGCTTGTCCTGCGGCGGGGTGTTGACCAGGTCGCGCACCAGGCACTGGGCCGCGGCGGTGACCCGCGCGGCGGCCACGCCGCTGCGGGCGGCGGCGGCGGTCGTGTGGTCGGCCTGGATCCCGATCGTGGCCAGGCTGGCGGGCGGCTCCTCCGAGCGGTACCGCACGAACCGGTAGGCACCGAGCAACGCCCCCTCGGCCACGGCCTGCGCCGCCGCTTCGGTGTCCGCCGACCCGATCGCATCGGTGAGCGCGAGCGACAGGGTCTCCACCCGCTCCGAGGCCAGCGCGGCCGCTGCTGCCGCCTGGCGCAGCGTCGCGGTCGTCGCCGATGCCTGCGGCCCGAGGCCGAGCACGAGCAGGCTGGTGGCCGGCAGCGCACCGCGGGTGGGCACCCTCAGGCTCGCCCCGACCTTTGCGTCGAAGCCGGCGGCCGCCAGCTCGTCGACCAGGTCCAACCCAGCGGCCTGCGCGAGCCGGGCGGCTGCCGGGGTGAGCTCGACGGGATCGGTGCGATCGCCCGACGCGGGCGCGAAGACCCCGATGGCCAGCAGGTCGGCGGCGCTGGCCTCCAGCGGCGCGGTGACGACGTCAACGGTGGGCACGACGGGCTCCTCGGGTCGGTCCCGCCGAGCCTACTGAGTGCGGCCCGCCCGCTGGTCGCCGTGGCTCGACCACACCGTGCGGCGCAGGAAGTACCGTCTCGCCCCATGGACGACAACACCGTGCCCGGGGTCCGCCCCGTCGATCTGCGGGACTACGCCGACTTCCGGCGCGGCCCCGCGACCAGGGTGCGGGTGTTCGCCTCGGAGCACCTCGCGCTCGACCTGCTGTGCCTGGCACCGGGCGCCTCGAGCGGCGTCCTGCACCATCCCGACCAGGACGTGGCCTACACCGTGATCGGCGGTCGTTCCTGGTTCGTCACCGACGATGGCGAGGTGGGCCTCGATCCGCTCGGCGCGATGCTGGTCCCCGCCGACATCGTCCACGGGATCGACAACCGGGCGGCCGACCCCCTGATCGTGCTCGCAGCGATGGGGCCGCCCGGCGACACACCGCAGGATCCGACCAGCGCCGATGCGGACGCGGTCGCGGCCGCCGTCCATCTGGGCGGCCAGGAACCGGGGGCGGTCCGTCGAGCCGTGGAGACCCTGCTGGGGACACGTCGCCCGCGCTGAGGGCTTCGTGCTGGGCACGGGCAGCGCCGAGGCCGACGAGCCCCCAGAGGCGCCCCGCCGAGCTCAGCCGGCGATCGAGGCGGCATCCTGCTCGGCCAACCTCGCGAGGTTGGCGAGGCTCCGCGCGAAGATGCGCCGCAGGACCGGTCGCACGAGGGTCGTCGCACCCCACTCCCCCAGGGCACCCAGCGGTGGGTCGACCTCCTCCCACCAGGTGACGACGGCCGCATCCGGCCCGTCCTCGGCGAGCTCGAACGCTCCCGTCCCGGTGATGATCCGGCCGAGATGGGTGACCTCGAGGTAGGAGGGCTCCTGCCAGCCGGTCACCCGCATGACGTCCTGCACGGTGATACCCAACAGGTTGGTGGGACACCGCAGCGTCACCCCCTCGCCGGTGCGCTCAGGGGTGAGCACGTGCACGGCCTTGGCATCGAGCATCCAGTCCGCCTGACGCTCCCAGGCGGTCAGCACCGACCACACGACGTCCCGTGGCGCTGCGACGGGCTGGACGAGTTCGAGACGCACGAGAGGACCTCCTTCGGGGCTTGCTCCCATCTTCGCGGCTGGACCGGCCCCGGGACGAACCGAGGACCGCCGCTGCGCGCCCTCCGACCGCGTCCTCAGCGGGGGAACGGAGGGGAGCCGGGCCGTTAGTCTGGGCGCGACGACCGCGGTCCGTGCGCGCGCCGACCGGCTGCGACCCCGCGGTCTCCACGACCTCGAGGAGTCGACAGATGTTCGCCGACATCGACGGCAACACCCTGCACTACGTGAGCTACGGGGAGGGACCACCCGTGCTGTTCCTCCATGGCCTGGGGGGATCGGCCAGCGTCTGGCACGGGGTGATGCAGGCGATGCAGCAGCACCATCACTGCGTCGCGCTGGACCTCCGCGGCCACGGTCGCAGCCAGGGCCGGGGCAAGTTCACGATCGAGGGCTGGGCCAAGGACGTGCAGAAGCTCCTGCGGCATCTCGAGCTGCCAGCCGTCACGGTGGTGGGACACTCGATGGGCTCCCTCGTCGCGCAGCAGCTCGCCCACAGCTCGCCGGATGCGGTCGACCAGCTGGTCCTGCTCGGTGGTATCTCCTACTTCCAGCCGCCGACCGCGGACGCCTACCGCGAGCGCGCGGATCTGGTGGAGCAGCAGGGACTGGACGACCTGGTCGAGCCGTGGCTGGCCGGCGCCGTCTCGCCGCAGTCCCACGCGGTCCACGCGGGCATGGTCGGGCTGTTGCGGGAGCTGTTCCTGCGCAACGAACCCCAGAACTACGCGAAGTCCTGCCGTGCTCTGGCCGAGGCACCGCGGATCCGCCGTGACGAACTGGGGCAGCCGACGCTGCTGCTGACCGGCGCCCACGACCGTTCCACGCCGCTGGCGATGGCCGAGGAGCTGAAGGCCTCGATCCCGGTCAGCCGCGTGCAGGTGCTCCCCCACGTCGGCCACTGGGCCTCGCTCGAGGATCCCGGCACGATCGCCGCCGCGATCCTGGAGTTCCTGACCTGATGGTGCTGCGTCGCCTGCTCCCCGATCCACGGACGCTGACCCTGGACGAGTTGTACGCCGGGCTGACGCTGGAGGACCCAGAGCCGGAGCGTGGCGTGTACGTGGCCCTGTCGATGGTGTCCTCGGCGGACGGGGCGGTCGCCGTCGAGGGCCTGTCCGGCGGGCTCGGGGGTGCGGCCGACCGGCGCGCACTGTCCCGCCTGCGTGGCGCCAACGACGTCTCGCTGGTCGGTGCCGGCACCGTACGTGACGAGGGCTACGTGCCGCTCAGCGGGACTTCCGCGCGACAGGCCGACCGGGTCGACCGGGGCCTACGGCCCGCCCCCCGCCTGGCCATCGTGACCGCCTCGGGGCGTCTGTCCCCGGACCTCGCGGTCTTCAGCGATCCCGACGAGCCACCGATCGTGCTGACCTCGCGGCAGGGGGACCGCGAGGCGCTGGCAGCGATCGAGGATCGTGCCGAGGTCCACGTCGTCGCCGACGGGGAGCTCACGGCGGCGGTCATCGTGTCCACGCTGGTCGAGCTCGACCTCCCGCGTGTGCTGTGCGAGGGCGGGCCCCGCCTCAACCAGGTCATGCTGGCCGGCGGCCACATCGACGAGGTCTTCATGACCCTGGCGCCGACCCTGGTCGGCGGTCCCGTTCCCCGCATCATCAGCGGCGAGGACGAGGTCGCCACCGACCTGGTGCTGGTCAGCGTGCACGAACACGAGGGTGATCTGCTGCTGCGTTACCGGCGCGCCTGAGACGGCGAGCTCCACCACCGCCAGCGCCAGCTCCCGACGGCCACCGGGTGGGCGAGCACCCGCGGGAGGTCAGCCCGTCGGGGTGACCCACTTCAGCCGGGCGACCGAGGTGTCCACCGTGGGTAGGGGACGCAGCCCCTCGAGGGTCTCCATCACCGCGAGGTAGCGCACCACCTCGTCGACGTCGTGCACCCGGACGAAGCCCGGGTAGGGCCGGACCGCCTCCACGGTCGCGAGCGTCTCGGGCAGGCGCTCGGGGGGCTCGGCCCCGGTGATGACGCCGGTGTAGTACTTGCGGGAGGCGCCGGTGAGGATCGCCAGGTCGTAGGCCGCGAACCGCGGGTAGGCACGCAGCACCTCGACGTCGTCGTGTGGGTGCTTCGCGTAGCCGAGGCCGGGATCGAGCACGATCGCCTCGCGTGACAGGCCCTGGGCCTCGGCAAGGGCGATGCGCTCGGAGAACAGCTGCTCCACGTCCGCCACCACGTCGTCGAAGGACAGGAACGCCTCGCGCTTGTGCTCGACCCGGGTGTGCAGGATCACCAGCGCGGCGCCGTGAGCGGCGCAGGCTGACGCGATCCGTGGCTCGGCCAGGCCGGAGACATCGTTGATCATGGCCGCACCGACCTCGAGCGTGGCCTCGGCGACCGCGAGCTGGGGGGTGTCGATCGAGACCGCCACCCCGCGTGCGACCAGCTCGCGCACCAGCGGGACGGCGGCGGCGATCTGGGTGCCGACGTCGATCGGCTCGCCGTGGGTGACACCGGAGTCGGTGCCGACGTCGATGATGTCCGCGCCGGCCTCCACCATGGCCATGGCCGTGGCCAGCTGGGCCTTTGTCGTGGCCAGGTGCTCGGTGTCGGAGAAGGAACCGGGGTTGGTGTTGATGATGCCCATGACGGCCGGCGCACCGGGACGCAGACGGTAGGTGTGGGCTCCCGCCTCGAGGCCGACGGGCGCGGCGAGGTTGGCAGCAGCGGCGGCGGTGGTCAGCAGGCTCACGGAGGACCTCGGCTCGGTGGCAGTGTCGACGGGGAGCGCCTCGGACATCGTGGGAGCGCCACGGTCGGTACGGCACCGGCGCCCGCGAGGATGGCCCGTCAGGATCCGAGCAGCGCCGGGAGTTCCTCCAGCGTGCCGATCCGGTGGTGGGGACGCAGCGCCGGATCGTCCGGATCGGTCGCCGTGCCCGGCGCGACCCAGACCGTCGTCAGCCCGTAGGCCCGCCCTCCGGCGACATCGGCGCTCAGGGAGTCGCCGACGATCGTCACCAGCGAGCGGCGAGGCTGTCCCATGGCGGCGAAGGCGGCATCGAAGAAGGCCGCTGCGGGCTTGGCCGCCCCGACCTCGTCGGCGACCACCACCACCTCACCCGCATCGGCCAGCGGGGAGGACGCGAGCCGCGGCCGCTGGACGTCGGCCAACCCGTTGGTCACGAAGCCGATCCGGTGCGAGCGACCCAGCTGCGCGACCACCTGCTCGGCCCCGGGGAGCAGATGGCTCCCAGCGGCCAGCTGCTGCAGGTAGCCGGTGGCCAGGGCCTCGAGGTCGATCGTCCTACCCCGGTGCGGTGCGAGCTCCGCCAGCAGGTCCGACCACCGCTGGGTCCTGAGCTGCGCGGCGGAGGTCTCACCCCGCTCGAGCGCTGCCCAATGGTCGCGGTTGATCCGCCGGTACCGGGCCAAGCCATCCTCACCCGACGGGAGACCGAGGCTTTGCAGGATGCTGGCCACCGCGTCGGTTTCGGCCCGGTGGTAGTCGAAGAGCGTCCCGTCGAGGTCGAACAGGACCCACGGGCGGGCTCCGTGGGCGTGCGGGATCGCTCCGTCGGCGTGCATCATACGAGGCTCCGGCTGGCTGGTCGCACGCAGGCTACGGTGGCGCCGTCATCCGATCGCCCACAGGGACCAGGAGCGGTTTCTCATGGCCCGCGCCGGCATGCCCCGCAAGTTCGTGTTCGTCTGCATCAACGAGCGACCGGAGGAACATCCCCGCCCCTCCTGCATACGGCGCGGGAGCGCCGGGCTCTTCGAGGCGTTGCGGGAGGAAACCGGGGCCCAGGGGTTGGTCGACGTCAAGATCGTGGCCAGTGGCTGCCTGGAGCCGTGCATGGTCGGTCCGACGATCTACGTCGCGCCCGACGACGTCTGGTACGGGGGCGTCACCCTGGAGGACGTGCCGCTGCTCGTCGAGCAGCATCTGCGTGACGACCGACCGGTCGAGTTCCTGCAGATCGGACGACCGGAGTTCGAGTTGTCGCCACTCGCGGGCCGCAGCGACCTCCCGCCGGGCGAGATCCCGCCCGTGTGAGCGAGCCGTCCGCGGGCGCCCCGACCGGCCGAGACGTACCCTGCGTGATCGCCCCGGAGGTGACATGACCGCGCAGGAACTGGAGATCGTCGGCTACGACGCGATCGAGTTCCACGTCGGCAACGCTCGTCAGGCCGCCCACTTCTATCGCACCGCCTTCGGCTTCCGTCTCGTCGGCTATGCGGGGCCGGAGACCGGCGTGCGGGACCGCGCGTCCTACGTCCTCGAGCAGGGCGCGATCCGTTTCGTGCTCACCGCCGGGCTCACGCCCGAGCACCCGGTCTCCCAGTGGCAGCTCCGTCACGGTGACGGGATCCGTGACGTCGCCTTCCGCGTGCCCGACGCCACCGCGGCCTTCGCACTGGCCACCGAGCGCGGTGCCGTCCCCGTGCGCGAACCCGAGGTCCTCACCGACGAGTACGGCGAGCTGACCGTGGCCGTGATCGCCGCCTACGGGGACACGGTCCACTCGTTCGTCCAACGCGACGACTACTCCGGCATCTACCGCCCCGGCTTCGTCGCGGTCCCGGGACCGCTGGCCGGCGCGGATCCAGAGGTCGCGCTCCACACGATCGATCACGTGGTGGCCAACGTCCACCTCGGCGACATGGAGCCGTGGTCCGCGTTCTACGAGCGGATCCTGGGGTTCTGGCCGCTACGGCACTTCGACGACGAGGCGATCTCCACCGAGGACACGGCGCTGATGTCCAAGGTGCTCACGGACGGCGCAGGGCGTATCAAGCTGCCCATCAACGAACCCGCCGCCGGTCGGAAGCGCTCCCAGATCGAGGAGTACCTCGACGCCAACGGCGGTGCCGGGGTCCAGCACCTCGCCCTGGCCACCGACGACATCGTCGGCACCGTCCGGGCCCTGACCGCCCGGGGCATCGGGTTCCTGAGCGTGCCCGGGACCTACTACCAGCAGGCACGCGAGCGGATCGGCGAGGTCGACGAGTCCTGGGACGACCTCGCCGAGCTCGGCATCCTGGTCGACCGCGACGAGGAGGGCTACCTCCTGCAGATCTTCACCGAGCCGGTCCAGGACCGGCCGACCCTGTTCTACGAGATCATCCAACGCCACGGCGCCCAAGGGTTCGGCGTGGGCAACTTCCGCTCGCTGTTCGCGGCGATCGAGCGCGAGCAGACCCGCCGGGGCAACCTATGAGCGCCGCCGACGAGCCACGCTGGCTGCTGCCGACGTTGCGCGCCCTGGCGGCCTTCGGGGCCGCCGCCATGCTCGCCACGATCCTCGGCGCCTTCAGCGTGGCCTCCTTCACCGACGACGGCGCGACCCTGGTGGCTCTGGCCTGGGGCCGGGTCACCCTGATCGACCTCTACCTCGCCTTCCTGTTCGGCTGGGTCTGGATCGCCTGGCGCGAGCGCTCCGCCGTCCGCGCGGGGCTGTGGGCGTTGGCGACCGTGGTCACCGGCAGCCTGGCGCTGTTCCTCTACCTCCTGGTGGCCTCACTGCGCGCCCGCACGACGCTGGAGCTGCTCATCGGGCCCCACCGGGCCACGGCCGGGCGGTAGGGTCGCCTCGACGGTCCGTGGTGGCGTGGCCGTGAGGCGCGGACGGGAGTGGCGAGGGTGGCGAGCCATGGGACACACCGAGCCAGCTTCGACGAGTACGCCCTGCAGTTGGCCGCCACGGCCGCCACGCGTGGGACCTGCGTGCGTCGTCGTCACGGAGCGGTGCTCGTCCATGGCCGAAGGATCGTGGCGACCGGCTACGACGGTGGCCCCTCGGGGTACCCGCACTGTGACGAGGGTGGATGCCCACGTTCGGCCCCGGGCGGGACCGAACTCGACGACGGCGACTGCATCGCGATCCATGCGGCCGCCAACGTCCTGCTGTTCTCCTCACCCGAGGAGCGCGACGGCGCCAGCCTGTACGCGACCGGGGTCCCCTGCTTCGACTGTGCCAAGCTGATCGCCAACGCCGGCGTGTCAGAGGTCGTGGCAGCAGGCGGGCGCTACGAGGGCTCCGACGATGTCCGGGACTTCCTGCGGACCTGCGGGGTACGGGTGCGGGTCCTCGACGGCCTCGAGGGCGTCCCCAGCCTGCGGTTCACCTGACGCCGTCCTGACCGCCGTGGTGACCTCGGGCGGTGTTGCCCCGGGAAAGAGGCGTCCCCCCGGTGGGAGAACCGGGGGGACGTGGTTCGCTCGGAGGTGCGGACCTCGCGGGAGCGGATGGGGAGAGCATCCGTTCGCCTGCGGTGGGAGGGCCGCAGGTGATGGAGAGATGCGGGCCCGACCGATCCGAGCGGGGCGCGTGACCTTTGGGAGGAAGGTCGAACGCCGGTCTGTAGTTTTTCGCGTCCACTGGGTAGTCGGAGCAGATGCCCCGGCCGGATGGCCCTCGAGTGGAACCGGACCAACCTGAGCAGCTTGGGAGGAGCCGATCCGGTTGGCCTGTTGGATGCTACGTTACCAGCCCCGACCGCACCGGTCCAACCGCACAGCCCCCGGACTTTGGACTGCTATTGGATGAGCCAATCCGCGAAAGCGGACCACATCTGGCGCAGTTGCTCGCTCCCGCGCTCCAGGATGACGGCCCGCTGTATCGCTCGCTCGCCGCTGCGCTGAAGCGCGCGATCGACCGGGGCGAGGTCCCCCTCGGCACCGTGCTCCCACCCGAGCGCACCCTGGCGCGCGCGTTGTCGGTCAGTCGCGCCACCGTGGTCTCGGCCTACGACCGGCTGAAATCGGAGGGCTGGTTGGAGAGCCGACGGGGTTCGGGCACCTGGGTCCGTGCCCCGCAGCCGGCAGCGACACCGGTAGGCGTCGACGCGGTGGCCACCGCTCGGCTCTTCCTCTCCGATGACGGCCTGGTGCAGCGCAGCGGTCCCGGTGAGCACGTCGGCGAGCAGGATGACGTGATCGACCTGTCCGTCGCCGCCGTCGCCGGGACACCCACGGTCGACCGGCTGCTCAGCAGCGTGACGCTCGAGCAGATCCAGAGCCTCACCGCGCACCACGGCTACCTCCCCCACGGGCTCCGTTCGCTCCGCGACGCGGTGAGCCGCCGGTTCACCGCGATGGGGTTGCCGACCAGCGCGGAGCACGTGGTGATCACCACCGGGGCCCACCAGGCCATCTCGCTGGTCGCGCGCCAGACGTTGCGCCCGGGGGATCCGGTGATCGTCGAGAGCCCGACCTTCCCCGGTGCACTGGACGTGTTCCGGCGCTTCGGCGCCCGGACCTTCCCGCTGCCGGTCGACGAGCACGGGGTTCGCACGGATGTGCTCGCGGAACTGATGGAACGCGCCGAGCCCAAGCTGCTGTACGTCTCCCCCCACTTCCACAACCCCACCGGGGCGGTGCTGAGCGAGGACCGTCGGACCCGGATCGGGGCCCTGGCCGCCGAGTACGGCACGGTCGTGCTCGAGGACCTCGCGATGAGCGAGGTGGCCCTGGACGAACAGATCCTGCCACCCCCCATCGCCGCGCTCGCACCCGATGACGCTGCGGTCCACACCATCGGCTCCACCGCCAAGCTGTTCTGGGCGGGACTGCGCGTCGGCTGGATCCGATCTCCCGCCGACTGGGGGGCACGGATGCTGGCGACCAAGACCGTCGCCGACCTGGGGACCCCACTCGTCAGCCAGCTGCTCGCGGTCTCCCTGCTCGCGCGTGCCGACGAGGTGCTGGCGGAGCGACGGGCCGAGTTGCGGCCCCGGCGCGACCTGCTGTGCGAGCTGATCGCCACCTCGCTCCCGGACTGGACCTTCACGTGCCCGACAGGTGGCCTGTCGTTGTGGCTCACCCTGCCGCACGGCAACGCGGACGAGCTGACCGAGGTCGCCCTCCGACACGGCGTGATGGTCGTGCCAGGACCCGCACTCTCGGTCGACGACGGCAACCGGCGCTGCCTGCGGATCGTCTTCACGGCGCCCGAGCGGGACCTGCGCGAGGGCGTGCGCCGACTGGCTGCGGCGTGGGCGGTGTACGCCCCGACCACGGAGCGTTCCGCGGCCCGCTTGCTCGTCTGAAGCGGACGCCGACCGCGCCATGACCGCCACGTGTCCCCGGACCGGCGCTGTCCTCGACCTGGCCGGTGCGAGCCGGACTGCCACACATCTACGGCCGCGCGACTACCGTCACCGGTCGACGGCGGCCGATCTCGGCACGCCGACGCCGAGGTGGAGGACGGGCGTGAACGCACTGCTGCGCAGGATGATCGCCGCCGGAGCCGCCGCTGCTGCCGCGGTCGCGGCCCGCAAGGCCGTGGAGCTGGGGTGGACGCTGGCCAAGGACGAGCCGCCGCCGACGGCCGAGGGCGTCCGCGGCGATACCGAGCTGCGGGACCTACTGGTCTGGTCGGCACTGGTTGCGGGCGCGGTGGTGCTGGCACGCAAGGTGGCGACCGACCGCGCGGAGCACTTCTTCGGCGACGACGAGAAATGACCGCCGTCACCCGACCGCCGTCACCCGACCCGTCACCCGACCGCCGTCACCCGACCCGTCACCCGACCGTGGGCAGCCGGGGGGCGGTGGCGCTGACGGGGTCTCTTCCCTCGGGCCGCTGCCAGGTGCCGCGGACCTCCATCGTGGCCCGGCCCTCGGCGGGTGGGTGCTCCAGAGCGAGTCGGACCAACCCACCAGCGCGGTAGGCGGCGAGCTCGCTGGGCGCCTGGGGCCAGGGTGGCCCCGCCAGCCGGGAGCGGTCAGCCTCGCTGGTCGCGAGTTCGGTGATCACCAGAGCGACGCCACCGGGTGCCACCGCGGCACCGACCGCCGCCATACCTGCGTCGCGGACCACGCCGGGTAGCCACGGCACGGTGTGGATCTCGACCACGAGATCGAAGGCGCCCACCATCTGCGTGTCGAGCTTCAGGAGGTCGCCGGTGCGCCAGGCCACGGTGCCGTCGCTGCCATCGCCACGGTGGGTGGCACGCCACCGTGCCCACGCGATCGCCGTCGGCGCGATGTCGAGCGCGGTGACGTCGTACCCGTTGGCGACCAGGGGCGCCACGTCGTCGCCCACCCCACAGCCGACGACCAGGGCACGCGGACCCGGTGGGGCGTGGACCGGCGCGTCCAACCAGTCGGCGAGCCAGGGGTGTGCCGTCCCTTCCTGCCACGGCAACCGTGCCCCGTGACCGACCGCTGCCTGGTAGGCCGGCTCGAACCACCCGGAGGGGAACCCGGCCTCCAGTTGCTCCGCGACCAACGGCTGCCAGACCTCGTCAGGCAACGGCGGCGTGGTGGGCGTGATGTCGGGGAACGCGGCACGCCCGCGCCGCCGGCGCATCAGACCGGCCCCGCGCCATCCCCCAGCTGGGCCGTCACGCGATCTCGTAGCCGGCGACCTTGGGGTGATCCGCTCCGGAGCTGCCCACGCTGCCGGCGCCCCCCGGTGAACCGATGCCGGTGACCGAGGGTTCGAAGTACTCCGCGTTGATAGCGGTGAACTCGCTCCACTCCGGCGGGACGTCGTCGGCGTAGAAGATCGCCTCGACGGGGCAGGCTGGTTCGCAGGCGCCGCAGTCGATGCACTCCGTGGGGTGGATGTAGAGCATCCGGTCACCCTCGTAGATGCAGTCGACCGGGCACTCCTGGACGCAGGCCGTGTCCTTGACGTCCATGCAGGGCTCAGCGATCACGTAGGTCACCAGCGACTCCTCATCGGCTCGGGAAGGACGCGGTCGACCGTGGAGTCTAACCAGGCGGGCAGCGTCCCGACGGGTTCCCGACGGCAGGCCCGGCACGAGGGTGCGTGCCCCTGTGGAGGGCACGCACCATCACGCTCGACCGCCCCGGCAGTCAGCTCTCCCAGGACGCCACGGTGGGGTGATCCGTGCCGGAGGCGCCTTCGGCCGCCGCCCCACCGGGCGAGCCCAGGCCGGTGACCTCATCCTCGAAGTACTCCGCGTTGATGGGAGTGAACTGCTGCCACTCGTCCGGGACGTCGTCCTCGTAGAAGATCGCTTCGACGGGGCAGACCGGTTCACAGGCACCGCAGTCGATGCACTCCGTGGGGTGGATGTAGAGCATCCGGTCACCCTCGTAGATGCAGTCGACCGGGCACTCCTCGACGCACGCCTTGTCCTTGACGTCGATGCAGGGCTCAGCGATCACGTACGTCAACCTGGACCTCCTGGTCTGTGTCCGTCCACGCCCTGACCGACGATCTTCCACGACCGCACGGGCGTCGTAGGCGACTGTAGACCTCCGACGCGGGCCATGCACGTCAGGTCGACCTCAGCGATCCGGCGATCGGCCCTGGCGACCGGGGGACCCTGGGCCCCGCCACGACCACCGTTCGAGTACGCGCCGCGTTCGCCTTGAACCCCTAGGCTCGCCGCACGGCGGCGCCCGGTTCCCGGCGCCCGGTTTCCGGCGCCCGGCGAGCCGGTCGCGGGGCGCGACCCAACGACGACGACAGGGACCGAGGCGATGACGGAGGGTGCACGGGTCCGCGGACCGCGGCGCTGGTGGCCGTGGTCACGACGCCGGCGCGAGCGGACCACGCGTTCCCGTGCCTTCGTCGCGGACCAACGTCCCGGCGACCCGAGCGGTGAGACCTCGGTGCCGCTGCCGGCACCACCGCGGGCGCCACGTGAGGCACCTCTCGAGGACGTGCTGGTGCCAGGCTCGCTGACCCGGAGCCGTCCGCACCGCCGCGACGTGACGCTGGACATCCTCGCGTCCCACCCGACCCCGCATGAGCAGGTCCGCTACCTCAACCGCGAGCTGTCCTGGGTGCAGTTCAACGAGCGGGTCCTGGCCCTGGCGGAGGACCCGGAGCTCGAACTGCTCGAGCGCGCGAAGTTCCTGGCGATCTTCCAGACCAACCTGGATGAGTTCTTCCAGGTCCGCGTGGCCGGCCTGAAGGAGCAGGAGGCCGCCGAGGTCTCCGGCAACAACCCGGACGGGATGAGCCCGACCGAGCAGCTCGAGGTGCTCCGCGTCGTCGTGACCGAACTGGCGAACCGGCACGCCCAGATCTTCCGCGAGCAGCTCGTCCCGGCCCTGGCGGACGCCGGCGTGCGGTTCTGCGATGTCGCCGACCTGGATGAGGACGACCGCCGGCACCTGCAACTGATCTTCGAGGACCGGGTCTTCCCGGTGCTGACCCCGCTGGCCGTCGACCCGGCCCACCCCTTCCCCTACATCTCGAACCTGTCGATGAACCTCGCGGTGCTCGTCGCCGAGGCCGGGAGCCAGCAGCGCCACTTCGCGCGCGTGAAGGTCCCGCCGGTCCTGCCACGGTTCCTGATCATGCCCGACGGTGAGCGCATCGTGCCGTTGGAGCAGGTCATCGCGGAGAACCTCGACCGGCTGTTCCCGGGCCTCGAGGTCCTCGAGCATCACGTCTTCCGGGTGACCCGCAACGCCGACTTCGAGGTGGAGGAGGAGGAGGCCGACGACCTCCTGCTCGCGATCGAGACCGAGTTGACCCGACGCCGCTTCGGCCGGGTCGTTCGGCTCGAGGTCACCCCCGACATGAGCGACGAGGCCGTCGACCTGCTGGTCCGGGAGCTGGACATCTCCGCCGACGAGGTCATGGTGATCCCCGCTCCCCTGGATCTGTCGGGCCTGTGGTCGCTGTACGACCTCGACCGCCCCGACCTCAAGCAGCGCCCGTTCACGCCCACGACGCAGCCGCTGATGGCCGAGGCTGCCACTGACGACCTGGACATCTTCGAGGCGATCGCCCAGGCCGACGTGCTCGTGCAGCATCCCTACGACTCCTTCACCACCTCGGTGCAGGCGTTCATCGAACAGGCAGCGCACGACCCGGACGTGCTCGCGATCAAGCAGACGCTGTACCGCACCTCCGGACCCGGCAGCCCGGTGATCCGCGCGTTGCTCGACGCAGCGGAGGAGGGCAAGCAGGTCGTCGCGCTCGTGGAACTCAAGGCCCGCTTCGACGAGGAGGCCAACATCGAGTGGGCCCGGGCGCTGGAGGAGGCCGGCGTCCACGTGGCCTACGGGGTGGTCGGACTCAAGACCCACACCAAGATCGCGCTGGTCGTGCGCAGCGAGTCGGGCAAGGTCCGCCGCTACGCCCACATCGGGACGGGGAACTACAACGACAAGACGGCGCGGATCTACGAGGACATCGGGCTGCTGACCGCCGACCCCGACCTCGGGCAGGATCTCAGCGACCTGTTCAACGTCCTCACCGGCTATTCCAAGCAGTCTGAGTACCGCAAGCTGGTCGTGGCCCCGACCAACTTCCGGTCGCGGATGCTGGAGTTGATCGCCCGGGAGCGCGACGCCGAGGACGGACACATCGTCGCCAAGATGAACAGCCTGGTCGACGGTCAGATCATCGAGGCCCTCTACGAGGCTGCCGGCACCGGCACGCCGATCGATCTGATCGTGCGCGGTATCTGCTGTCTGCGGCCAGGCGTCGAGGGCCTGTCGGAGACGGTCACGGTCCGCTCGATCGTCGGCCGGTACCTCGAGCACTCCCGCATCTACCGTTTCGGCAGTGCGGCTCGCGGGTACGACCATCTGATCGGCTCCGGCGACTGGATGACCCGCAACCTCAGCCGCCGCGTCGAGGCCCTGACCCCGGTGGAGGACCCGCGCCTGCAGCGGCGGCTCGAGGAGGTCCTGGCGGTCAACCTCGCCGACGACGTGCTGGCCTGGGAACTCGGGGCCGACGGCCGCTGGCGCCGGGTCCCCACCCTGCGCGGCGTCGACACCCACCTGACCCTGCAGGAGCGCGCGCGGCGACGGGCCGGCTCGTGACCGGCGAGCGTGCGGTCACCTCGGACTGGTCGGGGCGCCCAGCGGTCGAGGCGGCCGGCGGCGTCGTCCTCCGCGATGGCCGCGACGGGCGCGAGGTCCTGGTCGTGCATCGGGTGCGCCACGACGACTGGTCGTTGCCCAAGGGGAAGCTGGACCCGGACGAGCCGCACGTCGTCGCCGCCGTCCGGGAGGTCGAGGAGGAGACCGGGGTGCGGGCGCGGGTGCTCGAGGAGCTCAGCCAGGTGGTCTACGCGGTCCCCGAAGGTGCGAAGCGCGTGCGGTGGTACGTGATGGACCACGTCGAGGGCGATCCGGCCGACCGACCTGCCGACCGCGAGGTCGATGTCGCGCGATGGCTCGCCGTGCACGAGGCACCGGGGTTGCTCACCTACGCTGCCGACGTCGACCTCCTCGACGAAGCTCTGGCACATCTGGCCTCTGGAGGTACCTCGTGACGCTCCTGCTGCTGCGTCACGCCGATGCCGGGGACCGGGCGGCGTGGACCGGCGACGACCTCGCACGACCCCTGAGCGCGACGGGCAGGCGACAGTCCGAGGAACTGGCGGAGATGCTGGCGGGCCGCGACCTGACCCGGATCCTCTCCAGCCCCGCCAAGCGCTGCGTGGACACGGTCACACCTCTGGCAACGGCGCTGGGGCTGGACATCGAGGAGGACGTGGCGCTCACCGAGGGCACCCCGTTCGACCGGGTGGACCAGCTCCTGCTGGACGTCGGGACCCAGGACGTGCTGTTGTGCAGCCATGCCGACGTGATCGGCGCTGCGCTGACCGCGCTGTGGCGGCGGGGTCACCTCGCCAGCCGGCCGAACGCGAGGAAGCTGGCGACCTGGCTCGTGGACGGCTGGCCGGATCCGGCCCGGGTGGAGCTCCTGAACCCACCCGAGGCGAGCTGACGGGTGCGCACGGCGATCCTCGATCTCGGCAGCAACTCCTTCCACGTCCTGGTGGCGGACGTCGACGGGCACCGCGTCGTCCCCGTCCTGCGCGAACGGGAGATGCTGCATCTCGGCCGTGCCGTCGCACACCACGGCACGGTCCCACCGCACGCCCGCGAGCAGGCGGTCGGCGTGGTGGCGCACCTCAGCGAGCTCGCCCGTCGCAGCGGGGCCGAGGGCGTGCTCGCGGTGGCGACCTCGGCGTTGCGCGACGCGCGCGGTGGCCAGGAGGTGATCGCCGCGCTCTCCGCGGCCGCCGGCGTGGAGATCCGCGTGCTGGGTGGCGGCGAGGAGGCCCGGCTGGCCTACCTCGGCGTGCGTGCGGCGGTCGCGGTGGACGAGGAACCGGTACTCGTGCTCGACCTCGGCGGCGGCTCCATGGAGCTGGCGGTGGGCACCGGGGGTGAGGTCGCCTGGTCGGCATCGGTCCCGCTGGGTGCCAGCCGGCTGTCGGCCGACATCGAGCACGACCCGCCGAAACGACGGGAGCTCCAGGCCCTGCGGGCGCGGGTCGACACCGAGCTGGACCCCCTGCTCGACCGGATCACCGCTCTGGCACCCGCCGCCGTCGTCGTGGTGGGCGGGACCGTCCGCGCCCTGGCACGGGTCGTGGCCGCCGACGAGGACCGCTGGCTCCCGGCGACCCTGAACCAGCTCGGCGTCGACGTCGAGCAGCTGGAGCGGATCCGTGACCGCCTGACCTCGGTGGACACGGTCACCCGCGGGCGTCTGCCCGGCATGAAATCCCGCCGCGCGGACCACCTCCACGTCGCCGCGGTGCTGCTGTCACGCACGCTCGAGCGGCTCGGCGTGGAGCGCGTCGTCGTGAGCGACTGGGGCCTGCGCGAGGGGCTGCTGCTCGACACCCACGCGATCAGCACCCCTCCGAGCGCGCTCCAGCTCCGCGGTGACCAGGTCGCGCGGCTCCGCTCGACCTTCAGCGGCGACGACCCCCACCCCTCCCACGTTGCCCACCTCGCCGCACTGCTGTTCGAGCGGACCCAGTCGCTCCACGGCCTCGACGCGCGGGACCGGGAGCTGTTGCGCCACGCGGCCGAGCTGCACTCGATCGGGGAGGCCCTCGCCCTCAGGCGACAGCATCTCCACGGCGCCTACCTGGTCGAGAACGCCGAGCTCCGGGGCTTCGATCCCGAGGAGACCGCCATGCTCGCGACCCTGGTGCGCTTCCACCGATCCCGGGGGATCGCCGCCGCGCACCCACCCTACGCCGGGCTGTCGGCCCGGCAACGACGGCGTACCGAGCGCCTGCTGGCGCTCCTGCAGGTGGCCGACGGACTCGACCGCGCACACGACCAGGCGGTGACCGGTGTCGAGGTGCACCATCGAGGTGAGGTGCTGGAGCTGCTGCTCACCGGTGGGGGGCTGCACGTGACGACCGACGAACTCGAGCGCAAGACCCGACTGTTCGCCCGGACCTTCGATGTCGACGTCCAGGTCCGCGATCTGGCCGCCCAGTGAACGACCAACCCGACGGCGACGGCGCCGCAGCGGAACCACCGCCTCCGGCCAGGGGCACGCCGCAGATCGGCCAGCTCCGGGCTCGGTACGCCCGGCGGGTCACCCCCGAGCACATCGGTCAGCGGGTCTCGGTCCGCCACCTCCTCGATGACCCGGATCGCGGCCCGATCCCGAGCGACGTGGTCGGTCGGCTGGTCGGGGCGGACGACGAGGCGATGCTGATCGTGGACCGCGGTGGGCAACTCACGGTGCTCGACACGGCCAGCGTGCTGTCATCGCGCGTGATCCCGCCGCATCCGAAGCTGCCCGCCGAGCCCGAGGTGGGCACCCGGGACCACCCCCTGGCCCGCCGGGCTGCCCGGGTACTGCTCCTCGACGCCGAGGACCACGTCCTGCTCGTCGCCCACGCGCCCGATGCCCACCGCCGGGTGTGGACCGCCCCCGGGGGCGGGCTCCGCGACGGCGAGACGCACCTCGAAGCGGCCCACCGTGAACTGCAGGAGGAGATCGGGATCGACGAGGAGCCCGGACCCTGGATCTGGTCGCGCCGCGTGACGTTCTCGTTCCGGGGCTGCTGGATCGATCAGGACGAGCGGTGGTTCCTGACCCGCACGACGCACACCGAGGCCGAAGCGGCACCGTTGGACGATCCCGGTGCCATCACGGCCCGGTGGTGGTCGCTCGAGGACCTGCGCGGGACCGACGCCGAGCTGGCGCCGTCCGCACTCGACCACCACCTCGGCGTGCTGCTCGCCGAGGGCCCACCCGAGGAGCCGATCGACGTGGGACGCTGATCGGCTCGGTCGACGCTCAGGCGACCAGCTCGCCGATCCGGTGGGCCATGACGCGGTTCGTACCGCCGCGCCCTCCCGGGATGCCCGACACGATCACGACCGTGTCGCCGTGCCCCGCCAACCCCTGCTCGATGCACAGCTCGTCGGCCGCCTGGATCAGCGCGTTCGACTGGTCCTGCTCCGCGGTCAGCTCACCACGCACGCCCCACATCAGGGGGAGGCGGTACAGCGTGACCTCCTCGCTGGTGAACCCGATGAGCGGCTGCTTCGGTCGGAACTTCGACACCAGCTGGATCGAGGCCCCGGAGAAGCTGAAGACCAGGATCGCCTTGGCACCGAGATCGTCTGCGATCTGCACGGCCGCCTTGGCGACGACGGAGCCGACGACGTCGCGGGTCTCCGGCAGCACCTGGTTGAAGTGGGTGTCGCGCTCGTTGACCTCGATGATGCGGGCCATGGTCCGCACCGCCTCGACCGGGTAGCGACCCGCGGCGGTCTCGCCCGAGAGCATGACGGCGTCGGTGCCATCGAAGATCGCGTTCGCGACGTCCGAGGCCTCGGCGCGGGTCGGCCGGGGGCTGCGGATCATCGAGTCCAGCATCTCGGTGGCGGTGATGACCGGCTTCGACCACCGGTTCGCCCGGTCGATCATCTCCTTCTGGATCGACGGCACCTGCTCCGGCCCGATCTCGACGCCGAGGTCACCCCGTGCCACCATGATGGCGTCGGTCGCGGCCACGATCTCGTCCAGGTTGTCGACCGCTTCGGGACGCTCCAGCTTGGCGATGATCGGCTGCATGCCGCCGCGCGAGCGGACCAGTTCCCGCAGTTGATGGATATCCGCGGCCCTGCGGACGAAGGAGAGCGCGATCCAGTCGACGCCGAGCTCGACCATCGTCACGACATCCTCGCGGTCCTTGTCGGTCAAGCTGGCGGCCGACACCTCCACACCGGGCAGGTTCACGCCTTTGCGCGACTGGGCCAGACCGCCGACGACGACGCGGGCACGCACGTGGTGGCCGTCGACGCCGGACACCACCGTGCGAAGGAGACCGTCGTCCATCAGGATGAGCGAGCCCGTCTCCACGTCGTCGGCCAGCTCCTCGTAGACCACGGGCAGCACCGGGGTGCCGTCCTCCTCGTAGGCGTCCAACTGCTCCGCGCCGGAGACGAACAGGACCTCCGCCCCCTCCTCCAGCTCGATGCCCGGATCGGGGATCTGACCGAGCCGGATCTTCGGGCCCTGGAGGTCACCCAGGCTGCCGATCGGACGACCCATGTCGGCGGCGACCCGGCGGACCTCCTCGAGGCGTGACCGGTGCTCCTCCTTGGTGCCGTGGGAGAAGTTCAGGCGGACCACGTCGATCCCGGCCGCCAGCGCCGCACGCAGGCGAGCCGGGTCGTCCAGGGACGGGCCGAGGGTGGCAACGATCTTGGCGCGGCGCACGGTGCTCCTCATGAGAGACGGCGACAGCGGCGGGCCAGGCGCGGACGGTGCACGAGCCGTCGGCATACCCCAGAGGTCGCCGGTTGCGGTCGGTGCGCAACAGCCTAGGTCGGTTCAGCGCACGGCGTCGCGTGGATCTTCGTCCGGCAGCGGCGCCCGGGGATCGTCATCGACGGCGAGCTCCGCTCGCGCGGCCTCCACGGCCGCCAGGATCGCCGCCTGGCCCGGCCCCGCGGACAGCTCGAGCACACCGTCCTGTGCCCCGAGCAGCACCGGTCCGCCGAGCTCACCGGGCCCCGCGAAGCTGTCGAGCACCACCGAGACGACGACCTCCCACCGCAGCCGGTAGGCCAGCGCGACCTCTGGTGGCAGGTCGTCATCCCACAGGTCGATCGGGCCGACGACCTCGGCCTGTCCGTCGAGCGCGGCGACGATCTGCGCAGCCTCGGGCCCGCCGTCCACCACCACGACCTGGGCACCGGCCACCAGGACCTCCTCCAGGGCCTCGTCCGGTGGGGTGTCCGAGGTCGCCGGCTCGATCACCTCGACCGGCCCGAGCCCCTCCAGCAACCCGGCGCGGAACCGGGCGCTCGGCAACTCGTCGCCGCCGAGCAGCAGTGCGACCCGCGGGCTCGCGGTCACCGGCCCGCGGACCGGCCCCTCCGGCCGGGCATCCTCGGCGTCGGCGATCGCATCGGCCACCGCGCCACGGGCGGCCGTCTGGGCAGCGACACCGACCAGGAACCCGAGCTCCTCGACGGGGACGTCGACACGCACCGCCGGTGTCGGCTCGATCGTGCGCTCGTCGTCGAGGACCGGCAGGGCCACGGGCATGGCGCACACCCTGGTCGCGCCGTGACGGACCGCGGTGCGATCGGCGTCATCGGCCACCTGCGGGCCGAGCGCGCAGACCAGCCCGGCCCCCTCGGCCGCCGCCAGCTCGAGCAGGTCCGGAACGAACGCCTCGTCGTCAGGCGCCCGCACCGCCAGCGAGTCGATGTCCCCCGGCAGTCCGGCGGCGAGGGCGCCGAGACGGACCTCGAGGCCCTCGGCGACCGGCGGGGCCAGCCTGCTGCGTGCGGGGAGCACGATCTCGACCACACGTCCGGCCGGAGCCGCGACCGGCTCCTCCATCGGAGGGGCATCGGCGGTCAGCGGCACGTCGTCGGACGCGCCCGAGGTGCAGGAGAACAGCGACAGGACCACTGCGAGGAGCAGCAGGATCCTGGCGGGCGGTGCGGCCGCGGCGCCGGGCGACCACGCCCGCATCACGCTCGCACCTGGCGGCATGCCCCACCCGTCCGTCGCCTCGGTCCCCGCCTGTCGGGACGTCGGACCTAGGCTACCCACGTCGATCACCCACCCGCCCCTGTCTCCCCTAGCCGTGAGGTCACCGTGTCGCAGGTCACCGTCCTCGATGACGACCCGATCGCCGGGCTCCAGCTCGCCGCGCTCCGCGACGCCCGGACCACACCGGAGCACTTCCGCCACCACGCCCGTCGCCTGGGGTCGATCCTGGCGCTCGAGGCGATCCGGGACCTGCCCCGCACCGACGGCACGATCGAGACGCCGCTGGCGACCGCGACCACCACCGGACCGGGTCGCCCGCTCGTCGCGGTGCCGGTGCTGCGCGCAGGGCTCGGCCTGCTCGGCGGCCTCCACGACGTCCTGCCCACCGCGCTGGTCGGGATGATCGGGCTGGAACGTGACCCGCGGACCCATCAGGCCCACCGCTACTACGCCAAGATCCCGCCGCTCGGCGGTGCCTGGGTGCTGGTGCTCGAACCGATGCTGGCGACCGGCGGCTCGGCCTCCGACGCCATCACGGCCCTCGATGCCGAGGACGCCGAGCAGGTCACCGTCCTGTCGGTCGTCGCCACCCAGGTGGGCGTCGACCGGATCCTCCAGGACCACCCGACGGTGCGGATCGTGACCGCGGCGATCGATCCCGAACTCGATGACAACGCCTACATCGTGCCCGGTCTGGGCGATTTCGGCGACCGGCTGTTCGGCACGCTGCACTGAACAGCGTCGTCGTACGGCGGTGCTCCGCGGGTCCCGTCACCCGGCGACGAAGGTGAGCCTCAGCGTCCGCCGTTGGTTGTCCTCGTTGGTGTCGACGACGACGATGGACTGCCACGTCCCGAGTGCCAGGCGGCCAGCGTCGACCGGCACGGTCAGGCTCGGGCTGACGAGCGCCGGGAGCACGTGGTCCGCTCCGTGTCCTGCGCTGCCATGCTGGTGACGCCAGCGGTCGTCGCGGGGCAACAGGACGTCGAGGTGGTCCGCCAGGTCCGCATCGGAGCCGGCGCCCGTCTCCATGAGCGCCAGTCCGGCGGTCGCGTGCGGCAGGAAGACGTGCAGGATGCCGTCGCCGTCCTGCTCGGCAGCGAACCGGGCGCACTGGTCGGTGACATCGATGACACGTCGGCCGGCGGTGTCCAACTCGTGGGTCCGTCGCGGCATCGCAACCCCTCAGGTCTCGTCGACGTCGATGGCGGGTCGGTACCCACCGTAACCGCCCTGGAAGTAGGCCAGCGGCGCGGCCCGCTCTCCCCCCGTCCCGACCGACACCACCTCACCGACCACGATGAGGTGGTCACCGGCCACGGTGATGCTGTCCACGGAGCAGTCGACGAAGCCGGTCGCCCCCACCAGCACCCGTGCGCCGGTGACGGCGGTCCCGAAGGCCACACCGTCGAACTCCACCTCACCCTCACCGCGCGAGGGATCGGCGAACCGGTCGGAGAGCGCCGCCTGGTCCTCGGCGAGGAAGCTCAGGGCGAACACCCCGGCTGCGGCGACGGCATCGGCCATGTGCGCGGTCCGCTCGACGCAGACGAGCACGAGCGGTGGGGTGAGCGACACCGAGCTGACGGCGTTGGCGGTCATGCCGTGCGGTGTGCCGTCGACCTCGGTGGTCATGATGGCCACCCCGGTGAGGAAGCGGCCCATGGCCGCCCGGAAGGAGGCCGACGACGGCGTGACAGCGCTCACCGGGGCGGGCGCGATCCCGGCGAACAGATCGGTCTCCGGGAGCCCGTCGCCGCCGGGCCGACCGGCCTCCAGGACGAACTGCTCGGTGGCGAACATCGAGGAGGCGAGCTCCTCGGGGGTGTTCAGGAAGAACGAGTCCGGCCCGATCTGGCTGCGGTGGGCCGCCATCGCGGCGCGCTTGCGTTCCAGCCAGGCACCAACGTCCACCTCGGTCGTGACCTGCTCGTCGGGGGTGCCGAGGGGAACGGCATCCACGTCGTCCACGGCGTCGTCCCCGAAGGGCGAGGGCAGCCCTGCAGCCAGCAACGCCCGGTGGCCGGCCAGCAGCCGCCCCTTGCCCAGGGTGTGGCTGTAGCGCTTGCTGACCCGCCACACCGGCCCGGCAACCGACGCGTGCGGATCGGCGGCCAGCGCGACGGCCCGCACCGTGACGCGGTGCGCCTGGACGTGGTCCGGGTGCCCGTAGGTGCCGTGCACATCGTCGGAGACCACGACCTGCGGCCGTTCCGCGCGGATGATCGCGGCGAGACGGGTCGCTGCCACCTCGACGTCGGCTCGGGCGAAGCTGTCGGGGTGCTCGTTGCTGGACGTCCCGGCCATCCCGCTGTCGCGGTAGCCGAGCTCGTGATGGCGGTGGACGCCCAGGACGGCCAGGGCGGCGGCCAACTCACGGCGACGGTGCACGACGAGGTCGTCGGTCCCGAGGTCGATGCCGGCGAGGTTCTCCCCCTCCTCGCCCCCGGTGCAGGTCACCACGACCGTCCGCACCCCGGCATCCGCTGCCCGTGCCAGCACCCCGCCGCAGGCGATCGACTCGTCGTCGGGGTGGGGGTGCACACACAGCAGGGTCGGCGGCGCTTGCCGGGCGGTGGTCATCGCAGCTCCTGAACTCGGATCGTGGCGCGGGGTGGATCCGGCGCGGCACCCCCGGCCGGACCGGTGGCGGCGCACGGCTAGCCTGCGGGGCCCCCGAGCGAACCGGACCGAGCGCGTGGCCGCACAGGATGGCACCCGCACCGCCACCGCGCCGACCATCACCTTCGTGGACGAACCCGACCGGGTCCGGGCCGGACTCGCGGCGGTCGACGTCGAGGTGGTCGGTGTCGACGTCGAGCGGGCCGACGCGGACCGCTACTTCCGCCGGGCCGCGCTCATCCAGGTCGGTGCGGACGACCACTGCGTGCTGCTGGATGCGGTCACCCTGCCGGCGCTGCCGCAGCTCGATGCCCTGCTCGACGACCGCCACCTCGCCGTCCTGCACGCGGCGGACAACGATCTCGAACCGCTCGCCCATCTGGGGGTCAGGCCGGCCCGGGTCGCCGACACCGCGATCGCCGCCACACTGCTCGGCCTGCCGACGGGGCTGTCGAAGCTGCTCGACGAGGTGCTCGGCGTGGAGCTCAGCGCCGAGAAGGAGTCCTTCCAGCGCGCGGACTGGGAGCAGCGCCCGCTCCCCGCCGACATGGCGGCCTACGCCGCCGGCGACGTGGTCCACCTGCCTGCGCTGTGGTCGGCGCTGGCGGCACGCCTGGACCGCGCGGGCCGGCGTAGCTGGTACGAGGAGGAGCTGGCGGTCATCCTCGACCAGAGCGCCGGCGACACCCGGGACTGGACGCGGGTCAAGGGCGCCGGTCGCCTCGACCCGGGTCAGCGCGCGCTCCTGCGGGCGTTGTGGGAGGCGCGGGAAGCCGAGGCCCGCGCCCACGACATCGCTCCCAACCGGCTCGTCCACGACGAGGTCCTGCGCGACCTCGCGACCGATCCGCCGCGGACGCCCGCCCAGCTCGTCCGACGCTCGCCGCGGCGGCGGAGCCTGCTGCGGGCGCACGCGGATGCGCTGTTCGCCGCCGTGGAGGCCGGGCTGGCGGCGGAGCCGATCGCCAAGCCCCGAAGCGCCCGGTGGAGCGAGACCGAGCGCACGATCTTCGATGCGCTGCGGACGCGCCGTGCGGCGGTCGCCGAGGAGCACGGGCTGCCGGCCGGGGTGCTGTGCCCGTCGAAGGTGCTGTGGGCCGCGGTGGACGGGGCGCCGGGCGACGGGCACGAACTGTGCGCCCTGGCCGGGTTGCGCGGCTGGCAGACCGGCCTGCTCGCGGCGCCGCTGTGGGAGGCCTACGTGGCCGCGCGCGATCGCCCCGCGGCCGACTGAGGGCCCGACAGCGAGGCCCGCCCGTGGCTCAGCCGGACGTGCGCTGCTCCGCCAGGCGACGAGCCAGGTTCGCGGGCATCGCGAACTCCACGTCCTCGTCGACGACCATCACCGTGTCGACGGTTTCCAGCCCGCGCTCCTTGAACCAGTCGATGACCTCCTCGACCAGCACCTCGGGCGCGGAGGCGCCGGAGGTCAACCCGACCGTGCCGACCCCGTCGAACCACGCCTCGTCGATCTCCGACGCGTCGTCGATCAGGTGTGCCGGGACGGAGCGGTCCGCGCTGACCTCCACCAGACGCTTGGAGTTCGACGACGTCTGCGAGCCGACGACCAGGAACAGATCGCACCGCGCCGCCAGTTGCTTGACCGCGTCCTGCCGGTTCTGCGTGGCGTAGCAGATGTCGTCGCTCTTGGGCTGCTTGAGGCCCGGGAACCGCTGGTTCAGGCGGGCCACGACGTCCGCGGTCTCGTCCATCGACAGGGTCGTCTGGGTGATGTAGGTCACCTGGCGGTCGTCCTCGAACTCGAGCGCATCCACGTCGTCGGCGGTCTCGACCAACCGGATCCTGTCGCGCGCCTGTCCGGTCGTGCCGACCACCTCCTGGTGGCCGGCGTGCCCGATCATCACGATGTCCATGGCATCGCGGGCGTAGCGACGGGCCTCCTGGTGGACCTTGGTCACCAGCGGACAGGTGGCATCGACCAGGGTGTGTCCGAGCCGGCGCGAGTTCTCGAAGGCCTCCGGTGGGCTGCCGTGGGCGGAGAAGACGACCACGGCGCCCTCGGGGACCTCGGTCTCGTCCTCGACGAACACCGCCCCCTTGCGCCGCAGCGTCTCGACCACGTGGGTGTTGTGCACGATCTCATGGCGGACGTACACCGGTGCCCCGTAGGCCTCCAGTGCCTTCTCCACGATGAGTACGGCGCGGTCGACCCCGGCGCAGAAACCGCGCGGGGCAGCGAGCAGGAGCGTGTGAGGAGCCATGCGGCGAGGGTACCGAGGTCGTGCACCGGACCCACCGCCTGCGGCATACTGACGGCCGAGCCCGGTCACACGACGACCGGGCTCGCGCGCGCCGGACGCTTCGACCCCGCCCCACGAGGGTGCCGAGGGGTCGCCGCGGCCCGCCCGGTGCGACGA
>JAWOCZ010000209.1:0-3325 GCA_046483565.1 Nitriliruptoraceae bacterium
GCGGCTGCTGGTCGAGGACCACGACCTCAGTTGGCAGGCGGGCCGGGAGCTCGTGGCACGGGCAGCAGCCTGCCGTGTCGAGGTCGAAGGAGCCCAGCGGCCGGTCGAGGCGCTGCGGTCGGTCAAGGACGAGGCCGAGATCGAGCGCATCGCTGCGGCCTGCCGGCTCACGCAGGAGGGCCTCGAGTGGCTGTTCACCGAGGTGGTGGCACCCGGGCTGACGGAACGCGAGCTCGCGATCCGGCTCGAGCGACGCTTCATCGACACCGGCGCTGACGGGATCGCCTTCCCCTCCATCGTGGCGTCCGGACCGAACGCGGCGATCCCACACCACGAGCCCACCGACCGGCAGCTGCGGCCCGGTGATCTCCTCACGATCGACTGTGGTGCGATGATCGACGGCTACCACGCCGACCACACCCGCACGGTCGCCATCGGCCACCTCGACGAGCGGCTCACCCGGGTCCACGGGACCGTCGCTGCCGCGCAGGCGGCAGGCATCGCCGCGATCCGCCCCGGTGCCGTGAGCGGTGAGGTCGATGCCGCTGCTCGTGCGGTCATCGAGGAAGCGGGCTTCGGCGCTGCGTTCGTCCACGGCACCGGTCACGGTGTCGGCCTCGCGATCCACGAGGCCCCGGCGGTCGCCCGGGGGGCGACTGCTACGCTGCGACCGGGCATCGTGTTCACCGTCGAACCCGGGATCTACCTCTCTGGCCTGGGCGGCGTCCGCATCGAGGACACCTTGGTGGTCACCGCGGACGGCAACGCACGAGCCCTCACCGACACGCCTCGCGAGCTGCGGATCCTGTGACCCGGTCACGGCACACCGCGCCGCCAGCCACACAGCGGAGACAGCAACGTGGTCTCGACCAACAACCTGAAGAACGGCATGACCCTGCTGCTCGACGGCAAGCTCCAGCAGGTCGTCGACTGGAACCACCACAAGCCCGGCAAGGGCGGCGCAGTGGTGCGCACCAAGCTGAAGGAGGTCGAGACGGGCAAGATCGTCGAGCGCACCTTCCGGGCGGGCGAGGACGTCGACCAGGCGATCGTGACCCGCACGACGCTGCAGTTCCTCTACCGGGAGGGCAGCGACTTCGTGCTGATGGACACCGCGACCTTCGAGCAGTCCAACGCCCCCGCCGAGGCGATCGGTGAGGCCGCCGACTACCTCCTCGAGGGCGATGAGCTGTCGGTCCAGCTGTACGACGGACGCATCCTCGGCGTCGAGTTGCCGGCGTCGAAGGAGCTGGAGATCACCCAGACCGACCCCGGCTTCGCCGGCAACACCGCCACGTCCGCGACCAAGCCGGCCACCCTGGAGACCGGTAAGGAGATCCAGGTGCCCCTGTTCATCGAGCCCGGCGAGCGCGTCAAGGTCGACACCCGCACCGGCGCCTACCTCTCCCGCGCCTGATGGGCCAGCGGTCCCGTCGCGCACCCACCCCCCGACGAACCGATACCTCGGACCCCTCACGTTCGCGTGAGCGTGCCCTGCGCGTGCTGTTCCAGGCGGATCTGCGCGGGGTCGCGCCCTCGGTGACCCTCGAGCGGATGGACCGCGATCCGGCGGCGCGCTCGCTGCTCGACGAGCGGGACTCGCTCACCGAGGAGGTCCCGATCGTGCCACCGCCCGCGGTGGCGAACGCAGCCTCGCCCGCCAGGCCACCGCGCGACGCCTCGACGGCCGCGAGCGAGGGACCGCGCGAGCAGGCACGTCGCGACACGTCGCCGTCAGGGCCGGGCGCCTACCCGCGCAGCTCGGTCGACACCTCAGCCGACAGCGCCGACACGGCCCCCTCAGCTGCGGGTGCCGGACGAGCCAGCGGCTGGACCGAGACACCGGTGCGCACGAGCCCGCTGGCGCTGGACGGCTTCACGCGAGCACTGGTGCTCGGTGTGGAGTCCCATCGGACGGCGATCGAGGACCTGATCACCCGGTACTCACGCCGCTGGGCGATCTCACGCATGCCGGTCGTGGACCGCAACGTGCTCCGCCTCGCGACCTACGAGCTGCTCCATGAGCCCACGCCGGAAGCGGTCGTGATCGACGAGGCGATCGACCTCGCCAAGCGACTGTCGACGGATGACTCGGGACGCTTCGTCAACGGGGTGCTCGAGTCGATCCGCAAGGAGCTCGTCGAAGCGCGGTCGCGGTCGGCGAACGAGGCCGACGGCTGAGCTGCCCGGCGAGCAAGCCGGGGTGCCGGCCGGTCCATGACCGCGTGCTAGCTTCGCCCCTGCGTCCAGGTGGTCCGCCACCTCGCCGTTCGAGACTGCTCCTTTAACGACCGGTCCCGTGAGGCCGGGAAGGGGATCGACGTGTCCAGCCCTGCCCATCTCCTCGGCAGCGAGGACGTGGCGAGGATGCTCCGCCGCCTCGCACACGAGCTGCTCGAGGCCAACCAGGGGGCCGAGGGCCTCGTCCTGGTCGGTATCCAGACCCGGGGACTGCCCCTGGCGCGGCGTCTCGCCCGCCTGATCGGGGAGATCGAGGGCACCGAGGTGCCCTGTGGCGCCCTCGACGTGACGCTCTACCGCGACGACCTCGGCCGACGCGCCCCGAAGTCGCTCCACGTCACCAACGTCCCGGCGGACATCAACGGGCGCACCGTGGTGCTCGTCGACGACGTGCTCTACACCGGGCGCACGATCCGAGCCGCCCTCGACGCGCTCAACGAGCTCGGACGTCCGGACCGGATCCGCCTGGTGACGCTGGTCGACCGCGGACACCGGGAACTGCCGATCCGCGCCGATCACGTGGGCAAGAACCTGCCGACCGCCTACGGCGACCGGATCCGGGTGCTGGTGGCGGAGGTCGACGGCATCGATGCCGTCGTGGCCGAGGAGGTGCCAGCGTGACGCCCCAACGCGATCCATCGCCACGGCGCGCGGACGGCCGCAGCAGCTCGCCGAACGCAGCCGCAGGACCAGGCCCAGGCGGCGAGGTGGCAGCCGCAGGACCAGGCCCAGGCGGCGAGGTGGCAGCTGCCGGGCGAGTCGGCGAGACACCGGGCGCGCCCACGGCACCGACGAGCGTGGCCCCGCTGTCGCACCTGCTCGGCATCGACGACCTCGATGCGGCCCAGGTCGTCCACATCCTCGACACGGCCGAGCAGCTGCTGCCCATCGCGACGCGGGAGCGCAACACCGTCCCGACCCTGCGCGGCAAGGTGGTCTGCAACCTCTTCCTCGAGGACTCGACCCGCACCCGCATCAGCTTCGACCTCGCGGCCAAGCGGCTGTCTGCGGAGGTCCTGACCTTCTCCGCCAAGGGCTCGCCGGTCTCCAAGGTTGAGTCCTTCAAGAACACGGCGCTGACGCT
>JAWOCZ010000068.1:0-2937 GCA_046483565.1 Nitriliruptoraceae bacterium
ACGTCGAGGTGGCTGAGGTCGGCGACCAGGGCCAACTGATCGGACACCGCGATGCCGGCATCGAGCACGTGCTGGTTGGCGGCCTGGATGGTCGGCCCGTCCATCATCGGGTCGGAGAACGGCAGCCCGACCTCGAGCACGTCGGGCCCGGCCTCCACCGCCGCCTCGAAGCAGGCACGGGAGGTGGCGACGTCCGGGTAGGCCGCCGTCAGGTAGATCACGAGCGCTGCACGGTCCTCGGCTGCGGCTCGGGCGAAGGCAGCGGCGATGCGGTCGGGCCCGCGGGTGGAGACATCCGCACCCTGCGGTGCTGTCGGTGTGGCCGGGTCCGTCGCTGTGGCCGGCGTCGTCGCCTCGCCGCGCGCTGGTGGTGGTGCGGTCACTTCATGCTCCCGTGCTCCGGGTCCCCGGGGCTCGACGTCTCGCCGAAGGCCCTGGCCACACCGACGTCCCAGCCGGCCACCTCGACGACCTCGTCGACGTCCTTGTCGCCCCGTCCCGACATCGTCAGGATCACCCGTGCGTCGTCACCGAGGTGGTCGTGACCGTGGCGCAGCAGCCACCCCACGGCGTGGGCGGGTTCGAGCGCGGGGATGATGCCCTCGAGCTCGCACGTGCGACGGAAACCGAACAGGGCGTCGTCGTCGGTGGCGGTCAGGTAGGTGCCACGGCCGCTGGAGGCCAGGTGCGCATGCTCCGGACCGACACCGGGGTAGTCCAGACCGGCGGAGACCGAGTGCGCGGGCCTGACCTGGCCGTCCTCGTCGACCAGTGCGATCGATCGGGAGCCGTGCAGGACCGCCTCGCGCCCCTCGGAGATCGTTGCGGCCGACCGGCCGGAGCCGACCCCCTCCCCCGCCGCCTCGATGCCGATCAGCTGCACCTCCGGCACCGGGATCCACTCGGCGAAGGAGCCGATCGCGTTGGAACCGCCGCCGACGCAGGCGATGACGGCATCGGGCAGACCCCCCGCCTGGTGGCTGAACTGCTCGCGCGACTCCATCGAGATCACCTTCTGGAGCTCACGCACGATCGTCGGGAAGGGATGCGGTCCCATGGCCGAACCGATCAGGTAGTGGGTCGAGTCCACGTTGCTGACCCAGTCGCGCATGGCCTCGTTGATCGCGTCCTTCAGTGTCCGGGTCCCGGACTCCACCGGCACGACCTCGGCACCGAGCAGCTGCATCCGAACCACGTTGAGCCGCTGCCGGCGACAGTCCTCGGCACCCATGTAGACGGTGCACTGCAGGCCGAACAGCGCGGCGGCGGTCGCGGTGGCCACCCCGTGCTGGCCCGCACCCGTCTCTGCGATCACCCGCGGCTTGCCCATCCGGCGGGCGAGCAGCGCCTGGCCGACGACGTTGTTGAGCTTGTGGGAGCCCGTGTGTGCCAGGTCCTCACGCTTGAGCCAGACCTCGACACCGGCCTCCTGCGACAGCCGTCCCGCCCGGTACAGGGGGGTGGGCCGCCCGCCGTAGTCGCGCCGGAGGGCGTCGAGTTCCGCCGTGAAGGCGGGGTCGTCCTGCGCGTCGTGCCAGGCGTCCCCCAACTGGGTCAGCGCACCGGACAGGGCTTCGGGGACGTACTGACCACCGAAGGCACCGAAGTAGCCCTCGCGAGTGGCCTGACCCGAGGGCGTGGGTGGCGTCATCGTGCTCACGTGCTGCTCCCTTGGACGGTGGGGCGTGCCGGGTCGTTCACGGTGCGGCGTGCCGGGTCGTTCGATGCCGATGCCGCGCCAGCCTGGCCCGCGGCGACCAGTGCGGCCACGGCGGCGGCCGGGTCGCTGGCGCGCACGAGGCTCTCACCGACGAGGACGGCATCCGCTCCCGAGACGCCGGCGTCGCGGACCTGCTCGGGTGTCGCGATGCCGGACTCGGCCACGGCCAGCGCATCGACCGGCAGGCTGGCACGCAGCCGGGCGAACGCCCCGGGGTCGACCTCGAAGGTCCGCAGGTCCCGTGCGTTGACCCCGACGATCCGGGCGCCGACCGCGGCGGCCCTGGTGGCCTCTGCCTCGTCGTGGACCTCGACCAGCGTGTCCAGTCCGGCTGCGCCGGCCTCGGCGTGCAGTCCGGCCAGGGCCTGGTCGTCGAGGGCCGCAACGATCAAGAGCACGGCCGCGGCACCCGCGGCCCGGGCCTCCCAGATCTGGTAGGTATCGACGATGAAGTCCTTGCGCAGCGCCGGGACGCCGGTCGCCGACACGGCGGCCAGATCGTCGAGACTGCCCGCGAAACGCGTCGGCTCGGTCAGCACCGACACCGCCGCCGCGCCACCGCGCCGGTAGGCCCCGGCCTGGGCGGCCGCGTCGAGCGCTGGCGCGATCGGCCCCTTCGAAGGCGAGGCCCGCTTCACCTCGGCGATCACTGCGACGCCCGGCCGAGCCAGGGCGTCCCGGAAGGAGGGACCCGGCGATCTCGCCTCGGCTCGCTGCCGGAGCGCGGCGAGAGGCTCCCGCGCGGCGGCGATCGCGACGCGTTGGCGGGCACCGTCGAGGAGGACGTCGAGGTGGGTGCTCAGTTGCGGCTCCGCTCGGGCTCGGTGCGGTCGAGTGCCCCGATGGTACGAGGTGGCGGTCAGCGACGGGTGCCGGCGGTCAGCGCCGCAACGCCTCCGCCGCCCGGATCGCGGCCAGGACGGCCCCCGCCTTGTTGCGCGTCTCCTCCTCCTCGGCGTCGGGCCTGGAGTCGGCCACGATGCCGGCCCCGGCCTGCACGTAGGCCGTGCCGTCCTTGAGGACCACCGTACGGATCGTGATGCAGGTGTCGAGGTTGCCGGCGAAGTCCACGTAGCCGACGGCGCCGGCGTAGGGCCCGCGCCGGGTCGGCTCCAGGTCGTCGATGATCTCCATGGCCCGGACCTTCGGCGCCCCGGACACCGTGCCGGCGGGGAAGACGGCGCGCAGCACGTCCACGGGGCCGAGGCCGTCGCGGA
>JAWOCZ010000112.1:0-8420 GCA_046483565.1 Nitriliruptoraceae bacterium
CATCGCCAGAAGCGCAACCTCATGTCGCTCCTCAGCGACGTCGGCTCCGGGCCTACTTGACGCAGAAGCTCTGGGTGAGCTTCGGCGATCACAGTTCTGCTCGCAGCGTACGGCACGCACCACGGAAGGCCGCTCGCGAGTCCACGTTGCGAGCTCGCTGCCTTCATCGGGACGATGCGCCCACTCGCCCATAGTTTCCTTTCCACCGCTGATGCTGCTGCGGGCAACGGTCGCGGGGAGAGGTCCATCTGCGGGGATCGGCCCACGGCAGCTTCGACGCCCCGGAAGGCGTCCGGATGGTTTGCTCAACTCGCTAGCTCGTAGCCAAGGTCGTGCACCAATATGGCCATGCGTTCGGCGCCCTCAGCTGTTGGGTGGATGCCGTCTGGATCGACCAGGCCTTCGGCGACCAGGTCGATGTAGGCACCGTCGGTACCCATGAAGTCGTCGAAGACCTGGGCGACCGGCACCCCGTGCTGGCCGGCAACCTCCTCGACGTACTCCTGGGCCTCCCGCCAGTAGGGATACATGAGGTCGATGTTCTCCTGCGTCCCGTTCGTGTGGAACTGATAGAAATCGTGGACGCGGATCAGGGTCTCCGCCGGGTTCACGATGCTCGTCAGTTCGTCGAAGACCTGATCGACCTGCTGCTTGTAGCCCTCGATCACGTCACGCAGGCACTGCTGGTTGTCGTCCCCGCCGCACTCGGACGGGTCACGATCGTCGACTCCGAGCGCGGTTTGGAACGGCTCGCCCCATTCGTCGTTCGGGATCAGCAGCGTGATCACATCGGCATCCGCAAGATCCTGTCTGAGGCGGTCGTTGCTGCGCAACCGTTCGAGGAAGTCATCGGTCCGCTGGGCTGGGACGGTGCGGGAACGCACCTCCACCTCGACGCCGAAGTCCTCCTCCAGCATCGCCGTGTAGTGGTAGATGAACGAGGTTCTGGTGCTTGGCCAGAAGACGAGCGAGTTGCCCATCGGGACGTAGACGAGCGGTCCCTCCTCGATCTGCAACGTCGCCGGTGTCTCGGTCGTCGAGGTGGCTGCTTCGTCGGTCGGACTACCGCAGGCAACCAGGAGTAGCGCGAGCAGCACCAGAAGCACTGACCAGCCTCTCGTCACGACGGTCGGGAGGCATCGGGTTGTGCAGCGCATACTCCCTCCCTTGGGCCTTGGTTCGCGCCCGGCCTCCCAGCATCCGTCGTTCTACCGCGTGTGCTTCCCGAGGCGGTGGTGCCGCCCGATCGGCTGCGGGAAGCGCGCCGGGTACGGACCGAACTGTCCGTGCAGGTCCGACCGTCCTCGTCCGGTCCTCTCTGAGCTCAGCCGCCCCAGGTCGGTTCCCTCGAGGTGATCGTGATCCTTGGGCGTCGCAGCGCCCTCGTGGGGCCGCAACTGCATCCTTCTCATCCTCCTCACCCCCTCTTCGCCAGCGGTCGGAGTGCTGGCAGGTCCAGCATGGCACCCGCGCGTTCCCGGGATGTTCCCGGCCGTTCCCTGGGCGTCTCGAGGCAGCGCGGCCGGACCCGTCGGCGTGGTGATCATGAGGAGACCGGATGCTTCTCCGGGGCCGGCTCTTCGACTCAGCATGGCTCGCGCGCCGCCTGCACCCGCTGCGTCGGCGCTGGGCCCGGACGCACAGCTCGGCGGCCTCGTCGAACTCTCCTACGGCGTCGTCGCGGCGGTTCGGTGACATCTTCGCCGACCTCTCAGACGCCGAGGTCGTGCGCAGGGCGTGGGCGTGACGGACTGGCTGGTCGACGATTCCGCCTTCGTCGGTGAAGGAGGCCACGCTGAAGGCGCCGAGCCGATCGCTCCCGCGCCTACATCATGTAGATGATCGAGTCCTCGGTGCGTCCCTCGACGAAGAGGTCTTCGGCCTTGCCCAGGATCGCGATGTAGCCGGCGTCAGTGGGTGTCCTGAGGCCCTGTCCGAGGGCGAGCGGACGAGGTAGACCGGAGACATCAGGTGGGCCGCACAGGCGGGCGCGTCCAGCGATCGTGGAGCAGTGACCCACCGCTGTAGGTGGGGGACATGACCACGTCGAGCACAGCCACCACGGTGCTGGCTGAACCTCTAGCGCTGGCCTGCGGGGTGGTGCTGCCGAACAGGATCCTTAAGGGCGCCATGGGTGAGGGGCTGGCCAACCCCTGGACCGCTGATGTGACGCCGGGGTTGATCCGCCTCTACGAACGATGGGCTGAGGGTGGTACGGGCACGCTGATCACGGGGGTCATCTGCGTCGAACGTGGAGCCGAGGACAACGTCATCGTCGCCTTGGACGACAAGACCGACACCGGCGCGCTGCGCCGCTGGGCGACGGCGGTCCACCGAAGGGATGTACGTCTGCTGGCGCAGATCCAGCACCCCGGTCGGACATCAACGACTCCGCCCACGTCGTCGGCATGTTCGGTGATGAGGGCGTCGACCTGATCGAGATCTCCGGCGGGACGTACGAGTCCGACTCTGGAGCCCTCGGGGTCCGGGCCGGCGAAGCGGGGACGACGAAGGAGGCCTACTTCGCCGGCATGGCCCCGCGACTGCGTGCCATGACCGACGTGCCGCTGGCGCTCACGGGCGGCTTGAGGTCGAAGACGGTGATGGAACGGCTACTGCAGGACGGCACCGTCGACGTGATCGGTCTCGGCCGGCCACTGATCCAGCAGCCCGACCTCTCCGCTCACCTGCTCGACGGGAGCGCGGACGGCATCGACCTCCGGCACTGTCCCGCGGACGGGATCAACGAGCTGTTCTGGTGGGTCAACCAGTTCCGGCGCCTCGCCGTTGGCAAGGACTTCGACCCCAACTGCACGGCCCGCCGCTCACAGTTGGACAACACGGCCGGACTGGCGCGCCAGATCGCCGCCAACGTTCGCGGCCAAGCGCTCGACCTGTTGGGTCGGTAGGCAGGAAGCGGCTCGGCTCTCCCGAGTGAGCGGGCGGCCCGCAACTCCGAGGTTGCCCTGGCAGCCGCTGTCGTCCAGCTCCACCCTGTGGCCGTTCAGGCCGAGGAAGACGATGGCCGCCAGCCAGGCGAGCCGCTTGGCCGCCAGCAGCGTTTCGGCTGGTGTTGGCGACACCGCCCCGAGAAGATGTTCCACCTGGCGGGCATGGTCTCTACGATCACCGCTGCCGCTGATGGGGGACTTCGGATCGGGAGGGAACCCGATGGGGAAGCCAGCGATCGAACCGAGGACGTGGTCACCCTCCCGCTCGCCGGGACGGCGCGGCCCGTGGCAGGAGAACGTCGCGCTCGCGGGGTTGGAGCTGCTGCCGATCCCGGGTAGCGGCCCCGAGGACGTGGCGATCCTTCCGGACGGCGACGTCGTCACCGGACTGGCCGACGGCCGGATCTGCCGGCTGACCCCCGACGGCCGCCGGATCGAGATCGTGGCTGACACCGGCGGCAGACCGCTGGGGATCGAGGTCCGTGACGACGGTCGATTGGTGGTCTGCGACGCGGCCCGCGGGCTGCTCCTCGTCGACCCGACGTCAGGCACGGTCGAGGTGCTCGCCGACCGGTACGACGGGCGGCCCTTCCGCTTCACCAACAACGCCGCGCTCCACCCCGACGGGTCCATCCTGTTCTCCGACTCGTCGCAGCGGTTCGGCCTCGAGCACTTCAAGGCCGACCTGCTCGAGCACTCCGAGACCGGTCGGCTCCTGCGCTGGCGGGACGGCGAGGTCGAGGTCGTGGCCGAGGGCCTGGCGTTCGCCAACGGCGTCGCCCTGACCCACGACGGCGACGCGGCCTGGGTCGCCGAGACCGGTGCCTACCGCATCAGCCGGGTGTGGCTGGCCGGGGAACGTGCAGGCCAGCGTGAGGTGATCGTTGACAACCTGCCCGCCTTCCCCGACAACCTCTCGACCGGCCCGGATGGCACCGTCTGGGTCGCGTTGCCCTCCGAGCGCGACGCCACGCTCGATGCGCTGCTGCCCCGACCGCCCGCCCTGCGCAAGGTGGTGTGGGCGCTGCCCGACGCGTTGCAGCCGCAGGCGACGCGCCTGACCTTCGTGGCCGGCTTCTCGCCCGACGGGACCCTCACGCACAACCTGCAGGGGCCGGGGGACCGGTTCCACTACGTCACCGGCGTGCGCGCACACGACCGCGTGCTCTACCTCGGCTCGCTCGTCGAGACAGCGATCGCCCGAGTCCCCCTCCCCAGCTGACCGGCCCCTCCGGTGCGACGTGCTCGAGCAGCACGGTCATGTCGTCGGGGTCGGACGTGACGAGGAAGACCGCGCGGGTACGCGCGGCCGCTCCGGCCACCACGGGATCCACCGCCGAGGTGGTCGTGGCCCGGCGCAGCCGTGCAGCCGTCCGGGTGCGGTCCAGCGGCAGCATCTCGTCGACGTCCCGTGCAGCCGGTCGAGCAGGCGGTGGACCGCGACCGGGTCGCCGGCGAGGTTGGCCTCCTTCAACGCGGCGAGATCCTCCAGGATCGTGCCGAGTGCGATCGCCTTGAGCTGGGCTTCGTCGGGCCGGGCGGCGATGACCCGCTCCACCGCGTTGTGCGCGAGGAAGCCGAGCTCGGTGAGCTGGTAGACCGAGGCGCGACGCCGGTACTCGGCGATGCTGCTGACCCGGCCGCTGTCCTGGCTGCGATCGAGCACGCCCCAGTCGACGAGCGCATCGAGGCTGCCGGGTAGGTCGCTCGCCCGGGGGATCGTGGGGTCTCCGTCGGTGAGCTCGTCGAGCGCGGCCGCGACCTGTTCGGTGGTGAGCCGCACCTCGTAGGTGCGGCGGGCCCGATCGAAGATGCGCAGCAACCACAGGTACAGCTGGCGGTCCGGTCCGCTGAGCCAGGCGAACAGCCGCAGGCGGTGGTCCAGCCCCGACGGTGATCAGCCTACGGAGCGCCTTCGACAACGGGGTCCAGCACCGAGAAGGCGATCCTGCGGCCACAGTTCCTGCAGGTTCTCGGTTACAAGGGGTTGCTGCGACCGCCTGGCTCGTAGTGCGCGAAGTTGTCCGTGATCCTCACGGTGATGTTCTCGCAAGGCTGCTGCAACCGACGGTTGCGAGGTCGACCTCGGAGTCCCACGGCAGCGGCCAGCCCCCCGCATCTCGTCGATGTCGGGCCGGTACCCCCGCAGGATGCCGTTCTGTCCGAAGCCTACATCTTGTGGTGTACGATGGTGTTCGAGTGAGGGGAACGGTATGTCGAGGACGCGGACGAACATCGAACTCGACGACGACATGGTCGAGGCAGCGATGCGGTTGTATGGAACGCGGAGCAAGAAGGAAACGGTCGATCTTGCGTTGCGCCGGCTGGTCGGTGCACGGCTCAGCGCCGACGAGGCGATCGCCATGGAGGGTTCCGGTTGGGAGGGCGACCTCGACCGGATGCGTGAGGACGCACCTGTGGACACCGTGTGACGGTCCTGGTCGACACCTCCGCCTGGATCGAGTACCTCCGCGGCACGGACAGCCCGTACACCAGCTACGTCCGCGAAGCCATCCTCGCCGATCGACCGCTGGCATGGACCGAGCCCATCCTCTACGAGCTCACCGCCGGCGCCCGCAGCCCACGACGGGCCGCCGACCTGCGTGCCCTGCTGCTGCGCGGGCCGATCCTCGCGGTCGAGGGTCTGCAGGACTGGGAGGTCGCCGCGCAGCTCTACCGCTCGGCGCGAACGAGAGGGCTCACCGTGCGTTCCAGCACCGATTGCCTGATCGCCGCTGTGGCGCTGCGAACCGGCAGCCCGGTCCTCGCGAACGACCGCGACTTCGACGCCCTCGCACAGGTATCCGACCTCGTGGTCGAGCACCCACAGCCGTGACGGGGCTCCCGTCGCGGAGGCTGTCGCCGCCCACAACTGCGGCGGCATCCTGCTGCTCGTGGATGCTGGTAGCGAAGTGCTACCAGCCCGCATGGTGACCGAGGTGCCAGCGGATCGCCGGTGACGCTGCGGTGGGGCGCCAGGCGATCGGGTCCGGTGTCAGATCTCCTGGCGGTCCTCGGTGTCTGCGCGGGCGCGGTCGAGTTCGTGGAGCAGTTCGCGAGGGGTCGGTGCCGCCATCATCGGTCGCTGCGCGATGGCCGAGTGGAGGCGGCCGTGCCCGGCTGGTTGGAGGTGGCGGACGGCGAGCGATGGTGGCAGCGACAGGACCTGATCGAGGCGTCGGTCGCGTTCGTCGGCCCGCCGGCGGTAGCGCTCGACCCAGGCGGTCATCAGGTCGAGGACCTCGGCTTCGAGGTGGGCGGGGCGTTCTCGCCCCTCCTGCCTTCGGCTGGCCACACCAGCGGCCTCGAGGACCTCGAGGTGCTTGGCCACCGCCTGGACGGAGACGTCGTAGGGCTCGGCGAGCGCGGTCAGCGTGGCATCACCCACGGTCAGCCGAGCGACGATGTCGCGGAGTCTGCACCAGGTTCGATTCCCCATCCGTGTTCAGCGGTCGGGTTCGGTCCAGGCCGGGCCGCTGTCGACGTTGGCCAGTTGAATAGCGAGGTAGGTGCCGCGCTCGAGCGGCGGGTAGGCGAGGTTGCCCGTGCGGGCTGCAGCCATCCACAACCGGCCGCCAGCACCGCGACGGCCAGCAGCAGGGAGACCCGCAGAACCGGAGCCGACCTCATCCCGTCCCCCTGGCAGCGACACGACCTCCGTCGCCTCCTCTCCACACTTGGGGCGTCGGAGCACCGGTTCCACGAAGGGTGTGGCCAAGGCCCTCGCTCGTTGTAGCTGCATACACTACAGTCCACTACATGATCCGTCCAACCAGCCTCCGTCTCCCTGATCCCGTGAAGGATCGGCTAGACCGTCGCGCCGCCAGTGGGCACGAGAAACCGTCCAGCCTCGCGGTCCGACTCATCGATGAGGGGCTGCGCAGGGACGACCACCCCGGCGTGAGCTTCCACGACAGCGCTGCCCACGGTCGGGTCGCGTGCCTGGCAGGCGGTCCCGACGTCGCCGAGGTCATCGACGTGCTCACCGGCTTGGACGCCCAGGGGGAGGACCGGATCGCTGAGACCGCCACGTGGTTCGGCATCCACCCCTTGCGGGTGCGGGTCGCCATGGGCTACTACGCGGCCTTCCGGGACGAGATCGACCATCAGATCGACCTGCGTCGACGCGAAGCCGCCGAGTTGCGCGGACGCTATGAGGCCGAGCAGGCCCTGCTCGAGTGAGACTCCTGCTCGACGAGATGCTCTCGGCCACCATTGCCGAGCAGCTTCGTGCCCGCGGCCACGACGTCGTCGCTGTCCAGGACGGAGAGCTCGAGCACCTTCCTTGCGTGGACGACTGCGTCGTGCTCGACCACGCTGCCGAGGCGCATCGAGCGGTGGTCACCGACAACATCCCGGACTTCATCCGCTGCCATCAGCGTCGCGTCGATCGCGACAAGCCGCACTTCGGGCTGCTGCTGTTCACCAACGACACCTTCCCCCGGCACCGACATGACGCCTTCGTCGGCCAGCTCCTGGCTGGCCTCGAGGACCAGTTGCTCACCCACGCCGATGACAACGACTCCAGTTGGGTCCGGTGGCTCCCGAAGAACGGTTGAGCCGCTGATCGGGCTGGCCTGCCGATCGGTTACCTGCAACCGATCCGGGCGGCCTGGCGCAGGCGCATGGGAGAGGTTCCTCGCCCTCAGGGACGCGAACGGCACTCTGGTCGTTCAGCAAGCCGTGGCGTTGCAACCACTACCTGAGCGCGGGCTTCCAATCTGGGCTGGACTGTCCGCCGTCGCTGCGATGGGAGCGAAACGCGTCGCTAAGCGGGATCCGGGAAGTGTCCGCGTTCGTCCGGGAGGTAGGGACGGATGTCGATCACGGCGTCCTGCGGCAGCGGTCCGTAGAGGTGCGGGAACGTCTCACCCGTCTCGTAGCAGTCCTCCCACCTCACCGGAGCCTCGAGTCGGCCCGGATCGACCTCGAGGAGCAGGAGATCGGACCGGCCGGCGAACAACGCCATGGCAACCCGCGGGACCTGCTCTCGGGCAGAACAGTGGATGAAGCCCTCCGTCTCGATCGATGCTGGAGCGAACGGCTCGGCAGCCTGCTCCCAGTCGCGGGTGGGGACGATGTGGAAGATCGGGGCAGCCATCATGCTCCTCTCGGATCGCGAGACTCGCTGCAGGCTGCCACGGTCCCCACGATGCAGCGAACCATGCGGTTGGTAGGGGCGAACGCCGAAGCCGTCCGTCGCCGTAGCACGCGATGATGACGCAACGGCTCAAGGGGGAACCGATGCGTGAACAGCCAGGACGTCGTGGTGGGAAGACGACGTCTTCGGTACAGCGTCGGCCGGTCTCGCGCTGGTCGGTGCCGCCATCATGGGTCGCTGCGCGATGGCCGAGTGGGGGCGCGTGTGAGGCTGGTGGTGACCGCGTGCACGGCGCGGTCAGCGGCGGCGATGGCGCCTTCGATGTGGCCCGGGGCGGTGGGTGCGGTCTCGGTCGAGGCCCAGTGGAG
>JAWOCZ010000201.1:0-12656 GCA_046483565.1 Nitriliruptoraceae bacterium
CCGTCGAGCCTGGGCTTGCCGTCGACGTGGCGCAGGTAGTCCTGATCGGTGAACGGGCGGTGGTCCTCAGCGGGATCGGTCGAGCGTTCGGCCAGGTAGTCGTCGAACAGCCGCTTCCACGCCGCGCGGTGCACGGAGGCGGTGTCGGTGATCACCCCGTCCAGGTCGAAGATGACCGCGTCGAATCGGTCGGGCTCGAGTGTGGTCGTCATCAGCCTGCCTCGTCTCGGTGTGGCACTGCCATGGCTCGGTGTGGCCTCAGCCTGTGTCGGCGCCGAGTCGAGCGCAAGAGCAGACCTGCTGCCGTTGGGACGGGTTGCGACGGGTTGCGACGGGCCTCGCGTTCGCACCGACCGCCACCGGACCTCCCCCGGTGGGGCCGACACCCCGTTCGGCGGCGGGAACCGCCGCTGCCTCGGGGAGCACTTCGCGGTGGCCGTCCCCTCGCCCTGCTAGCCGGGACCGCTGCGCTCGGCGGTGAGGGTCCGCATGCGTGCCAGCGCCCGGGCGTAGAAACGCAACTGCATGGGCCGGCCGAAGAGGGCGAAGCCAGCGCGCACCACCGGCTTGTCGATCCGCCCCCGCTGGGAGTAGGCGGCCAGCCGGAACTCCACACGTCCCGACGCGGCGTCCTTGACCACCTCGTAGTCCATCTGTCCCCGCTCGAGGTGGCCCGCCAGGGTGCGGTAGTGCCACGCGAACCGGTGGACCCCCTCATCCCCCTCGGGATCGACGCCGTCGATGACCCCCCCGACCCGGACACCCATCGGGAAGCGCAACCCCGCGAAGCGCCCGACCAGCAGCATGTCACGCCCCTCGAGCGGCGCGGCAGCGTCGTAGACCGCGCGCACCAGCGCCGGATCGGCGACCCGGTACGTCCACAGCAGCTCGCGGGCGACGAGGTAGGGGCCACCAGCGACCGGAGGACCGGGCGGCTCCGAGGGGAGGTCGATCCGGCGGCGGTCCGCCCTCCACGCCGGTTCGGCAGCCGCTTCCTCCCAGCGCATCGGCACGAAGTTGACCTCGAGCGCACCGAGCCGCTCGTAGGCCGCGAGCGCTGAGCTCGGTAGCGGTGCGGTCGTGACGAGGCGGCGCTCGGTGCTCACGCCGGCGGGTCGTAGCGTCGCGTCGTACAGGCCGGGTTGCTCATGCGCACGCCACCGCTGACCGCCGCCACCCGACGACAGAACTGGGACCACATGTGCTGCTGGAGCTCCCGGCCGATGGGGAACCGTTCGTAGAGCAGGTGGAACAGCGGGTCGCCGCTGCGGGCCCACGACTCGATCCGGAACTCGAGGAAGCCACGAGGATCCGTGCTGGTGCGGAACTCGATCTCTCCCGCCTCCATGTGACCGCGCATCGTCGCGAAGCGGAAGGACGTCGGCGTGCGATCCACGACACGGACCGGACCGTTCCAGGGTCCCGGCAACCGGACGATCAACTCGTCACCGACGGCCAGGTCGCGGGCCGGCTGGCCTTCGAGCGTCTCGAACCGCGCCATCTCCGTCGGAGTCACCCGGTTGGGTTCCTCGAGGATGTAGCTGATCAGCTCCTCGCCGGTGAGGATCTCGTCGGTGACCACGATCCAGTAGCTGCGGTGGAACAACGGCCCGAGCCCTTCGCGGACCCGCTGCAGGGTCTCCGGATCGCCGGGCAGCTCGCGATCCAGATCGGGCGGTTCCCCCGCGTCCTCCTGACGGTCACGTCGGTAGAGGGGGATCCGCTGCACCGAGTAGCGCGCAGCGGTCGTGGCCATGTCCGAGCCCCATCCGACCAGACGCCGTAGGGTGCCGTCGTGGCCGGTCGGTTGCTGCGTGACGGTTGCCATGGCAAGGGCCCCGGTCGGGAACAGGGAGGGTCGACGCACCATGGACCGTACTACCGCAGCGACGATCGCCCACGACGTCGGCCTCGCCGCCTGGTTCGGCGGTGCCTGGATGGGGGCGGTCGGGCTCAACGGCGCGACGATCGAGGTGGACGACCACACGCAGCGCACCCGGGTCGCCAACGCCGGTTGGTTCCGGTGGGCACCGATCACCGGCGCGTCGCTCGTCGCGCACGTGGCCAGCGCCTACGTCCTCGGACGCTTCGTGCGGGCTCCGGGGCACCGGACCGTCAGCTCGGGCCGGCTCGGGGCGCTGCGGACCGTGCTCACCACCGCGGCCGTGCTCTCCACGGTCGAGACCGGGGTCTCCGGTCAACGGGTCGTGCGGGGCGGCGATGTCCCCGTGGCGACGGCGGTGACGCCGATCGCCGCGACCCCGCCGGCGGTCGCTGCCGCTCAGCGACGGTTGCGGGTCGCGCAGTGGCTGGTCCCGGGGTTCACCGGAGCGCTGCTGGTCGTGGAGGTGCTCCAGCGTCGGAGCTGCCGTTGAGCACCGCATCGATCGCGGCCACCTCGGCGAAGGTCGTGGCACCGAGCGAGGCACGGAAGGCCTCCTGAGCCCGGGCCAGGGGCGTATGGATCGCGCAGCCCTCGTCCCACCGGCACGGTCCACCCCGCAGGACGCACTCGGTGGAGACCAGCGGTCCTTCGGCCACCTCGATGACCTCGAGCATGGTGACCGCGGCCGGGTGCCGGGCCAGCTCGTAACCGCCGCGACGCCCGGCCAACGAGCGCACGATGCCCGCTCGGACGAGCTCGGCCAGCAGCTGCGGCAGGTAGGTCACGGGGACGTGTGTCTCGTCCGCGATCTGTGCGGCCTTGCGGAGCCCACGGCCGTGGTGACCAGCGAGGTCGAGCACAGCGCGCACCGTGTAATCGGCTCGTCTCCCGAGGCTCAGATCCATGGGTCCCCCGCTGGGTGATCGTCCGGTGCCGATGGTGTGCTGACGGGAACAACGTCCCCGTGACGACGGCTGTTCCCCATCGGTCCCGGACGGTCCCGGGAAGGCAGGGTTCCGGCTTCGAAGGCGACGGTCGCCACCAAGCTAGGGGGCCTCGGCGAGGCGGCCAGGGCCATCGGTCACCGTGTGCGGCGGCGCGACGCGACGTCCCCCTCAGGAGCCCTCGAGCTGGTCGATGGTTCGGGGCCAGTCGTCCTTGAGCAACCTCGACAGGCTGCGGTCGGCCAGGATCCTGCCACCGGTCACCCCGGTGATGCGGACGTCCTGCACCATCGCGCCGACCCCCCGCGGCTCGAGCGCCGCCCGGTAGTCCTCGATGTCGGGGAGTTCAGGCATGGGGTCGTCCTGCCGCACCCCGGGGTACCGACGCCGATGGCGACGACCGGGGCCAGCCGCCCTGGTGCGGCTGCCCCGGCGCTCCTACGGTCGGGGGTACGGCACACCATGATGCCCCGACCCACAAAGGATCGCCATGGACACCGACATGCACACCCAGATGGCGACCGGACGGGGGTTCCTCGCCGCACTCGACCAGAGCGGCGGTTCGACCCCGAAGGCGCTCGCCCAGTACGGCATCGATCCGGACAGCTACGAGGGCGACGAGGAGATGTTCGACCTCGTCCACCAGATGCGTAGCCGCATCCTGACCGACCCGGCCTTCACCGGCGATCGCATCCTGGGCGCGATCCTCTTCGAAGGCACCATGGACCGCGAGGTGGAGGGACAGCCAACCCCCCACTACCTGTGGCAGGGCAAGGGCATCGTCCCCTTCGTCAAGGTCGACAAGGGGCTGGAGGATCCGGAGGACGGCGTCCGCATGATGCGGCCGATGCCGGAGCTCGACGCCCTCCTGGAGCGTGCCCGTGGTCTCGAGGTGTTCGGGACCAAGATGCGCTCGGTGATCCAGCTCGCGGACCGCGCCGGCGTGGAGCGCAACGTGGCGCAGCAGTTCGAGATCGGTCGCCGCATCCTCGACGCCGGCCTGGTCCCGATCCTGGAACCTGAGGTCGACATCACGAGCCCCCAGAAGGCCGAGGCCGAGGAGCTGTTGCACGCTGCGATCGTGGAGCACCTCGAGGAGATCCCGCAGGGACAGCGGATCATGCTGAAGCTGTCGATCCCGACCATCGACGGCTTCTACACCGACCTGCTGGGGCACCCGAAGGTCCTGCGCATCGTCGCCCTCTCGGGCGGCTACAGCCGCGATGAGGCGAACGAACGTCTGGCACGCAACCCGGGGCTGATCGCCAGCTTCTCCCGGGCACTGCTCGAGGACCTGCGCGCCGGACAGGACGAGGAGACCTTCACCGCGACGCTGGACGCCGCGATCGAGAGCATCTACGAGGCATCGATCACCTGAGGTCCGCGCACCCGGCGCCTGCCGGGGCGCACCGGCCGCACGGCATGCGTCCGTTCGGCCGGACGGTGGGGTGCGCCGGCGGGCCGGCGCCCCCCCCGTTGCCGCCGGCCCGCTGGTACCGCTCCGCCCGGATCGACGGACCGGTCCCGGTGCGGGGCGCACCTCATCGTCCGCCCCGAGGCGGAGCCAAGCGTGCCTGGGCACCGGTCGCCAGCCGATCGGCCGACCTCGCACAACCTCGGACGGCGGTGACGGGCAGCACCCACCACTGCCGGACCGCGACCTCGCACGACCTCGCACACCCGCCCGGGTGACACACCCGGCCACCGTTGGGCCCTCCCGGCAGCTGGCACCACCAGTAGCCTCCCCCGCCATGAACGTGTCGGCGCGAACGGGCGGGACGCGGGAGCAGCAGGAGCAGCTCGCCGCGGCCACGACGCGTGCGGACCTCGGTGTGCTCCTGACGGAGCTGCGGCAGCGGTCGGGCCGCAGCCTGCGCGAGCTGGCAGCAGCGGTCGGGTCCAGCCCGTCGACGCTCAGCGGGTGGTGCCGTGCCGAGAACCTCCCCTTCCCCGCCCAGTTCGACACCTTCCGCGCCATGCTGCGGGAGATGGGGGTGGACGACCCGGAGCCCTGGGTCGACCTGCTCGTCGAACTCCGCACCGGCGGAGCCGGCCGGGCGCACCACGGCGCACCGCCGTACCTCGGCCTCGCGGCGTTCGGGCGCGAGGATGCGGACCGGTTCTTCGGCCGCGAGGCGCTGCTCGAACGTGCGCTCACACGCTGGAGCTCGCTCCGGACGGATGACGGCCGGGCGAACCTCCTGCTGCTCGTCGGCGCGTCGGGATCCGGCAAGTCGTCGCTGCTGCACGCGGGGGTCGGCGCCCGGCTGGCGGGCCAGGGCACGGCGGTGGCGACGTTCACCCCCGGACGCGAGCCGGTCCAGAGGCTGCATGCGGCGCTGACGACGGCCACCTCGCAGCAGGATCACGCGATGCCGGTGCTGCTGATCGATCAGTTCGAGGAGCTGTACACCGCTGGCGCCGACCCCCAGGAGCGGGAGCGCCTCCTCACCGAGCTCGAACGGCTGACCGACCCGTCGAGCGAGGAGCAGGTCGGCGTGATCGTCGCTGTGCGGGTCGACTTCTACGCCGAGCTCGCCGCGAGCGGTCACCTCGCGCAGGCCCTCGAGGACGCACAGCTGCTGGTGGGTCCGATGAGCGAGACGGAGCTGCGCTGCGCCATCGTCGAGCCCGCACGCCGGGCCGGGGTGACGCTCGACGACGACCTGATCGCCCTCCTGCTGCGTGATTTCGTGCCGAGCAGCTCCATGGCCCGCGAACACGACGTCGGCGCGCTGCCGCTGCTCTCGCACGCGTTGCTGGAGACCTATCGACGATCGCGGCGCGGGCGCATGACCGTCGCCGACTACGAGGCCGCCGGCGGCGTCCGGGGCGCCGTGGAGCGGTCCGCCGAGGAGGTCTTCAACGGGTGCACACCATCGCAGCAGGCGTTGATGCGCCAGGTGCTGGTACGGCTGGTCCACGTGGAGAACGGCACGCTGGCGACCCGGCGGGTGGCGACCTACGACGAGCTGCAGGGGCTGCTGCCCGGCGACGATCCCACCGACATCAGCGACCTACTCGAGCCGTTCATCGCCGCACGACTGGTCACCGCCCACGCCGCCACGGTGGAGATCTCGCACGAAGCCCTGCTGGCAGCGTGGCCGCGGCTGCAGTCGTGGATCGAGGAGGGCCGGGACGCCATCCGGCTCCACCGCCGCGTGACCGAGGCGACGCAGCTGTGGATCGGCGCCGGTCGTGATCCCTCCGCGCTGGCGCGGGGTGTGCTGCTCGAGGAGATGCGCACCACGATCGACACGTCAGATGGGCCCGTCCAGCTCACGGGCGCGGAGCGTGAGTTCCTCGCCGCCAGCGTGTCACACGCCGACGCGGCCGCCCGTGCAGCCAGGCAGCGCACCTCACGCCTTCGCCTGCTGGTGGCGGCGACCACCGCCCTGGCGGTGTTGGCCGGTGTGCTGGCCGTGGTCGCTGCCGGAGCACGAACCGACGCGCTCCTCGCCCGCGACGAAGCCCTGTCCCGACAGCTCTCACTCGCTGCGGAGCGGCTCGCCGAGACCGACCCGTCGCTCGGCGCCGAGCTGACGGTGGCCGGCTACACGATCGCGCCGACCAACGAAGCGCGCTCATCGCTGCTCGATGCCGCCACGGCACCCCGTGCCACCCGCATCCTGGGCGGGCCGGGGTCGACGGCGATGGCAGCCAGCCCCGACGGCCGACTCGTCGCGCTCGGCAACTCTGCCGACGCCGAGGTTCAGCTGCTGGTCCGCGATGGCGGGAGCGACGCGTTGACACGTGCCGCCACGATCACGCTCGACGACCCGTCGGTGGAGATCTACGCGCTCGCCCTGACGGCTGATGCCCGCGTGCTGGCCGTCGGTGACACCGCGGCTCGGATCAGCCTGTGGGACGTGACCGACCCCCAGACACCGACGGCCCTGGCCGAGGATCTGCGCGGTCCTCAGGGCCCGATCCAGGGGCTCTCGTTCGACCCGAGCGGGAACGAACTGGCTGCCGTCGGGCTGGGTGCCGGCACCTTCCGGTGGGACGTCACGGATCCCGGGGACCCCACCGACCTCCCGCTGCTGGCCGCGGAGGAGATCACCTGGTCGGTGGCCCACAGCCCCGGGGGCGGGCGTATCGCCGTCGGCGACGACGTGGGCCGGGTCGTGCTGTGGGACGTCGACACCCCGCAGGAGCCGGTCGTGCTGACGACGCTGACACCGACCGACCGTTCGGTGCTGAGCGTCGGCTTCTCAGCGGACGGACGGCTGCTCGCCGCCGGTTCCCGCGACGGGACCCTGCACGCCTGGGATCTCAGCGATCCGAACGCCCCGACGGCCGTGGAGATCCCCGAGGCGGCCTTCGAGAGCTGGATCAACGCGTTGGCCTTCGCCCCCGACGGCGACCACCTCGCCGTCGGCAGCTCCGACGGGCAGCTGCTGCTCTGGGCCACCGACGGATGGCAGCTGCTGGACTCGCTACGCCACCCGGCTGCGTTGACCAGCGTGGCGTTCACGAGCAACCCGGACACGCTGCTGAGCGCTGCGACCGACGGGAGCGCCCGGTCGTGGGAGCTGTCCGCGACGGTGCCGATGAGGTTGCAGGGCCGCATCTGGTCGCTGGCCTTCACCGACGACGGCGGCCGACTGGCGGCGTTCTCCGGCGCGGAGACCGGGCTCTGGGACGTCCGCGGGACCGCTGCGGCGCCACGGCTCGCACCGCCACTGCCCGAACCGCTCGACGGGCCCGCCTTCAGCGGTGCCGGTGCGATGTCGCCGGACGGGACACTGCTGGCCCACGGGAGCCTGACGGGCGAGGTCCTGCTGTTCGACGTCAGCGACCCCAGCTCGCCCCGTCGGGTCGGGGTCCCCCTCGGCGGTAGCGAGGACCTGGTCGAGGTGGTGGCCTTCAACCCCGACGGCACGCTGCTCGCCGCCGGTGGTGTGGACACCGACGTCCGCGTGTGGCGACTGGACGATCCGGCCGACCCCGAGCTGGTCTCGGTCCTCGACGCCCCAACGGAGATCGTGCTGAACCTGGCGTTCAGCCCCGACGGCACGCTCCTGGCCGCCCCGAGCGCCGACAACTCCGTCCACCTGTTCGACCTCACCGACCCCGCGCGGCCGAGCGAACTCGGCACGGTGGGCACCTTCGCCAGCGAGGCCTACGCCGCCGCGTTCTCCCCCGACGGAGGACTGCTGGCCACCGCCGGCTCCGACGCCGAGGTCCAGCTGTTCGACCTCACCGATCGTCGCGCTCCGCAACCGGTCGGCGCGCCGGTCCAGGGGCCGTCGGGGCGGATCTACGACCTCGACTTCGACCCTGGCGGCACCCGTCTGGCCGGTGCCGTCGTCGATGGACGCACGTGGCTGTGGGACGTCGAGGTACCAGCACAGCCGAAGACCCTGGCGGTCCTGGGAACCTCGACCAGCCCGATGTACGCGGTCGCCTTCCATCCCGACGGTGATCGCCTGGCGGCCAGCGGGGCCTCCGGGCAGGTCACGCTGTGGACGCTCGACGAGGTCGCGGCGAGGGACGCCATCTGTGACGACGTCGGCGATGCGATCACCGAGAACGAGTGGCAGGTCCACCTGCGCGAGCGGCCCTACGCCCCACCCTGCGGTTGAGCACCTCGGCGCTGTCGATCGCGTGATCGGTGAGGAGCGCGACCGGCCGAGCCACGTCAGGCCGACGGGTCGTCACCGAAGATCCGGCGGTACAGATCCTGTCCGTAGCTGGTCGGAAGCGGTGCGCCCGGCTCGATCCTGAAGGTCCGCTCCCCGTCCTCTTCGCGCTCGGCCCGCAGGAACACACCTCGTTCGGCCTCGGTGCGGTACAGGCTCTCGGCCAGGTCGTAGAGGTGGGTGACCGCGATCACCCGGACCCCGACATCGAGGTGGGCGCGGAACACCTGACGGGCGAGCTCGGAGCCCTCGCGCTCGTTGGTGGCGGCGAACGACTCGTTGGCCAGCAGCAGATCACCGGGGGAGATCCGCTCCACGATGCCGCGCATCCGGTTGAGCTCCTCCTCCAGCTTCCCGTGTCGCAGGCCCTGGTCCTCCTCGCGGCCGAAGTGGGTGAAGACCTGCCCGCAGAGCGTCCCTCGGAACCGGACCGCCGGGACGAAGAACCCGGCCTGCAGCAGCAACTGCGCCGTCCCGAGGCTGCGCAGCAGCGTCGACTTGCCGCCCTGGTTCGCCCCGGTGATCAGCACCAGGCCCGCGCCGTCGGCAGCCAGATCGTTGCCGACCACGGACCCGCCCAGCTGGAGTGACAACGCCGGGTCGTACAGCCCCGTCGCCGAGAGCTGTGGGAGCTCACCGTGCCGGGCCGGCAGGACCTCTGGGAAGCAGGTCGGCTCGCCGCGTCCGGTCAACGCCTCGTGCAGTCTGGCGGCACCACTGAGCACGGCCAGTTCGTCGCGGAGCTGGCACAGGAACACCTCGATGTCATCGCTGGCCTGGCTGAGCACGACGGCCACCTCCGCGAGCGCCTGGTCGCGGAGGCGGGCGAGTGACTCGACCGCCTCGTCGTCGCGGTCGCCCAGCTCGAAGCTCTGCCCCGAGCGGTCGAGTGACCGGGACAGCCAGCCCTGCGGACGCGGACGTCGGAGTTGGAACGCCGTTCCGGCGGCGCCGCGGCCGATGCGGGCGGCGAACAGCACACCGCGGGGGAAGGTGAGCTCCTCGAGCTGTGCCTCCACCTGCGCGAGGTACGGCTCATCGAACCGGGTGGCGAACAGCTCGAACAGCTGCGTCACCCCGGCGGAGCGCATCTCACCACGGACCGCGACCGCCGCCTGCCGCAGGCGCCGCAGCACATCGGCGTGGACACGCAACCGTTCGACCGCCCGTCGGACGATGGCATCCGGCGCGTCCCGGTACAGCCCCGAGTAGGAGCGCCTGGCCGCCTCCAGCCCGGTGACGATCACCTCGTACGAGGCCTGGAAGGTCGCCGGTGCACGCAGCACGTCGGCGATGACGGCCTGGCGGTAGCGGATCGTCTCGGGGTCGTCGAGCCCGGTCAACAGCACCAGCCGACAGGCATCACGGGTCGAGCGGTCGCCGGCTGCCATCACCTCCAGCAGGGTCTCCAGCCCGAGGTCCTCCACCAGCAGGTCGGCCTGCGGCGGTGGTGGCGTTTCGAGGTCGAGGTCGCGGTCCGGGTGCAGCAGGTGGACGTTCACGGCGCCAACCGCCGCGTCAGGGCGTCGTAGGTCAGTCCGTAGCGGTCGGCCAGGGCGACCGCGTGGGCCAGGCCGTCAGGTGGACGGCGCACGACCCGGAAGGTCCGCACCGTCGGGTCGTCGGGGTCGACCGTGGCGACCATGCTGACGGTGGCTCGACCCACCGAGGCCAGCTCATCGACGAAGGTCACGAACACCCCCCGGGCACCGAGGTGCGCCAGACGCTCCAACACCGCCGTGCCGAGCTCACGGGCGTCCTGCAGCGTGGTGGAGCTGAACGTCTCGTTCAGGAAGACGACGCTGTCAGGCGTGGCCTGGTCCAGCAGTTCGTGGACCCTGATGAGCTCGTCCTCGAGCTTGCCCCGCAGCGTCGTGATGCGTTCCTGACGCTCGAAGTGGGTCAGCAGCCGGTCGTGGAGACCGATCGTGGCGCGACGAGCCGGCACCGGCAGCCCGAGGCTGGCGAGGTGATGCAGCTGCCCGAAGGCCCGAGCGAAGGTGGTCTTGCCGCCCTGGTTCGCGCCGGTGACCACCAGCAGCCGCTCGGGCGCCTCGAGCTGCCAGTCGTTGGTGACGACGGGTTCGCCGTCGGCCAGCCGCTTCGTCGCGACGGCCAGGTCGTAGCTGTCCTGGGCGCTGCAGGACTCGTTCGGGCCGACCAGTTCCGGGTCGCAGAACGGGAGTCCACCCACCCGGAGCCGCTCGGTCCGATCGAGGTAGGCGAGGTAGAAGGGCACCTCCTGCGCCAGCCCGGCGATCGTGGGGTCGAGCAACGGGCGGTGTCGGTCCTGGAGCTCGACCAGCGCGGTGAAGGCAGCCGGGTGCTGCTCGGCGACGAGCTCGAGGATGCGCGCGGTCACGGCGTCCACGCCCGGCTCGGCCGCCGACCACTCGACCGGCCGCGGTGGTCCTGTGCGGAAACGGGCGAAGGTCGCCGCGACCTCGGTGGTCAGATCCGGCTCGCCGTGGTCGCTGTCCACGCTGATCCGACCCGTGTGGACGCGCACCGTGTAGGACACCGCATCGAGCGCCTGCTGGACCTCGGCAGCATCGGCGGCCAGCGATCGGAACCGCTCCCGCTCGACGATGTCGCGGACGGCGTCACGGCAGGCCCGCAGGCCGTCGGTCCGGAGCTCGAGGGCGTCGAGTTCATCGAGCAGGACGGTGGTGGCGCGCACGTACCGGTGGGCGTTGGCCAGGAACCAGGCCTCGGCGACGTAGCGGTACGGCACGCGCTGCGCGGCGTCGAGGCGCTGGCGGACCCGGTGGATCCGCCGAGCGAAGGTGCGCAGGGGCTCGGCGACCTCGGGCCGCTGCAGCTCGCCTGCCACCGCCTGGCGGAAGCGCACCGTGTCCACGTCCGCGCAGGGGGTGGCGTACCAGGGCGCCAACCAGGGCGCGTCCTTGGACAGCGCCGCGAACAGCGGTGCCAGCTGGAGGTCATGGGCTGCAGCGTCGCTGAGTGGCTCCGCCGCCACCAGCGGTGGGCGCGAGCCGGGGGGCCGGAGCAACGAGGCCCCGGGCGTCCCCTCCGCGACTGCTCGCATCGGCGCCCACTCCTCTGCGTCGGCCCGGGGCAACGACGGTGGTGCCCGGCGTCCGCGTGTCCTGCCAGGACACGCTAGCTGTCACCACGCGGGTTCAGCCCGTGAGCGGGACGACCTGCAGCTGTCGCTGTGCCATCCCGCGGGTGGCCCCCTCGCGGTGGTGGCGACGGCAGAGCACCTCGTAGGCGATCTCCCCCTGGTCGACGTCACCGACCATGACCTGCTCGCCCTCCCGTTGGATCCGCCCGTCGACGGTGCGAGCGTTGAGGTTGCCGCGCTCCCCGCACCAGCACCGGGCCTCGACCTGGAGCTCCTGCCGTCGGTCGGCGAGCTCCAGCAACCGCTGCGAGCCGGGGAACAGCGTGGTCGTGAAGTCGGTGAGCAGCCCGAAGGCCTGCACCTCGACCTGCAGGTCGTCGACCACCTGGGCGAGCTGTTCGACCTGCTGCGGGGTGTAGAACTGGACCTCGTCGCAGATCAGTACGTCGAGGGGTTGGCCTTCGGCGATGAGCGTGCCGACGTGGATCCGCAGGTCGAGGTCGTCGGTGACCACGGTCGCGGGCTGGACCAGACCGATACGCGAGCTGATCGTGCCACCCTGGCGATCGTGCTTGGTCAGCAGCAGGCAGTGTTTGCCGGCCTGCACGGCGTTGTGGTGGATCTGCAGCGCCAGGGTGGACTTCCCACAGTTCATCGTGCCGTAGAAGAACGTCAGCTCGGCCACGCCGTGCGCTCCCGGTCGTCTGTGGTCGGAGGTGGTGTCCGCGGGCTCGACCGCGGTTCTAGCGCACCCGCGGCTCGGGTGCGCCGACGCCGTCCACACCGGGTCGGTGCCAGCCGCCCCGGGCGGTGCCGTCCGCCCCCGGGAAAGGACGAACCCGGACCTCGCGGTCCGGGTTCGACGGCTCTGTGCGACGCGAACGCGCCGCGTGAGCGCAGGTGAGCTCAGGCGGGCGTGACGTCGGAGGCCTGCGGCCCCTTCTGCCCCTGGGTGACCTCGAAGGTGACGGCCTGGCCGTCCTCGAGGGTCTTGTACCCCTGAACGTTGATGGCGGAGAAGTGGACGAAGAGGTCGTCGCCGCCCTCATCGGGCTGGATGAACCCGTATCCCTTGTCCGCGTTGAACCACTTGA
>JAWOCZ010000211.1:0-11616 GCA_046483565.1 Nitriliruptoraceae bacterium
GCCGACAGTTCCACCTCACGTTCGACGTCCGCGATCGCCAGGCGGGCGCGATCGAGCAGTGCCCGGGTCTGCGCACGACGCCAGTCGGACCAGCGTGGGTCGTCGATCGCCGGTGTCCCCACCGCGTCGGTCTCGGCGCGGTAGCGCTGCAGCGCGATCGGGTGGTAGCCGGCCTGCTCGTTCTCGTAGCGCACGTAGTCGAGGTGGATGCCGTCGACCTCGGTCGTGGCCGCCAGCTCGGTCACGACCGCAGCCAGGTGGTCGCGAACGGCCGGGACACCGGGGTCGAGGTACTCGGTCCAGACCCCGTCCCGGGTGCGTGACACCCACCGGCTGCCCTCGTTCGCGGTGCGCCCGTGCTCGGTCGCGACCCACCCGTCGGGCGTCGGCAACGGCTCGTAGACCGGGTGCCAGGTCGGCGCGACCGAGAACCATGCGTGGACCTCGATACCGACCTCCTGGGCGCGCCGGGTGAGCTCGGCGACCACGTCCAGTCCCGGCTCCAGGTCGGGATCGGTGGTCGCCGGCAGGACCTCCGAGCGGTAGTAGGCGTCGTGGCGACGCGCGACCTGGGCGATCACGGCGGTCGCGTCGGCCGCCACCAACTCCTCGACCAGCCGCGCGATGCCGTCGCGGTGCTTGAGCGTCTCGTCGAAGAGGTGGACCCAGACCGCTCGCATCGGTGGCGTTCCGGCCTCGTCGGGCGGTCCCTCGGGGTCCTCGGGTGGGGCCCCGGGCGTGTCGGGCTCGCTCGGCTCGACGGGGGCAGTGTCGCCCTCCTCCGGGTCGGCCGGCGCGGGCGTCGGGTCCGGGTCATCGGGTCGAGCGTCGGGCTCGTCCGGGCTGCGCGGTTCGTCGTCGCGCTCGCCGACAGGCGGCGCTGGCGAGGTGGCATCCGACGCGCAGCCCACCGCCACGAGCGCCAGCGCCACCCACGGAGCCAGCAACCGGGCAGCCCAGGGTCGCGTCATCAGGATCCTCGCTCGTCTCCGCCACGGTGGTTCGGGCGCCCCGTCCTGGATAGGGACCAGCGTCCCGCACCGCTGCGACGGCGACGACCGTCCCGAAGCAACCGGCCGGGGGTCGGGGCGGAGGTCCCTGTCCGCTCGGGTCGGGATGCGGCATGGTGGAGGCCGAGGGACCACCAGCGAGGTCGACGCCCACCCGGCCTGCCGGTGGTGCCACCGTCTGTGACCCCGGCACCGTTCCAAGTGAGGTGACCATGGCAACCAACCGTGTCCTCGGCCTGCTGCTCATCGGCCTCGGTGGCATCCTTCTGCTGGCCGTGACCACCGACATCGGCGGCGAGGTCGTCGTCGGCTTCGCCGGATTGGCCTTCCTGGGCGCGTACGCGACGCATCGCACCTACGGGCTCCTGATCCCGGGCGGCATCCTGACCGGTCTCGGGGCGGGGCTGCTCCTGGAGACCGCTGGCGTCGGTGGTGACGTTGCGGCCTTCGGCCTCGGGGCCGGGTTCGTCTCGATCGCGGTCATCGACCAGCTGGTCACGCCGGGACGCTCCGCGTGGTGGTGGCCGCTGATCCCGGGTGGCGTGCTGCTGGTCAGCAGCGCCGGCTCGGTCACCGGCATCCCCGACCTGGGTCGCTACCTGCTTCCCGCCGTGCTGATCGTCATCGGAGCGGTGCTCCTGCTGCGCCGAGGCGGTGACGGGGCAACCGATCGCGACGAGCCCGCGGCCCGCGAGCAGGAGCTGGAGGCCGCAGCACCGACAGCGGGACGACCGTCCCCGCCGCCACCCCCGCGGTGAGGTGGCGGGGCGGCGTCGCCACGGCCGGAGTAGGTTCCCGCCATGGATGACGTGCTCGCGCTGTGCAGCGGCCTCCCCTCACGGACCTTCGACGCGGGAGAGGTGCTGCTCGCCGAGGGTGCCCCTCCCACGACGATGTTCGTCCTGGTCACGGGTCGGGTCGAGGTGCGCAAGGGGCAGGTGACCGTCACCTCGGTGTCGGACCCCGGATCGTTCCTCGGCGAGATGGCGGCGCTGCTCGGCACGGCCACCAGTGCCGACGTCGTCGCGGTGACCCCGACCGAGGTGCTGGTCCTCGAGGACCCTGCGGCTGCGGTCGCCGACGACCCGCAGCTGACGCTGGCGATCGCCCGGCTGCTGGCTCGACGGCTGCAGGCGGTCACCAGCTACCTCGGCGATCTCAGGCGGCAGTACGCCGACCTCGACGGCCATCTCTCCATGATGGACACCGTGCTGAGTGAGCTGACCTCCATGCGGCCGCGCGAGATCGAAGCGGGCTCCGAGCGGGACGACGTCCCCGACTACTGAGACGAACCAGCGGCACCCTCGCCGAGCGAACCGGTGCGGTGCTGCGCCGACCGGCCACCGATCCCCGTCAGCTCCTGCTCCTCCACCCCCTGGTAGGACACCCATCGGGCGATCCCGTCAGCGAGGTCGAGCTCGACGTGGCTGGGTGACACCCCCGGCTGCTTGCCGGCGTTGAACAGCCAGGTATCGCCGACGCGTTCCGCCCATGCGCCCTGCGGGGTGAACGGCGCCTGGTGGATGTGGCCGGTCAGGACCGCCGTCGGTCGCCACCGCGAGATCCACTCGGCGACGACCGGATCGCCGTAGTGGCGGGTCCCGGTCCAGGCCAGCGGGCCGTGCGGCGGGGAGTGGTAGACCCACAGCCAGGGCCGCTCTCCCACGGTGTCGGCCGCTGCGGCCAGCTGCGCCTCCACCTCGGCGCGGGCGTGGGGTCCGTCCCACCACTCGAGCACGGTCCAGCACGTGGCGGCCACCTCGATCGTGTCGCCATCGACGGCGGCGCCGACCTCACGCAGGGGTGCGAGCCAATCGCTGGTCTTCTCGCCGGCCGGGGTGCGGGTGTTCAGGTCGTGGTTGCCGGAGGCGACCAGGAGCTGGGTGCGCGTCGCGAGCGCGGCCAGGCTCGTCCGCAGCGCCACGATCTGGGTGGCGAGGTCCACCGGTGACACGATGTCGAGGTGGTCGCCGGCGAGCGCGACCACGTCGAAGTCGTGGGCGCGCGCTGCGATCCAGTCCAGGTGGGGGAGCGCGTAGTGGAGATCTGACGCCAGGAGGATCCGCATCCCCGGACGGTAGCCGAGGCCACCCCTGGTGGAGGTGGGTCCGGCCCCCTCGGCCGGTGCCCAGCGCCCACGCGGGTGCCTACATGCCGCGGCGCAGGACCCGCTGTGGGGTGATGCGCAGGATCACGCGTTCGGAGGTGATCTGCTCAGGGGGATAGGGGCGGCCGATGTAGCGGTGTGCGCACCGGTCGATGTGCTCGCGTGCCCCCGGCCCGCGGACGACGTCGGTCACCTCGCCACGCACCTCGATGTAGCGGTACGGATCGTCCTGCGGCCAGATCGTGACGGTGACCCGCGGGTCCCGCTCGACGTTGCGGAACTTCGCCCGGTGGACCTCGGTGTTGATCAGGATGTGGTCGTCGTCGGCGTCGACCCACATCACCTGGCTCTGTGGGCTGCCGTCGGCGAACAGGGTCGTCAGCGTGGCGAAGTTGCCATCGGTGGCGAACGCCCTGAGGTCCGCGTCCAACGCCATGTCGTCTGCTCCGATCGCCCCTCACACGTGCCCGCGCACGTGCCCTGCGGTGCTCGGCGAGGCTAGCGCTGCTCGACGCAGCACGACGCCGGGCCTACCTGTCCGGGATGACCAGCCGGGCCCGGCCGGCCGATGACCAGCCGGGCGCGGACCTACCCGTCCGACTTGAGCCGCAGGACCGCTCCACCGTCGTCGGTGCGCAGCGGGGTGATCCGGAAGCGTGACCTCTCCTCGGGCTCGCCCTCGATGCCGTGCAGCACGCGGTGCAGCTCCGCACCGAACGCCTTGGCGTACGGGTCGCCGCTGTCGATGGCCTTGCGCACTGCCGCCCGCAGGTCGTCGCCCACCCGCACCGCCAGGAGCGGGTCCTCCCGCCGCGCCGACGAGGCGGACAGCCAGGCGCGGTTCACCGCTGCGACCGACCCGTCGCCGTCGATCACCGCCACCGCATCATCGAGCGCATCGAGCACGGAGGAGACGAAGGCGTCGCGGCGAGCGAGCTCCCGGTGCACCGAGACCTGGTCGGCCACGTCCTCCAGCCCGCACACCGCGCCGATCACCGAGCCGGAGGCCACCGACAGCGGTGCCACCTCGACGTGCAGCCAGGTGCCCTCAGCCGTGCGCACGTCCAGCCGGTGCTCGCGGCCGAGCTCCGCGGCCATCTGGACGACCTCGCGCAGGGCGTCGCCGTCTGCTTCGACCAGGCTCATCAGGAAACCGGGTCCGAGGAGGTCGCTGGTGGAGCGGCCGAGCAGCGTTCCCGCGCGTGCATCCGCGTAGACGCACCGACCGGTCAGATCGGTGTGGAGCAGCCCCGTGGAGCCGACCGCGCTGTGCCGACCGAGCTCGGTGGTCACGTCCCGTTCCACGGCCACGTAGTGGGTGATGCGGCCCGCCTGGTCCTGGACCGGGCTGATCGTGGCGTGGTGGGTCCTGAGCGCCCCGTCGCGTCGGCGGTCGACGAGTTGGCCCTCCCAGACCTGGCCACTGGTGATCGTGTCCCACAGCTCGCGATAGAACCGCTCGTCCTGGTAGCCCGAGGACAACAGGTTGGGGCGGGCGCCGATCGCCTCCCGCTTGGAGTACCCGGTCACCCGGACGAACGCATCGTTGACGTCGACGATGTGACCCTGGTCATCGGTGATGAAGACGACGTCGCCTCCGAGGTCCAGGGAGGTGACATCGATGTGGGGTGGACCGGCCCCGGAGCCGGTCTCCTGTTGCCGCTCGCCGCTCACACGCGCCTCCCTCGCTCTCCGGTTCTCCACGTTAGGGGCAGGGGACTTCACGGTCACCTGCCGTTCGAGCGGTGCCCGTGTTCGACGGGATCAGTTGACCGCGTGCAGCGGCGTCGTGGTTGCCGGGACCGGCCCGCCGCTGCGACGCCCGGGCGTGTGCGCCAGCGCCACCGACACGCCCCCGAGCTGCCAGAGGTGACGCAGATCGACGCCGAGGTGGAACAGTGGCACCAGCCGGGCGGTGGGCCCCCAGCCGATCGGCAGCGGCCCGAGCCGCCCGACCCCGCGGTCCCCGAGGTCGATCAGACGGCCGAGCTCCAGCAGACGTGCCGGCCTGGTGGGGTGGCCGGTGGCCAGGGCGGCCGCGTTGCGTCCGGCGATGGCACCAGCCTGGCTGGCGATCTGGGCCGACATCGGGAGGAGCCGCCCGACGAGGTCCCGGTGGGCCGCGATGTCACCGGCCGCCAGCACGCGCCGCAGTCCGGAGACCCTGAGATCGCTGGTCACGATGGCGCGGCCGTCCTGGGTGGGAGCATCCGGGAGCAGGACGGAGGCGTCGGCCTGCCATCCACCGGCCCAGACCACCGTGCCGTCGAAACGACGTCCGTCGCCGAGCACCACCCCGCGGCGATCCACCCGTGCCACCTCGGTGCTGAGATGGAGACGGACACCGACACGCAGCAGGGCCTGCGTGGCGTCGTCACCGAGCCGGCGGGGTTCGGCCGGTAGCACCCGGCCGGCGATCTCGATCAGATGGACCTCGACGGCGGGCTGGGCGGCGGCGACCTCTGCAGCCAGCTGCACGCCGGTCGCCCCGGCTCCGACCACCACGAGCCGGTTGGTACGGGCCAGCCGACGACGCAGCGTCAGGGCGTCGTCGGGGGTGTGCAGGGTGGCGGCGTAGCGCTCGCTGCCCACCACGCTGCCGGCTGGTGACCCCGACCCGGCGGTCACGATCACGGCGGCCGCGCGCAGCGTCGTGGCGTCGTCGAGCGTGACGAGACCAGCGTCGTCGTCGATGCGCACCGCACGGCCGTGGACCACCTCGATGTCCGCGTCGAGCAGTTCCTGCAGGGGGGCGCGTGCATCGCTGGCGCGCAGCCGGCCGGCCGCGACGCCGGCCATCCGGGGCAGGAACCCGTGCCGACCGTCATGGTCGACGACGACCACCTCGACGTCGCCGCTCCGGCTGGCTGCAGCGGCCGCGTGGCTACCCGCGTAGCCGGCGCCGATGATGACCACCCGTGGTGCCGGGGAGTGCAAGGGCGGGGGGAGCTCCGCGTCGTCGTGGTCCGGCATGGTCGCTCCGAGCGATGGGGAGGCGGCGGTGGAGACCACCATGGCGACGGCGGTCGCTGACCGTTCGCGGCGGGGTCGGCCCCAGTATCGCCGTTGCGCGCCTCGTTGGGGAGGGGTAGGTCAGCCCAGCGGCCTCGGGGTCAGCAGCTGGTCGACCGGGGCGTGATCGTCGGTCAGGATGCTCGCGTCGCCGACGAAGCGCTCGAGCTCGGCACCGACCAGCAGATCGTCGGTCCGCCCCCGCCGGCTGTTCGCCGCACGGATCGCCTCGATGGGCAACGGAGCATCGGAGGCCACGACGACGTAGTTGCCGCCGACCCCGCGGGTCGCGTCACCGAAGGAGCCGGGACGTCCGAGTACCGCGAGGTGGTCGAACACCGCGCCGAGGGTGGCCAGCTCGGCCCGCAGGAACGCTCGCGGGCCGTAGTCGATCACGTTCATCGTGTAGACCCCGTCGGGTCGCAGTCGCTCCTCCACCAGGCGGTTGAACTCGACGGTGGCCAGGTGCCAGGGGACGGCGACGCCGCCGAACGCGTCGCCGATGACCAGGTCGTGCACTCCCACGGGGCCCTCGTCGATGGTGGAACGGGCGTCGCCGATCCGCACGGTGATGTCGTCCCCGAGGTCGAGCCCGAGCTCGTCCTGCGCGAGACCGACCAGCAACGGGTCCACCTCCAGCACCTCGGAGGTGGAACCCGGGTGGACGGCGCGCAGGTAGCGGGGCATCGTGAAACCGGCGCCGCCGAGGTGCAGCGTGGACAGCGGCTCCCCGGCGGGCGCGATCGCCGTGATCACGTCCCCGAACCACTGCGTGTAGGTGAACTCGAGGTAGCTCGGATCCTCGAGGTCCACGTAGGAGTGCCGCAGCGTGTCCAGCCACAGCGCCCGGCCCGACGGCCGCTCCTCGTCGGCGACGATGTAGGCGCAGTAGTACGCCGATTCGTACTCGCACGGGTGGGAGGCGGCGAAGGAGAACGCGCCCGCCGCCAGCACCGCGACCGCCGCGCCGGCGCCGAGGCTGCGGCGGCGCTGGAGGGCGAGTGCGGTCCCGATCCCCAGCAGCACCAGCAGCAGGGCGGTGACCCGGACCACCGGGCGGGTCGGGAAGGCGGCGACCAGCAGGAAGCCGGTGACGAAGGTGCCCACGATCGCGCCGGCGGTGGACAGCGCCGACAGCCGGCCGACGACCCGGCCGGTCTCCTCAAGGCTGGCCAGTTGGATCTTGATCACGGCTGGCGTCACGGCGGAGAGCACCGCTGCCGGGGCGAAGAAGGCCAGCACCGTCAGGGTGGTGGTCGTCGTGGGGCCGGCGCCGCGCAGCGAGGTCCCCAGCCCGTCGAGGATCGGGATCGAGGCGAAGGCCAGCGCGCCGCCGGTGACCAGCAGCGGCCCGAGCAGTCCCCGCGGGTCGCGGGCGTCCGCCGCCTTGCCGCCCAGCCAGGAGCCGATCGCGATCCCGGCCAGGATCACGCCGATGATCGCCGTGTACGTCTCGAGCGTCGCGCCGACGTAGGGCGCGAGCAACCGGGCCGCCAGGATCTCGAGGACCAGCACGGCGGCCGAGGACAGGAAGACGAGCGCAGCGGCGGCGAAAGGAGGCATGGCGGTGTGAGGGTATGCCGTCGCCACGACCTCCACGCGCCACCGGGGCTCAAGTCCCGGCACGCTGCTGCCGATGCTGCCATCACGGGCCCCGGTCGGCCCCTGGAGTGTGTCATGTCCGATGTGTCGCGCGAGGTCGTCGATCGCGAGCCGACGTTCGCCCAGCGGGTGAGCAAGCTGCTCCGCAGTCGCCGCGGTCACCGTCCCCGACGCCTGCTCGCGTCGCGCTCCGGTGGTGCGCTCTCGTCACGGCAGCTACGGGCGTTCGAGCGTGAAGCCGAGGTCCCCGACGACACGCTGCTGCTCGCCCTGGCCCGCGTCTACGGCTTCGAGACCGACGAGCTCTACCCCGAGCGCACGCTGCTGGACGTCGACCTCGACGAGGGGATCCTGGCGGCCGCCGGGGTGACGCGGAGCTTCGATCCCGAGGACCGCACATCGCTGCTGGTCGTGTACCTGGAGCTGGTCCGCGAGCTGCGGGGCGAACCCCATGCGCTCACGCTGTCGCTGCGGCGCGACGACATCGAGGTCCTGGCGACGGCGCTGACCCTCGACGGTCCGATCGTCGTGGAGCGTCTCGGAGCCCTGATGGGGTCGACGGCACTGCAACAGCGGGTCGCGGCCGCCTCCTTCACCCTCGGGCGACCCGCGATCGTGCTACCGGGCTGAGTCCGACAACCTCTGGCACGCCACGGCGCCGAGGTGGCAGGCTGTCCGTGCCGGTGCTCTGGCCGGCCAGCGGGTCGGTGAGCGGGAGCGGCGCATGGACGCACAGGAGCGCGACCTGGTCGCGGTGCACCTCGGCTTCGCTCTGTTCGCCGCGCTCGTGCTCCTGGCTCCCGGGCAGCTCGCACAGGGATGGCGTCTGTGGATCCTGCTGGTGGGCTACGACGTCGTCACCCTGGCCGTCGTCCTCGCGCGAGGGCACGGCCGCTGGCTGCGTGCCTGGTGGCTCGCTGCCGTCACGAGCGTCTTCCAGGTCGTCCCGGATGCGGTGTTGGCCGCAGGTCTCGGGACGCTGCGCTTCCCGGCGGACGGGGCGCCGGACCTCGGGCCCGTGACGGCTTCGATGGCGCTGATGTGGACCGTGCCGTTGGTGGTCATCGTGTCCGCCGCGGACGCTGCCGCCAGGCGCCGGGGCACGGTGGCTGGTTGGGTGACGGCGGTGCTCACCGCGGGGGTGGTGTTCCTCGGGGCAGAGGCGCTGTTGCCGCCGCTCGGTGTGTGGGAGCCGGTCGGTGTGACCACGATCGGCGGCTGGCTCGCGCCCTACGTGCTCCCGCCCGAGCTGCTGCTCGGAGCTACCGCGTGGTGGGGTGTCCGGGTCACGCGGGATCGCCACCCCCTCCTGGTCGTGCCGGTCGCAGCGCTGATCAGCCTGGTCTACACCGGCGCGCTGGCTGCGAGCTGGCTGCTGCTCGAACGAGGGCTGCTGGCCTGAACGTCGTTCAGGCCGCCGGCTCCACCACCACCTCGGCGGTCATGCTGGGGTGGATCCGGCACCAGTAGGCGTAGGTTCCCGGTTCGTCCAGGGCGATCTGGACCTCGCCACCCCCCGGGAGCTCCTCGTCGAACACCTCGGTGGGTTCGTCCGGCGTGCCCGAGGTCACGGTGTGCCCCACCGAATCCTCGTTGCTCCAGGTCACCGGGGTGCCGGCCTGCACGGTGACCGAGGACTCCTGGAACGCGATGTCACGCACCACCACGGTCGGCGCTGACGTCTGAGCTGCCTCGTCCTCGGCGGTGTCGTCCTGGTCGGCGGTGTCGTCCTGGTCGGCGGTGTCCGTGGACGCGTCGGCGGCCGGGTCCTCGGCGTCGTCGACCTCGTCGCCGGCACAGCCGGCGAGCCCCACGAGGACGAGGGCGGCCGTGACCATCCGGAGGCGGCCGGTGTGCATCGTGGCTCCTGCTCTGCTGGGTCGTGGCGGGCGGGACACCATGGCGCACCTGCGCGCAGCGGGCAACGTACCGCGCGGTCGTACGGGGCGGGTTGCGCGCTGCCCGACACACCGGCGGTGTCCGCACGGCCCGTATCCTCGACCCAACGACCCGACTCGCGCCGACCACGAAAGCTCGTCGATGGCTGAGTACTGCTACGTCATGAAGGGCCTCACCAAGACCGTCCCGGGCGGCAAGGAGGTCCTGTCCAACATCTGGTTGTCGTTCTTCCCCGGCGCCAAGATCGGCGTCATCGGTCCCAACGGTGCCGGGAAGTCGACCCTGATGAAGATCATGGCCGGCGTCGACACGAGCTTCGAGGGTGAGGCGTGGCCGGCGAAGGGCATGAGCGTCGGCTACCTGCCCCAGGAGCCGGAGCTCGACCCGGAGCGGTCGGTCCGGGACAACGTCCTGGCGGGGCTCGGCGAGGTGGCGGGGCTGGTGCCTCGATACAACGAGCTGGCCGCCAAGCTCGGCGAGCCCCTCGACGACGACGAGATGCAGCGCGTCTACGAGGAGATGGCGTCGGTCCAGGACGCGATCGACGCGGCGGATGCCTGGGACCTGGACCGCACCATCGAGGTGGCGATGGATGCGCTGCGCGTCCCCGACGCCGAGGATCCCTCCACGCTGTCGGGCGGCGAGAAGCGGCGCGCGGCACTGTGCCGCCTGCTGCTCTCCAAGCCCGACATCCTGCTGCTCGACGAGCCGACCAACCACCTCGACGCGGAATCCGTCGCGTGGTTGCAGCGCACGCTGAAGGACTACGGCGGGATGGTCGTGTCGATCACCCACGACCGCTACTTCCTCGACGAGGTGGCGGAGTGGATCCTCGAGCTCGACCGCGGCAAGGGCTACCCCTACCAGGGCAACTACTCGGGCTGGCTCGAGCAGAAGCGTGAGCGGCTGCGCCAGGAGGAGCGCGAGGAGTCGGCGCAGCAGCGTCAGCTCGCCGAGGAGGCCGACTGGGTCAAGCGCTCACCGGAGGGTCGACGCACCAAGGCCAAGGCGAGGATCCAGGCCTACGAGACCTTGCTGCAGCGCGAGCGTCCCAAGCAGGTCACGAAGCCGATGATCATGATCCCCGATGGTCCGCGGCTCGGCAACGTGGTCGTCGAGGCCGAGGGGGTGCTCAAGGGCTTCGGGGACCAGCTGCTGTACGAGGACCTGACCTTCTCGCTGCCCCCCGGGGGCATCGTCGGGATCATCGGCCCCAACGGGGCGGGCAAGACCACGCTGTTCAAGATGATCGTCACCGCGGCCGGCCAGGCCGGCCTGCTCGATGGCCCGCTCGAGCCCGACGAAGGGGAGCTCAAGGTCGGCGACACCGTGGCGCTGTCCTACGTGGACCAGTCGCGCGCGGCGCTCGACCCCGGGCTCAGCGTGTTCGAGGAGATCACCGGTGGCGTGGACTGGGTGCAGCTCGGGCGCACCGAGATGGCCTCGCGCGCCTACGTGGCGGCCTTCGGGTTCAAGGGCGGCGAGCAGCAGAAGGAGGTGGGCAAGTGCTCCGGCGGGGAGCGCAACCGCATCCACCTCGCCAAGCTGCTGCAGAACGAGGCGAACCTGCTCCTGCTCGACGAGCCCACCAACGACCTGGACGTGGACACGCTCCGGGCGCTGGAGGAGGCCATGCTCGACTTCGCGGGCTGCGCGGTGATCACCAGCCACGACCGGTGGTTCCTCGACCGCGTCGCGACCCACATCCTGGCCTTCGAGGGGGACTCGGAGGCGACGTGGTTCCCGGGTGGTTACTCGGAGTACGAGGAGGATCTGCGCCGCCGCAAGGGCGACGACGCGTTGCAGCCGCACCGCATCAAGTACAAGCCGCTGACCCGGCGCACCGCCTGATCGGCCCGCGGCGCGCGGCTCGCGGCGCCGGCGGCGGGCGGTGGTGGGCGGCGGGTCAGCGGCTTGTACTTGATGCGGTGCGGCTGCAACGCGTCGTCGCCCTTGCGGCGGCGCAGATCCTCCTCGTACTCCGAG
>JAWOCZ010000222.1:0-3142 GCA_046483565.1 Nitriliruptoraceae bacterium
TCGTCGAGCAGGTGCTCGATCATGACCGGGGTGTAGCCGAGCGTCTGGCCGGCGATGGCGTCGCGCAGCTCGTCGTCGTCGAGCTCGGGCGCGTGGCGCTTGCGGCCCAGGAAGTGGTCGATCAGCTCGCGGCGGGAGGCCTTGGCCGGCGGTTCGAAGCTCAGGCGACGGTCGAAGCGGCCGGGGCGCAGTAGGGCTGGATCCAACCGGTCAGCCCGGTTCGTGGCGGCGATCAGCAGGATGTTGTTGTAGTCGGAGGGCCGCCGCTTGATCTGGCGGTGGGCGGGGAGGTAGGCGTTGATCCGGTCGGCCACGGCGTTGCCCAGGCGCTGGCCCAGCGGTGGCTGGTCGAAGGACTGCATCTGGATCAGTAGCTCGTTGACGACACCACCGGTCCCCTCGCTCATCGCCCGTTCGAGACGCAGACCTGCGAGGCGGGTGCCACGGTGACCGACCGTGTCGGTGGGTTGCCCTGGGCCGCTGCCGGCCGGTGCGTGGCTCTGCAGGTCGCCGCTGCCAGCCACCCCCATGCCGGGATCGACGTAGCTACAGCCTGCCGCTCGCAGGAACCCCGGCATCGGGCTCGCGTCCATGCCTCCGCGGGTGGTGGCGATGGCATCGATCTCCTCGATGAAGCCGATCGCGCCGCCCTCCCGTCGCGCCGCCTTGCGCAGTGCCCGGAAGTAGGCCCGGATCTTGCGGGCCGTCGCGCCGTACCACATCGACTGGAAGCTCGTGGCGGACACGAACAGGAAGGGCACGCCGGCCTCCCGGGCCAGCGCCTTGGCCAGGTAGGTCTTGCCGGTACCCGGTAGCCCTTCGAAGAGCAGCCCGCGGCGCGGGGTCCCACCGAGTTGCTCCCGGAATCGGGCGTAGCCGAGGAAGGTGTTGAGCGTGCGGACGACCTCGGCCACGACCCCGTCGAGTCCCTTGACGTCGTCGAGGGTCACGTCGATCTGCTCCGGGCGGTACACCAGGTGGGGTGAGCGGCCGCTCATCAGCGGCATGGCGACGAGGATCACGATCGCGAGGACGAACACGGCCGGGATGATCCACAGCACCGGGTCCTCGGGCATCGGCGGCGCCTGGACCAGGTTGATGGGGCGACCATCCAGGATGCGGTACCACAGGAACAGGGTCGGCACCCCGAGCACGATCGCCAGGTTGCGCAGCCGCACCCGTCGGACCCGCTCGCGGCTGGCGCCGACGTCGGCGCCGGCCGCGGTGACGAGCGCTCCCCCCAGCTGCGCGGCGATCGAGCTCTGCTCCTGCTGCATCGCATCCTCCTGCGTCCCTGGGGCACGCACCCCGCGGCGGGTGCGGACCGTGGCTCGAGCGGGTTCGGGCGCCGCTCGGCTTCCGCCCAGCAGGGACCTCGCGCCGCGCTCCGCCCGAGTGTGCACGCTGAGCGTTCGTGGAGACGCTCTGAGTGGTGCACGGAGGCGTGTCTGAGCGCTGAGCGCACGAACCGTCAGTCGTGCGCCCTGCGTAGACCGGAGCGCGGGAGCAGCACGTGGCTAGTCAGTCCTCGGCGTAGACCGGAGCGCGGGAGCAGCACGTCGCCGGTCAGTCCTCGGCGTAGACCGCACGTAGCCCCGGCCCGTCGGGCGACAGGGTCCAACCGGGGCCGAGCTGCGCGTGCTCGGCGACGGTCCCCGTCTGGCGCGCCGCGGAGGGGTTGGCGAGGAGCCAGGCAACCAGACGACCCTTGGCGACCTTGGTTCGCGCCGCGTTGGCCGCTCCCCCGTCCGGCCGTCGGAAGGTCACGGGACGGTGGTCGAGCCGAGCGCGGGTGCCATCGGGCCAGATGCGCTCGTGCTCACCGGGCAGCAGGTCCCACACGACCCGGTCATGCGCCTGCGCCGCGAGGTGCGGACCGGCAGCCTCGCGCCAGAAGGTGGCCAGGCTCTTCGGGCCCGGCACGGTCGCCGCGAACTCGAGGCGGTAGGCGGGCACCGCCTCGTCCAGGCCGACCAGCCCGAGCAGACCCGAGACGAGCAGTACCTCGACCGTGAGCTCTGACGGTGTCACCTCGGCGAGTGCCGCGTTGCGGTGGACGACGCCCGTGTACCGGCGGTGGGCGGGGAGGGTCGGCAGCCCGCCGAGCCGCGCGCAACGCTCCCGGGCGTCCTCGACCTGCGAGGAGGGCACACCGGTGATGCGCTGCACCACCCGATCCTCCAGCGGCGGCACCGCCTGCGTCACGCTCTCGAGGACCTGGGCCCGGGCCTCGGCCAGCGGGTGGCCCGGGTCGATGGTCTCCCGGTACGCCGGTCCGTCGCCACCCTCGGCCTTGGCCTTCGAGGGCGGCAGCAGCAGCAGGGGCCGGCGGTCCGGGCCACGTTCCGACGACCTCACCCGTCGATCAGCTCACCGCGGAGGTCGAAGGTGACCTCCTGCGTCGTCCCCGCGGGCAGCGTGAGCCGCCGTCCGTGCACGGCGACCTCCACCTCGGCGGGGTTGTCCGGATGCGCGGTGACGAACACGTCCGCGTTCGAGGCGTCCACCTCGAGCCAGCAGCCGCGTACCGCCAGCCCGAACTGGAGGCGCTCCCAGCCCTCGGGCAGACGCGGCGCCACCTCGACGTGCCCGTTGCTCAGGTGGACCCCACCGAAGCCGAGCACCGCCACCTGCCACGTCGCACCGCAGGCGGCGATGTGCATGCCGCCGATGAAGGTCCCGCCCGGGGCGGGGTGGGAGTCGGCCAGCAGGTCGACCGTGGCCCCACGCTGGAACAGCTGCTCCGCCTCGGCGACGCGGCCCAGTCGGGCCGCCACCAGTGCGTACATGGGCCGCGACAGCGACGAGCCGTGCTGGGTCCTCGGCAGGTAGTGGTCGTAGTTGGCCGCCACCGTGGCTCGGTCGTAGCGCTCCGGTTGGTTGACGAACAGCTGCACGACGTCGGGTTGCTTGGTGACCTGGGTGTGCACGGCGATCCCGTTGGGCCAGCCCCAGTACTCGTCGGGGTGCTGGAGCCGCTCGCGCAGGTCCTCCGGCGCGATGTCCTCGAGATCGAAGTAGCCCTGGAACTGCTCGAGCAGGAGGGTGTCGGGATCGGGTGCGATCACCACCAGACGCTCGAGGACGTCGCCCCACAGCGCCCGCTCCTGCGCGTCGAGGCCGAGCTCCTGCTGGTGGCGGG
>JAWOCZ010000224.1:0-4156 GCA_046483565.1 Nitriliruptoraceae bacterium
GCTCCCACTCGGTGCCGAGGAAGAAGCCGGCGATCCCCTCCTTCTCGAACACCGGCAACGCGTCCTGTGTCGTGGCGAAGATCATCCACGCCAGGATCACCAGGACGAGCAACCCGCAGCCGGCGACGAAGGCACGGAACATCGGGTCCGAGAGTCGCGCGCCACGCGATGCTCGCAACCCGCGACCCGGCGCGGGCTCGGTCTCAGGCGGGGCGTCGGTGGTTGGTGCCGTCACCGTGGTTCCTTCCGACGGCGGCTGCCGTCGATCTCGAAGAGCCGACCGATGCGTGCGATCGAACGACGCCGATCACGGTGGTCCGGCCATCGCCGGACCACCGTGATCGGGGCAGAGCGTAGATGCGCGATGCGCCTCAGCCCTCCTCGTTGATGCGCTCAACGTTGGCCAGCGAGGCCGCCTCGCCCCCAGCGCCGAGTGGTGCATACCCGAGCTCCGCCGCGAGGTCGTCGCCCTCGGTCAGCGCCCACGTCAGGTAGTCCTGCAAGGCCTCCGCGTCACCGGGCTCCATGCCGCAGGTGTAGGCCAGGACCCAGGTCGCACCGGCGATCGGGTAGCCCTCGCCACCGACCCCGAGGATGTTGAAGCGCAGGTCGTCGGGCAGGTCGATGCCGTCGGAGGCCGCACCGACCGACGCCGTGCTCGGGACGATCGCGTTGCCGTCGGCGTTCACGACGCTGGCGAAGGGCAGGCCAGCCGCGACCGCGAACTCCAGCGAGAGGTAGCCGATACCACCGGGCTGCTGCGCGACCGCGGCCTGGACACCGTCGTTCTGCTCACCCGCGACGATGCCGTCGAACCACGGGACCTCGTCGCCCGCGCCGTACTCGCTGGCCCAGTCCTCGTCCTCGTCCTCGAGGTAGGTGGTGAAGATGGAGGTGGTCCCGGAGCCATCCGCGCGGACCGTCGGCACGAGGTCCACGTCCGGCAGGTCGAGGTCTGGGTTCAGCTCGGCGATCGCCGGGTCGCTGATGTTGGTGATCTCGCCGCTGAAGATGTCGGCGATGGCAGCCGCATCGAGGACCAGCTCCTCCTCCGCGAGCTCCTCGATGTTGTAGGCGACCACGACCCCACCGAAGACCGTCGGGATGTGCAGGACCTCTCCGCAACCGCGGATGTCGACGGCGTCGGCCATCTCCTCGTCGCTCATGAAGGCGTCGGAGCCGGCGAAGTCGGTCTGCTGGTTGATGAACTGCTCACGACCGCCGCCCGAGCCGATCGACTCGTACTGGATCGAGACGCCCGGCTCCACGTTCTCCGTGTACTCACCGATCCAGGTCTGGTAGACGGGGTCGGGGAAGGACGCGCCCGCGCCGAGCAGGTCGGCGGAGAGCTCGCCACCGGCGTCATCGTCACCGCCGGCGTCATCGTCACCGCCGGCGTCGTCGTCCGAGCCGGCGTCGTCCTCGGTGTCGTCCGACGCATCCGCAGCGTCATCGGCGGTACCGGCGTCCTCGATGTCGCCGCCACCGCAGGCGACCGCGAGGAGAGAGACGGCCAGCACCGCGGCGGCGGCCTTACGGGAAGAGATTCGCATGTGCGTTCGACTCCTGTGGTCGAGCGGGAGATGCCGAGCGATGTCGATCTCGGCGTGAGGAACGCTACGGACGCTGGGTAGCCACGAAGGCGGTCGTAGGTGAACCGCGGATGAACTGTTCACGACGGACGTTCACGTCGACGGCCCCGCGCTCGGTGCCCACCGGAGACCTCCGATGCAGCCACGCAACGGCGCGCTGCGCTGCCCGACGCCTCGGTATGACGAGCGCGCGGCTCTAGCCCGCCTCGTGCGTGAGGGTTCGCGGGCATCCGCGAGCTGCGTACCGGACCACCCAGCGGGGTGCGACGCAGGATGCGGCCCCGGGCACCGAGCCCGGACATGACGAAGGTGCGGGGCCGTGGTCGACGCCCGCACCTTCGTGTACGACCGGTGGAGAACGTACCCCCGAGCGGATTTGAACCGCCGTTACCGCCTTGAGAGGGCGGCGTCCTGGGCCGCTAGACGACGGGGGCGCGAGGACCGCCGTGAGCGCGAACGTCCGCGGCGGGGTGGAGACTAACCGAGGTCAGCTCCGGGGTCGAACCGCGGGGTCTCCCGCGGTGCGACCAGCTCGGGGGGAAGGACTCGAACCCTCAATAACTGGACCAGAACCAGCCGTGTTACCGATTACACCACCCCCGATCGGGTGTCACGCGGATGCGGACGGGAAGGCCGGAGTTGCGGCCCTCGGCGTCTGCGCGCGCGGCTGCGGAGGGTACGCACCCGGCGACCCCCGCGCAAAGGGGGACCACGCGGTCACGCCTCCCCGCGCGCCGCCTTCGCCACCGGGATCGCGGCGGCGATGCGCTCCAGCGACCGCGCCCGGCCCAGCAGCTCCAGCGACTCGAACAACGGTGGGCTGACCGCGGAGCCGGTGACCGCCACACGGATCGGCTGCGCGACCTTGCCGAACCCGATGCCGAGCTGCTCGGGCAACGCCCTGAGCGTCTCCTCGATCGCTGCGGTGTTCCACGGGCAGGCCCGCAGCGCCTCCTCGGCCGCCTCCAGCGCCTCGACGCTGCCGGCCTTGGTGAACACCTTGTCGACCGCAGCCGGATCGAGCTCCAGCTCGGGGGTCAGGAACGGTGGGGCGTACAGCCAGACCTCGTCGAGGCGCTGCATCCGCTCCTGGATCAACGGGACGAGCCCGGTGAGCACCGCCAGCTGCTCGGAGCTGACCGGCGGGTGGAGCAGGTGCTCCTCACGCTCCGTCCCATCGAGGAACGGCACCAGCCTCAGCGCCAGCTCCATCGGCGGTAGCTCCCGGATGCGCTCGCCGTTGAAGGCGGTGAGCTTGTCCACGTCGAAGGCCGCCGGGGAGCGCCCGACGGCGGCGAGGTCGAACTCCGCGATCATCTCCTCGTCGTCCAGCCGCTCGCGACCGTCGGCCGGGGACCAGCCGAGCAGGGCGAGGTAGTTGCGCAGGGTCTCCGGCAGGAAGCCCTGGCGACGGAACTCCTGGATCGACACCGAGCCGTGACGCTTCGAGAGCTTCTTGCGGTCCATGCCGACCACCATCGGCAGGTGCGCGAAGGCCCGCACCGGACCGAAGGACGCATCACGTGCCGGCAGGCCGACCTCGGCCAACGCGTCGTCCAGCAACCCGTCGCTGAGCAGCAGCTCGTGCAACCGCACCTGCCGTGGGGTGACCGACAGCAGGTCCTCACCCCGACAGATCACGTCGATGCCCTGGGCCAGGTCGTCCACCGAGTTCGCGAGCGGGTAGGTCGCCGAGCCGTCGGAGCGCTGCACCACCGGATCGGAGATCGTCGCCCACTGGAAGCGCACCTCGCCGCGCACCAGGTCGGTGACGACCACCTCGCCGTCCTCGGGTGTGCGCAGGCGCAGGCTGGCGGGGCGACCCTCGGCCCGGTAGCGCTCCAGCTCCTCGGGGGCGTGCTCGAACACCGCGGCCTTGACCACGGGTGGGCCCTCACCCTGACCGGTGCGGTGCGACGCGCGCCACGCCTCCAGCTCCTCGGCGGTGCGGTGATCGCGGTAGGTGTGCCCGGCCTCCTCCAGCCGACGCGCGACGGCCGCGTACAGCGCGGCCCGCTCCGACTGCCGGTAGGGGCCGTACGCCCCGCGACTGGCCAGCTGCCCGTCGGTGGTGAGCTCCGGGCCCTCGTCCCAGTCGAGCCCGATCCACTCCAGCGCCTCGATCATCGAGCGCATCGAGTCCTCGGTGGCGCGGGTGGCGTCGGTGTCCTCGATGCGGAACACGAAGCTGCCGCCGTGGTGGCGGGCGTGGAGCCAGTTGTACAGCGCGGCCCGCACGCTGCCGACGTGCAGCCAACCCGAGGGCGCCGGGCAGAAGCGGACGCGGGGCGCGGCGGGATCAGGCGTGGACGCGGCCGGTTCAGGCGTGGACGTCGTGGCAGAAGGCGTGGACGTCGTGGCGGAAGGCGTGGGCACGGTGCTCCTCGCGGGGTCGGAGGTCACAGGATCTCGCTCGGCCGGTAGCGCGCGGCCTCGGGGTGCCGGGCGACCAGCTCGGCGACCGAGGCGACGAACGCGTCCACCTGCTCGGTGGCCCGCCCGGTGAAGGAGAGCGGGTCGGCGAACAGCGCGTCGAGCTCGGCCCGCGTCAGTGGCAGGCGCTC
>JAWOCZ010000283.1:0-9335 GCA_046483565.1 Nitriliruptoraceae bacterium
GGACCGAGCGAGGAGGTGGTCGAGCTGCGCGCACAGCTGCAGACGCACCCCTGCCACCGTTGCCCCGACCGCACCGAGCACGAACGCTGGCAGTACCGGGCGGACGGGCTGCTCGAGGAGGCGGAACAGCTCCGGGCCGAGATCCGACGTACCACCGGCTCGCTGGTCCGCCACCTGCACCGGATCCTCACGGTCCTCACCGAGCTCGGCTACGTCGACGCGACCCCCGCACCCACCCCCGAGGGGTTGCGCCTGGCCGGGATCTACAGCGAGGTCGACCTGCTGGTCGCCGAGTCGCTGCGCCGCGGCCTGCTCGACGACCTCGACCCGGCCGAGCTCGCGGGGGTCGCGGCCCTGTTCCTCTACGAGCCCCGCGGCGCGGAACCCTCCGCGCGGGTGGTCGTGCCGACCTTCGCCCTGGAGGAGGCCACGGAGTCGATCCTCGACCTGGCCGAGGAGCTGCGGTCCCGGGAACGAGCCGCGGGGCTCAGGTCCACGCTCAAGGAACTCGACGGCGGGTTCGTGGCTGCCGCCTACCGGTGGGCTGCCGGAGCGGACCTCGACCAGGCGCTCGGGACGCTGCAGGTCACCGGTGGTGACTTCGTCCGCAACATCAAGCAGATCGCCGACCTGGTCGGCCAACTGCGGGCGGTGGGCGGTGCCCCACTGTCCACCCGGGCGGGACAGTGCGTCGAGGATCTCAGGCGTGGGATCGTGGAGGCATGAGCGTGACCCAGCCGCTGGGCGTTCCGCTGATCATCGCCAACCCGTCCGCCGGCCGGGCCGACGGCTCGGTCCTGCAACGCCTCCTGGCGGCCCTGCGGACCCACGGGGTGCATCCCGAGGTCTCGATGACGGCGGCCAGCGGCCACGCCAGCGCCCTGGCCCGTGCCGCCGCCGAGGATGGCCGTCGCTTCGTGATCGCCGTGGGCGGGGACGGCACGGTCCACGAGGTGGTCAACGGGCTGGTCGATGCCGTCACCGGCCAGGTCCGCGGCGACGATCCGGTCCTCGGGGTGGTCGGCGGCGGGAGCGGCTGCGACCTGCTGCGCACCTTCGGGCTCGACCGACCCCCCGAGATACTCGCCCGGCACCTGGCCACGGCCGACACCACCCGGATCGACCTCGGCCGGGTCCGCTGTACCGGTCCCGACGGCACGCCGCAGGTGCGCGTCTTCGCCAACATCGCCGAGGTCGGCTACGGCGGGACCGTCTCCCGCCTGGCCAACCGGCTACCGCGGCGGGTCGGCCATGCGCGCTACAACGCCGCGATCGTCGGCGCCGTCCCGCACTTCCGCCGGGTCGAGACCACCGTCGAGGTGGTGGGTGGGACGACCTCCGAGCCGGTCTGCAACGTGATCGTTGCCAACGGCCAGTTCTTCGGCGGGGGACTGCGCGTGGCTCCCCGCGCGATGCCGACCGACGGGGCGCTCAACGTGCAGTCCTGGGGGGGACGTCCCATCGACGTGCTCCGGGCCCAGCCGCAGCTGCGCACGGGCGCCCATCTGGCCCGCGCGGACGTCCGCGAGTGGTCGTCGCCGAGCGTGGTGGTGACCAACGCCGAGCCCCGCGACGTCGAGGCCGATGGGGAGTACCTCGGCGTCTCTCCGGCGAGCTTCGACGTGCTCCAGCAGGTGCTGCGCTTCAAGCTGTGACCCGGGGCGTTAGCATCCCGTCCGAGGAGGCGACCATGGAGCACCAGCGGCTGCCGGCGGCACAGCGGGCGGTCCGCGACGCGGGCCTCGACGCGCTACTGGTCGGGCCGACGCCGGACCTGCGCTACCTGGTGGGCTACGACGCCCATGCGATGGAGCGGCTCACGCTGCTGGTGCTGCCGGCGGAGGGGGACGCGCACCTGGTAGTGCCGGAGCTGGAGGCGCCCGCAGCCCGGGACAGTGGGGCCGGCGAGTTGGTCTCGCTCGTGACCTGGTCGGAGACCGAGGACCCGATCGCCATCGTGTCCGACCTGCTGACCCGACCGACGCGACCGTCGGCCGTCGCGGTGTCGGACCAGCTGTTCTCCGTCTTCACCCTGCGTCTGCAGGCGGCGCTCCCCTCGACACGGTTCCAACCCTCCTCTCCCGTCCTGGGGCCACTGCGGATCCGCAAGTCCCCGGCCGAACAGCAGGCACTCAGGGCCGCCGGCGCCGCCATCGACGCGGTGCACGCCGCCGCCCCCGAGCTGCTGCGGCCCGGTCGGACGGAGGCCGAGGTGGGCCGTGACCTCGCCGAGCTGATCCTCGACGACCACGACGAGGTCGCCTTCGTGATCGTCGGCTCGGGGCCAAACGGGGCCTCACCGCACCACAGCGTCGGCGACCGGGTGCTCGAGCACGGCGACGCCGTCGTCGTCGACATCGGAGGTCGCAGGGACGGCTACTGCTCTGACATGACCCGCAACTACGCCGTGGGAGCGCTGCCGGCCGGCTACGCCGAGCCCCACGCCGTGCTCGAGGCGGCACAGGACGCCGCCGTCCGTAGCGTCAAGCCGGGCGCGATCCCGGCCGAGATCGATCGGGCCGCCCGTGAGGTGATCACCGACGCGGGCTACGGGGAGTACTTCATGCACCGCACCGGGCACGGCATCGGCATCGACGTCCACGAGGACCCCTACATCGTGTCGAGCAACACCACCCCGATCACGGCCGGCATGGCGTTCTCGGTCGAACCCGGCATCTACCTGCCTGGCCGGTTCGGGATGCGCATCGAGGACATCGTCCTGGTCACCGACGATGGCGTCGAGCGGGTGAACCACCGGCCGCGCCAGGTCCTGATCGCCGGCTGAGGACGATGACGGTGCCGTGGGCGGGCGCAGGAGCGGGGTCGGGCCGACAGGGCACGCGGCCACCAGGCCGACAGGGCACGCGGCCACCAGGCCGACAGGGCACGCGGCCACCAGGCCGACAGGGCACGCGGCCACCAGGCCGACAGGGAGGGAACACCGGATGAGCGAGGCAGGGAGCACGGGCGGTCGTATCCAGGTCCGTCGGGCGCGGATCGAGGAGATCCGGCCGCTGGCCGTGGAGTACCGCACGGAGCAGGAGGCCGACCCCGACGCGCTACCGGACCCACCGATGCCGCAGGGCGGCATCTTCTGGCTGGCCACCGACGTCGCGGAGGGCACCCCGCTCGGTTACGCCGCGGGCACGCTGCGTCCGGCCGGCTGCACGATCGGGCCGGTCTTCGCCCGGCCGAACGCCCGGCGCCGAGGTGCCGGGGAGGCGTTGATCACCGCGATCCAGGAGTGGGCCGAGGACACGCGCGTCCCGGTGGTGGAGATCTCGGTCGCCGCGGACAACGATCGGGGTCGTGGCTTCCTCGAGGCGCTCGGCTACCAGCCACGCCGCATCCTGATGTCGCTGACACCGTCCGGAGGCCGCACGGCCGGTGGTGAGCAGTGAGCCTGCACGCGCTCACCAGCGAGGAGACCGCGCTGCTCGCGGTGGTGCGTGATCTCGGGCGGACCAAGATCGCGCCACGGGCCGCTGCGGCCGAGGCCGAAGCGCGGTTCCCGCGCGAGATCTTCGACGAACTCGCCGGCCTCGGCCTGACCGGGCTGCCCTTCGACGAGGAGGTGGGCGGGGGAGCGGGGTCGGTACGGCTCTCGCTGCTGGTCCTCGAGGAGCTCGCCCGCGCCTCGCTGGTGGTCGGCATGGGGCTGAGCGTCCACCACCTCGCCACCTGGGCCATCTCGACCTTCGCGACCTCGCAACAGCGCGCGCGCTTGGTTCCCGATCTGGTGGCGGGCCGCAAGCTCGGGGCCTACGCGCTGTCCGAACCCGCCGCCGGCTCCGACGCCGCGGCGCTGGCGACCCGGGCCCGCCGTGACGGCGACGGCTACCGGCTCACCGGGACCAAGGCCTGGGTCACCCACGGCGGGGTCGCCGATCGCTACGTGGTCATGGCGCGCACCGGTGACCACGGCGCCGGCGGCATCAGTGCCTTCGTGCTCGACGCCGACCAGCCCGGGCTCGAGGTGGCCCCGCCCGAGCAGAAGATGGGGTTGGCCGCCTCACCCACCGCCCAGCTGCACCTCGACGATGCTCCCGTCCCGGCCGACCGGCTGCTCGGCGGCGAGGAAGGACGGGGGTTCGCCATCGCGATGGCGGCGCTCGACGGTGGACGCCTCGGCATCGCCGCCTGTGCGGTGGGGCTGGCCCAGGCCGCCCTGGACGAGGCGCTGGCCTACGCCCGCAACCGCGAGCAGTTCGGCCGGCCGATCGGCGACTTCCAGGGCGTCGGCTTCCTGCTCGCCGACATGGCCACACGGACCGAGGCCGCCCGACAGCTGACGCTGGCGGCGGCGGACCTGCGCGACCGCGCCCGGAGCGAGGGCGCGCGGGCGCCCACCGTGGACGGGCACCGCGACGCGCCGGCGATCACCCGGGCGGCGGCGATGAGCAAGCTGACCGCCACGGATGCGGCGATGCAGACCACCTCGGATGCGGTGCAGGTCCTCGGTGGCGTTGGCTACACCCGGGACTTCCCCGTGGAGCGCTACCTGCGCGAGGCGAAGGTCCTGCAGATCCTCGAGGGCACCAACCAGATCCAGCGGCTCGTGATCGCCCGGCAACTGGTGGCCGCCGGGTCGTGACGGACGCCGAGTCGGGCGCGGACCCGCCGGACCGCCGCGTGGTCACCGACCACGATCGGGCCCGCCTACGGCTCACCCGACGGGTCCTGCTGGCCGGGGTCGTCCTCGGCGTGGTGGCGGCCGTCACCCTCGGGTTGTGGGGCGCCAGCGGTGCCGCCGGTCTGGCGGTCTGGCTGGTGGTGACGGCGGCGGGCAGCGTCCTGGCCGCCTTCGTCACCGCGATCCTCGCGATCGTCGACGAGGCCCGTCGCGTCCACGTGGCCCGACGACGGACGGTGACCGGCCTGGTGCTGTTCGCCGCAGGGTTCCTGCTGCTGCTGCTCAGCACCGCTGTGGCTGCCACCATCTGACGGTGCTCGGATGGTGCAGCAGGGTGCCCGGACCTGCTATCAACCGCCCTGCGCCGCCCACACGTCCGGAGCGACGGTGATCTCACACAGCACGGGGGGGACGCCGCTACGCGTCGTCCCCACCTCGACCTCGGCGACTCCCACGTCGGCCGGTCCGCGCGCTGACACGTCGGCCGGTCCGCGCGCTGACACGTCGGCGAGCCCCCGCGCCGACACGTCGGCCAGCCCGCCGGGGTCCGCGACCACGGCGATCCCCCGACCGGGCCCGGCGTCGGCGGCCGCCCCGACCCGTGGGACGCTGTTGACCGCCGACCGCGTCGTGACCCTCGGGCGCGGCCGGACCCGCGCACGGGCGCTGGTGGTCCGTGGGAGCCGGGTGGTCTGGGTCGGCGACGACGAGTCCGACGCGCCCCCGTACCGGGACCGCCTCGACCTGGACGGCTGCGTGATCGGGCCGGCCTTCGTGGACGCCCATGCGCACCTGACGATGTCCGGGCTGAGCCTCGGTGGACTGGACCTCTCGGAGGTGAGCTCAGGCGACGAACTGCTCAGGGCCGTGTCCACCTACGCCGGGCAGCACACCGGCCGGGTCATCTGGGGGCACGGGCTGGACCCGTACCGCTTCCCCGATGCCCTGCCGGACCCCGATGCCCTGTCACGCGCCGCCCCGGGCCAGGCGGTCTACCTCTCGCGTGTCGACGGGCACGCCGGTCTGATCGACCGCAGGACCCTGGCAGCTGCCCCCCTGGCCCGCGCGGAGGGCATCGAACTCACCGACGCGGGACCGACCGGTGTGATCCGCCGTGAGGCGAACCACGTCGTGCGCCGCTGGTCGGTGGGCGCGATGAGCGAGTACGAGCTCGGCTTGGCCCGGCGCGCCGCGATCGAACAGGCGGCCTCGCTCGGGATCGCCTCCATCCACGAGATGGGTGGACCGGACATCATGGGCCTGACCGACTTCGATGCCTGGGTGACGGGCACCTGGCCGATCGATGTGGTGCCGTACTGGAGCTCGCTGGAGGTCGACGTCCCCCTCGAACGCGATCTGCGCCACGTCGGGGGCGACGTCCTGCTGGACGGGTCGCTCGGCGCGCACACCGCTGCCCTGCTCGCGCCCTACAGCGACGCGCCAGCCGTGAACGGCCACCTCGAGTACGACGACGAGACCCTCACCCGCTGGTTCCTCGAGGCGACCCGTGCCGGGCTGCAGACGGGCGTGCACGCCGTCGGTGACGCCGCCCTGGCCCAGGTGGTCCGGTGCTGGCGCGCGGTCGGCGACCACCTCGCCGCCCGTGGCGACCAGGACGCGATCCAGCGCGGACGGCATCGGATCGAGCACGCCGAGGTGCTCACCCCCGAGCTGCTCGACGACCTCGCGGAGCTGGGCCTGTTGATCTCGGCTCAGCCAGGGACGCAGACGCGGTGGGGGGGACCCGAGGGCATGTACGGCGCACGGCTCGGTCCCGACCGGGCGAAGTGGACCAACCCCTTCCGTGCGATGGCGGACCGCGGGATCCCGGTCGCCTTCGGCTCCGACGCGATCGTCACGCCGATGGACCCCTGGGGCATCGTCCACGCCGCCGAGCACCACCCGGAACCGCGGCACTCGGTCGGGCGGCTCGAGGCGGTGTCGATGTCGAGCCTCGGCGGGAGAACCGCCGCCCGGCAGGACCGGTTCGTCGGCATCGTGCGGGCCGGCATGCGCGCGGACCTGGCCGTGTTCGAGGGCGACCCTTACGTCGCTGACGACCCACGGGGAGCGCGGTGCATCCTCACGATCGTCCAGGGCCGCGTCGCTCACGGGCAGGCGCCGCTGCCACCGGCCCGGGGCCTGTGAGCGGGGCGGCCGACCAGACGGAGCGCCTCACCCCATCAGCCGGTTGCATCGGGCGTGCCAACTCTGGTACGAACCGCGCTCGCGCCGGTGTCTCCCGGCGACACGGCGATCAGGAGCTCCCCGTGAGCACACGCCCAGCCCAAGCGGACGAGGCGCCCCCCGAGGACGTCGAGGACGAGGTCGACGAAGAGGTCGAGGACGAGGTCGAGGACGAGGTCGAGGACGACCCGTTCCAGGACGACGAGGAGCCCGAACTCGAGGAGGAGCTCGCGGAGGAGGCGGACGAGGACCTCGAGGAGGACAGCGACACCGACGGCGACGAGATCGAACAACCGCTGGTGGTGGAGGACGCCGCCGACGAGGACGAGGAGCACACGGGTGTCGCCGTGGTGCCACCGGACGCGGAGTTCGACGACGACGCGCCCGTTGCGGCCATCGAGGACGACGAGGACGACGACGAGATCGAGGGTCTGCGCGACGGGGAGTTCGTCTGCCGTGGCTGCTTCATGGCCAAACGGGAGACCCAGCTCGCGGATCCCGATCGGCTCCTGTGTCGCGACTGCGCGTGACCGCGGCGAGAGCCGCTGCGAGAGCCGCGGCTGCTCCGGCGTTGGCAGCGGCCTCAGGCCTGGCGCTGCTCGCCTCGCACCCTCCGCTGCGCTGGTGGGCGCTGACCTTCCTCGCTCCGGCGCTGCTACTGGCCGCCCTGTGGCTGGAGAGCGAGTCCGCCGCCGAGCAGGGACGCAGACCACGTGTCTTCCTCCTCGGCGTGCTGGCCGGGGCCAGCACCTTCGGCCCGTTGCTCAGCTGGCTACTGCTCCCGGCCGGAGTGGTCGGCTGGGGCCTGCTGGTCGCCGTCCAGGCGGTGTGGATGGGCGTGCTGGCACTCCTGCTGCGACCGGCGCTGTACTGGCGCAGCCTGCCCCTGGTCGCGGCCCTGCTGTGGACAGGCGTCGACGCCTGGCGGGGGATCTGGCCCCTGAACGGCTTCGGCTGGGGCGCGATCGCCTACGCCCACGTGGACGGCTCCTGGCTCCTGCCGACCGCGCGCCTGCTCGGTGGGCGCGGTATCACCTTCCTGGTCGTGCTGATCGGTGCGGCGGCGGCCGTGGCGATCCGCATGACCATCACCGCGGTGCAGCGTCGGGAGGCCGGCGATCTCGAACGTGACCTGGACCGGCGGACCCGCGTACCGCTGTCGTTCCTGGTCGCCGGGTTGCTCGCTTCCGTGCTGCTCACCGTCGAGCCGCCCGCCGAGGAGGGGAGCCTCGATGTCCTGGCGGTGCAGGGCAACGACGCGCGGCACTGGGAGCTCGAGGAACGCGAGAGCGACCGGCCGCTGAGGATCACCACCGCGTTGCGCGACGAGACCCTGGCCGCCATCGAGCGCGATGGCCCGCCGGACCTCACGGTGTGGCCGGAGTCCAGCATCGATCGCGACCCGTTCGCGCCCCGGGGTGCACCCCTGGCCGACCTCGCCGGCGAGACGGCGGCCGCCAGCGGTCGGCTGCTGACGGGCGCCAGCCTCGACGGGCCGGACCCACGGACCCAGCGCCTGATCGCCGCGCTGCTCCTCGATGGTGGTTTCGACGAGATCGATCGCTACGTCAAGCGACGGCTCGTCCCCTTCGGCGAGTTCATCCCCCTGCGGCCGCTGCTGGAGTGGTTCCCACCCCTGGAGCAGATCCCCAGGGACGCACAGCCAGCCGCCGAACCACAGGCGATGGAGGTCGTGGACGGGATCCAGGCAGCGGTGATCATCTGCTTCGAGACCGTCTTCGCCGACGTGGTGCGCACCAACGTCCTGGCCGGTGACGCGCCCGCGGAGATCGTCTTCTCGCTGACCAACGACGCCAGCTTCGGCGACTCGGCCGAGCCGGCGCAGCATCTGGCGCAGACCCGGCTGCGCGCGGTGGAGACGGGTCGCTGGTTCGTGCACGCCGCGTTGTCGGGGTCCTCGGCCTTCGTCGCCCCCGACGGGCGTGTGGAGCAGAGCACCGGGTTGTTCACGGTCGACTCGATCCGTGCCGAGGTCCCCCTGGTGACCGGGAACACCCCCTACCTGGTGGTCGGTGACGTCCTCGGCTGGCTGACACGGATCGCCGTGCTGCTGGCGGCGGCGTTCCACGTCCGGGCGTCCCTGCAGGGTCGCCGCGCCCGCCGCACCGACGGGTAGCCTGCCGTCGGGCGCGCCCCTGCGCGGTCGCCCTGCCCCCGTCGTCCAGCGGCCTAGGATCCCACCCTTTCAAGGTGGTGACGCCGGTTCGAATCCGGTCGGGGGTACCACGCGCGTCGCGGGTACCGACCTCGAGGAGCGTCCGTGGCCAGCAAGATCGAGATCCAGGTCCCCGTCGAGCGCCAGAAGGCGGCGCAGGCCGCCGGCAACTTCGAGCTCGAGGACCTGCCCGGCGCGCTGTCCGAGCCCAGCGCCGCCGTCCGGGTCGGCAAGGCCGTCAAGCAGGACAAGGCCCTCAAGACCGTGCGGTCCCTGACGGGCATCACCAAGCTCAGCCCCGGGCAGGTCATCGCCAACTACGGGAAGTCGGAGTCCAGG
>JAWOCZ010000016.1:0-9726 GCA_046483565.1 Nitriliruptoraceae bacterium
ATGTCGACCTCGCGTTCGACCGGCTCCCCGGTCAGATCACCGATCTCCTCCTTGAGCAGCTGGGAGTACATGTCGAAACCGACCGCCGCCACGTGGCCCGACTGCTCAGCGCCGACCACGTTGCCGGCACCCCGGATCTCGAGATCCCGCATCGCGATGGCCAGACCCGAGCCCAGCCGGGCGTGCTCAGCGATCGTCTTGAGCCGCTCGTAGGCCGGCTCGGTGATCGACGCCCCCTCGGGGAACAGGAAGTAGGCGTAACCCCGCTCCGACGAGCGTCCGACCCGGCCGCGGAGCTGGTGCAGCTGCGAGAGCCCCAGGAGGTCGGCGCGTTCGATGATGAGGGTGTTGGCGTTGGGGACGTCGAGACCGGACTCGATGATCGTCGTCGAGACCAGGACGTCGATCTCACGGTCCCAGAACCTGACCATGACCCGCTCGAGCTGTCGCTCGTCCATCTGGCCGTGGGCCACCTCGACACGCGCATCGGGCACGAGCTCGACGATGCTGGCCGCCACCCGGTGGATCGAATCGATCTGGTTGTGGACGTAGAAGACCTGCCCGTCACGCAGGAGCTCGCGACGGATCGCGAGCGCCACCTGCCCCTCGTCGTAGGGCTGGACCGAGGTCAGCACCGGTTGACGGTCCTCGGGCGGGGTCTCGATCACCGACAGGTCCCGGATCCCGGACACGGCCATCTCCAGGGTGCGCGGGATCGGCGTCGCGGACATCGACAGCACGTCCACCGAGGTCCTGAGCTGCTTGAGCTTCTCCTTCTGGCTCACCCCGAAGCGCTGCTCCTCGTCGACGATGACGAGGCCGAGGTCCTTCCACTGCACCCTGGCGCCGAGCAGCGCATGGGTCCCGACCACGATGTCGACCGTGCCGGCCGCCAACCCGTCCAGGACCCGGCGTTTGCCCTTGTCGGTGACGAAGCGGCTGAGCTCCTCGACCTCGACCGGGAAGCCGGAGAACCGCTCCCGGAAGGTCTCGAGGTGCTGCTGTGCCAGGATCGTCGTGGGGACGAGCACCGCGACCTGTTTGCCGTCGAAGATCGCCTTGGCCGCGGCCCGCACCGCCACCTCGGTCTTGCCGAACCCGACGTCACCCGCGAGCAGCCGGTCCATCGGCAGCGGGGCCTCCATGTCCTGCTTGATCTCGTCGGCGACGGTGAGCTGGTCGTGGGTCTCCACGTGGGCGAAGGCGTCCTCGAGCTCGAGCTGCAGCTGCCCGTCGGGGGCGAAGGCGTGACCGGGGGCATGCATCCGAGCGGCGTAGAGGCGGATCAGCTCCGCCGCGATGTCACGGACGGCCTTGCGCACGCGGTGCTTGGCCCGTTCCCACTGCGCGCCGCCAAGCGACATCACGCTCGGGGTCTCGCCGCCCTGGTAGCGCGCGATCGCGTCGACCTGGTCGGAGGGCACGTACAGCGTGTCGCCGTTGGCGTACTCGAGCAGCACGTAGTCGCGCTTGGCCCGCCGGCCGTCGACACCCGTGAGCTCCCGGGTGACCATCCCCTGGTAGCGACCGACCCCGTGGGTGCGGTGCACGACGGCGTCACCGACCTCGAGCTGCAGCGCCGTGTCCGCCGCCGTGCTCCGGGTGCCCAGGCGCCGACTGGCCCGCCGCCGCCGCGGTCCGAACAGGTCCCAGGTGCCCAGGACGGCGAGGTGGAGCTCCTCCGAACGGAACCCGGTCCTCAGCCGGCTGACCACCACCTCGACCCGTGCCCCGTCCGGCTCACGGGCGACCGTCCCCGCGATCGCGGCCGGGACCCCCTGCTCGCGCAGTACGTCGGCGATGCGCCGCGCCGGCCCGTCGGCGTCGACCGAGACGACCACCCGCTCACCGGCGCTGAGCAGGCCGCGCAGCCGCTGCGACGCGGTCACGATGTCCCCGCGGAACGAGTCCCAGGCCGCCGTATCCAGACGTGCCCCCTCGGCCGAGCCGAAGGGGGTGAGCCGCCAGCTGCGCTGCGGTCCGCGTGCCAACAGCTCCCCGGGTGCGGCGAAGCCGTCGCGAGGCGGGGGCTCATCCCCTGCCGGCGGCGTCCCGGCGCGCGCCCGCGGCGCCGTTGCCCCTCCGACGCTGGCGGCGGTGCGCCAGGCCGTGTCAGCCAGCACCTCCGCCTCCTCGCGGAGCTTGCCGGCCCGTTCCTCGAGCAGCAGCGGATCGACCAGCGCGAGCCCGGCCGAGGCAGGGAGGTAGTCGACCAGCAGGGCCGGCTCGGGTGCCAGCATCGTGACCAGCGACTCCGCTCCCTCGAAGGTCTGCCCATCGGCGAGGCGGTCGAGTTCGTCGGTCAGGTGCGGCCACTGCGCGACGGCTGCCCGGGCCCGCGAACGCAGGTCCTCGTCGAGCACGAGCTCACGGGCCGGATCGATCACGAGCTGGTCGACGGCCTCGGTCGAGCGCTGGTCACCGACGCTGAACCCCCGGAGCGACTCGACCTCGTCGCCCCAGAACTCGATGCGGACCGCGTGCTCGCCAGCGGTCGGGAACACGTCCACGATGCCGCCGCGGACCGCGAACTCGCCCCGTGACTCGACCTGGGGTGTGCGGCTGTAGCCGAGGGTGGACAACCGGTCGGCCAGTGCCTCGAAGCCCGACCACCTCGCGGTCACCGTGAGGGGCCGCTGGTCGGCCAGGTTCGGGTCCATGGGCTGCAGCGCTGCGCGGACAGGTGCCACGACCGCCAGCAGCGGCTCGGGGTGGTCGGCGGGGTGGGTGAGTCGGTCCAGCACGGCCAGCCGCCGACCGACGGTGGCGGGCTGCGGCGACAGTCGCTCGTGCGGCAGGGTCTCCCAGGCGGGGAAGACCACGGCCCGGTCCTCCCCGAGGTAGGCGGACAGGCCGTCGGCGAGCGCTTCGGCATCCGAGGTGCGTGGCGTCAGCACCAGCAGTGGTGCGGCCTGCTCCGCCAGCAGGCTGAGCACGTACGGCCGGGCGGAGGGCACACAGACGAGGTCGTCACCGGCGACGATCGTGTCCCACGTCGTTCGGCCTGGCCGCAGCGCAGCGGCCAGCGCACCGACGGCGAGCCCCGGGTCGAGGACGTCGTCGACGGAGCGCGGAGCATCAGCGGCAGCTGCCAAGGCTTCCTCGTGGGGGTCGGTCAGGCCCCGTGCCCGAGCACCGGCTCAGCGCGGCTTGGGACGCCGTCGGTTCGCAGCGGACATGGGATCGACGCCCTTGGGGATGGGGAGGTCGCGGTCGAGCGGCTTCAGCTTGCGCTCGAGCTTGGGCACCTCCCCCTTCTTCAGTTCCCGTGGGAGCTTGCTGAGGGTGACCTGGAGCTTGGGCAGCGGCGTCTCGTTCTCACGATCGCCCACGACGAGCGTGGTCACGGTCACCTCGCCGGTCGCGCGTTGCATGCGCTTGCGTTCCTTGGCCAGCAGACCCTTGACCCGCTGGGGCGCACCTTCCCCGACCAGCACGATGCCGCAACGACCGACCACCCGGTGGACCATGTCCTGTTTCGCGTTGACGGCGACGGCAGGGGTGACGAACCACTGCCCGCGCAGCGACTGGAGCACCGCCGCGGCCGCACCCGGCTGGCCCTCGATCGCGGCGAACTGCGCCTTGCTCGCCCGACGGTTGAACACCGCCAGCGCCCCCAGCAGCGCGAACAGGAGCCCGAGGACGGGCATGAAGACCAAGGTCAGCACCGGCGACAAGGCTCCGAGCCCGACCCCGACGAGCAGGCCGATCACCGCCCCGAGCGCCACCCAGGGCACCACCTTCGGGTCGAGCTGGCGGACCTGGGTCCAGGCCTGCTGGAACTGCTCCAACCTCTCCCTCACGGGGTCCTCCTCAGCTCACGCATCACATCCGCTGGCGCGGCTCGCGGTTCACCTGGCGTGGTAGCGGTTCTGGGCCGGCTCCAGGCCTTCGGTCACCAGGACGCGGATCGCCTCCGCCGCGTCGGCGAGGGCGACGTCCATCGTCTCACGCTCCGCCGGTGCGAACCGCCTGAGCACGTGGTCGCGGGCCGGCATGCGGCCGGGCGGACGGCCGACACCGATCCGCACCCGCAGGTAGTCCTGGCCCCCCAACGCACGATCGATGTCCTTGAGACCGTTGTGACCGGCGTTGCCACCACCCCGTTTGAGGCGGAGTCGGCCGGGCTCGAGGTCGAGATCGTCGTGGCAGACGATCATCCGCCCCACCGGCACCTTGTACCAGGCGGCCGCGGCCTGGGTCGGTCCCCCCGAGCGGTTCATGTAGCTCTGCGGTAGGGCGAGCACGAGCCGCTCACCATCCGCCGCCACCTCGGCGATCTCGCAACGAGCCCGCTTGTGCCGCGAGAACGCCCCGGCCAGGTCGGTCGCGAGGACACGGACGGCGTCGGCACCGACATTGTGGCGGGTGTGCTCGTAGCGCTCGCCCGGGTTGCCGAGGCCGACCACCAACCACCGGTCGTCGGCCACGACGTCCTCCCGCCTCCCGCGGACGACCGCGAGCATGCCCCGGCCAGCGCCCGCTGATCAGACCTCCTCGCCGACCGGCTCCTCCTCGGACTCCTCGCCGATCAGCTCCGGCTCCTCGGCCTCGATCCCGGCACCCTCCTCGAGGGCCTCCAAGGCCTCCTCGGACATCGGGGCGTTGATCGTGACCACCGTCCGGTCCGGCTCGATGTCGAACTCCGCCCCCTCGGGCAGCAGCTCTGCGAGGTCCTCGACCCGCTTCACGTCGCCGATCTCCAGGCCCTCGAGGGACAACTCGAAGTAGTTCGGTACGTCGAGGGGCTTCACCAGCACCGGCACCGTGTAGAGGATCTGGTTGACGACACCGCTGTCATCGCCGAGATCGTCCTCGGCGGTGAGATGGACGGGCACCTCGACGGAGATCTGCACGTCCTTGTTCACGGCCAGGAAGTCCACGTGCTGCGTCCGCCCCTTGACGGGATGGCGCTGCAGGTCGCGGGCCACGGTCAGGTGCGTCTGACCATCGAACTCGAGCCGGATCAGGGCGTTGCTGCCAGCCTCGGTGTGCAGGGCGTGGTACAGCGCCAACCCATCGACGTGGACGGGCGTCGGCTCGACCCGGTAGCCGTAGACGATCCCGGGGACGCGGCCCGTCCGGCGGAGGCGCCCGGTGGCGCCCTTGCCGAGCTCTGCGCGGGGTTCAGCGGTCAGTCGGAGCTGGTCGGACATCGGTCTTCCTTCGCGTGGCAGGTCCCCAACGCGGGTCGGTCACCGTCGTGACGGCGGCGAGGTGGCACGAGGGGCGCGCACTCCCCCCGCCGGTCGGCCGGTCGCGCTGTGCAGCGGACCTCGATCTCGATGATGACGAACCGGGGGTGACATGCGCTCGGCCCGCGACGAACGCGGGCCGTGGCGACGAAGGTACCGGGGTGCTCGGCGGCGCGGCAACCCACGGACCGAACCCGTGGTTCAGTTGTTCTCGCCCTGGAAGATCTCCGAGACCGACTGGTCCTCGAACACCGCCCGCAGGGCAGAGGCGATGATCGGTGCGATGGAGAGCACGACCAGCTTGCTGCACCGGCGCTCGGGGGGGATGGGGATCGTGTTGGTGACCACCACGGACTCGATGACCGAGTTCTCCAGACGCTCGGCCGCCGGCCCGGAGAAGATCGGGTGGGTCGCGCAGGCGACGACGCGCTTCGCGCCGCGTTCCTTGAGTAGCTCCGCCGCGCCCACGATCGTGCCGGCGGTGTCGATCATGTCGTCGATCAGGATCGCCGTGCGACCCTCGACGTCGCCGATGACGTCGAGGGTCACGGAGACGTTGTGCTGCGCCGGGTCCCGGCGCTTGTGCAGGATCGCGATCGGGGCACCGAGCTGACCTGCGAACTTCTCGGTCAGGCGCACGCGCCCCGCATCGGGGGAGACGATGACGCGCTCCTCGGGGTCGGTGTGCTCGACGATCCAGGACTTGAGCAGCGGCAAGGCGGTCAGATGGTCGAAGGGGTCGTGGTAGAAACCCTGGATCTGCCCCGTGTGCAGGTCCACCGACATCATGCGATCGACGCCGACCGACTCGTACATGTCGGCGATCATCCGCGCGGCGATCGACTCACGGGACTGGGCCTTCTTGTCCGAGCGTGAGTAGCCGTAGTAGGGGATCACCGCCACGGTGCGCTTGGCCGACGCCCGCTTCAACGCGTCGAGCATCACCAGCTGCTCGACGATGAAGTCGTTGATGCTCATCCCTTCGGGCATCGTCAGGTGCGACTGCAGCACGTAGGCGTCGGCGCCGCGCACGGACTCCTCGAAACGGGCGTACAGCTCACCGTTCGCGAACCGGGCCAGCTTCACCTCGCCGAGGCGCATCCCGAGGTGGTCAGCGACCTCGCGGGCCAGCTCGGGGTACGAGGACCCGGAGAAGATCATCATCCGCTTCTTGGTGACGACTTCCATCGACTCCCCGAGGGCGGTGGCGGTGGGCAAGCGACGCTAGTGCGGGATCGGTCTCGACGCAGCACCGAGGTGGTCAGCTCCGGCGACGTCCGGCCCAGCCCTCCTTGACCGACTGGCGCGACCGCGCGATCGCCAGGGCTCCGGGCGGCACGTCGTCGGTGATGGTCGAACCCGCTGCGGTGTAGGCGCCGGCACCGATCGTGACCGGCGCGACCAGCATCGTGTCGCACCCGACGAAGGCGTCGTCCTCGATCGTGGTGTGCGACTTCGTGCGGCCGTCGTAGTTGACCGTGATCACGCCGCACGCGATGTTCACCCGCTCCCCGACCGTGGCATCTCCGACGTAGGCGAGGTGCGGCACCTTGGAGTCCGGGCCGATCACGGCGTTCTTCGTCTCGGCGAAGGCACCCACCTTGGTCGCCCGCCCGAGCCGGGTCCCCGGACGGAGGTGGGTGAAGGGCCCCACGCTGGCGCTGTCGCCGACGACCGCATCGCTGCCCCGGGTGCTGTGCACGACCGCATCCTCTCCCACCACGCAGTTGCTGAGGTGGGTGTTGGGGCCGATCACCGATCGTGCACCGACGGAGGTGCCGGACTCCAGGATCGTGCCGGGGAGCAGCACCGCGTCCCGACCGACCGCGACGTCGACGTCGACGTAGGTGGTCGCCGGATCGGTGATGCTGACCCCGACCTCGCACATCAGGTGCTCGAGGTGGGCACGCCGTAGCACCGCCGCCGCCGACGCGAGCTGGGAGCGGTCGTTGACACCCGCGATCTCGTCCGCGGCCGCGAGCAGCGGCGCGACCGGGGCCTCCCCAGCTGCGAGCAGCTCCACGACATCGGTCAGGTACAGCTCGCCCTGGGCGTTGTCGTCGCCGAGCTGGTCGAGCGCCCCCTCCAGCAGCGTCCGGTCGAGCAGGTACATGCCGGCGTTGATCTCATCGATGGCGAGCTCCTCGGCATCGGCATCCCGGTGCTCGACGATCCGCGCCACGGTGCCGTCGTCGGTGCGTACGACCCGGCCGTACCCGGTGGGATCCTCCATCCTGGCGGTGAGCAGCGCCCCGCCGCGCTGCCCCGCCGCGAGCAGGCTCTCCAGCCGGTTCGCCGTCAGCAGAGGGGTGTCGCCCGGCAGGACCAGCACCCGACGGATGCTCGGATCGAGGGCGGGCATGGCCTGCTGGACCGCATGGCCGGTGCCCCGCTGCTCGGCCTGCAGGACCGTGGAGCTGTCGGTGAGCCCGCACCCAGCCACCTCGTCGGTGACCTCGTCGGCCTGGTGGCCGACCACGACCAGCACCTGCCCGAGCCCGAGCGGCCGTACCGCCTCGAGCACGTGGGCGAGGAGGCTGCGTCCCGCCGCACGGTGCAGGACCTTCGCGGTCGCAGAACGGAACCGCGTCCCCTTGCCGGCTGCGAGCACGATCGCGGCGACATCTGCGGTCATGGGTCCCTCCAGGGTGCGCCCGGTCCCGCGGCCACGCGGCCCGGGCAGCGCTCGTCGTCGGGGACGGGGAGACCCCCGTCCGTTCGCCTCCCCCGGACGCTAGCGACCGGCGGCTGCCGTGCCGCCCACCACCGGGCCCAGGCCCGGAGTTCCCGTCGGGGACCTCGGACCCTGGCCCGGCGAGCCGTCCTGCGCGACGATGAGCTCACCTGCGAGGAGGGTGCTGGATGGTCACCGATCTCAGGAACTCCATCCCTGCCGGAGCGATGCTCGTCGCCGTCGACACCTCGGACTGCTCACGCCTGGCCCTGGAGTGGGCCGCAGCGATGGCGCGTCTGCTCGACGTCCCGCTGCGTGCGGTCCAGGCGTGGCAGTACCCCACGGACACGGTCTGGTGGCCCGGTCGTGCGCAGTTGCCCGACGCCGAAGCAGCCGATGAACGACTGACCGAGGAGCTGACGGCACTGCTCGATGAGGTGGTCGGCGACGCCAGCGACCTGGACGTCGGTGTGGACGTGGTCCGCGGACCGACGAGCGCCGCGCTGCTCCACCTGGCCGAGGGGCACGCCTCGATGATCGTGGTGGGCTCGCGTGGACTCGGGGGCTTCCGGGGTCTGCTGCTCGGCTCCGTCAGCCGGCAGCTGTGCGAGCACGCTCCCTGCCCGGTGACGGTGGTCCGCCACCTTCCGGAGGACCGTGACCTCCGGCTCGAGACGATCCTGGTCGGCGTCGACGGATCCGGTCACGCGGCCCGGGCGCTGGCGCATGCCGGTGACCTGGCCGAGCGCACGGGCGCCCGCATCATCGCGGTCCACGCGGCGCACGGACCCGTGCCCGATGCCAGCGTGCAGCCACTGGCGACGCGGCGCCGCAGCCTGCCCGAACTGCTGGAGGACTGGTGCACCCCGCTCCACGTCCGCGGATTGGACGATCACGAGTCGGTGATCGCCGAGGGCGACCCGCGGACCGCCCTGCTGGACGTGGCGGAGGAGCGCGGCGCGGACCTGGTCGTGATCGGTTCGCGCGGGCTCGGCCCGGTGTCCAAGCTGGTCCTCGGCAGTGTGGCCAGTTCGCTGATCCACCACAGCCGCATCCCGGTCACGGTGGTGCCGCCGATGCCCGAACGCTGAGGCGGCGCTGCGAGCTCACGTCAACGAGGCACGCCCGCACCCGGTCCGGAGCCTGCTCACCGGGCTGGCCCACCGTCCGGGTGCACCTCGCACCTGGCCGTCCCGCACTTCCTCTCGGTGGTGGAAGCGGGTCCGCGACGCCATCTCGGTCGTCGCGGACCCGCGGTCAGAGAGCGTTACTGGATCACCATGCCGCCGTCGATCATCAGCAGCTGTCCGGTCATGTAGTCGCTCTCCGGGCTCGCCAGGAACGAAGCCGTCCCCACGATGTCCTCGGGGTAGGAGTAGCGCTTCATGAGGATCATGTTCTCCGCGAGGCTGTCCATCGACTCGCCGTGCTTCTCGAACTTGCCGATCTCGACCAGATCACGGTCGAGCTGCTCCCACATCTCCGTGCGGACCACCCCGGGCCCGTACCCGTTCACGGTGATGTTGTGCTCGATCAACGCCTTCGCGCTGCCCTTGATGAGGCCGAGGACCGCGTGCTGGCTCATGGAGTACACGACCACGTCGTCGAAGGCTTCGCGGGAGAGGATCGAGCCCACGTTGATGATCTTGTACGGGTAGTCCTGCTTGCCCTGCGCCACCATCTGGGCGGTCACCGCCTGCATCACGTTGAGCTTGCCCCAGGCGTTCACATCGGTGATCCGCTCGTAGTTCTCCCGCGTGATGTCCTGGAAGAACAGGGGCTTGTTGATGCCGGCGTTGTTGAGCAGGACGTTGACGCTGCCGAAGGCCTCCACGGTGTGGGCGACCGCCGCCTTCG
>JAWOCZ010000095.1:0-11214 GCA_046483565.1 Nitriliruptoraceae bacterium
TGGCAGCTGACGGATCCCCATGACCTTCGAACGCTCCGTCGCCCCGCCGACGGTACGCAGATCGTCAGCGTAGCGTGGTTTGTCCACAGGGCAGTCGGGTCCCGTGTCCGACAGAGTTGGCACAGATTTGGACGGACCTGCCCGCGAGCCCCCCAAACGAAAGAGCCCCGAAGTGCCGAATCTGGCTGAGAAACCCGGTCTAGCGGCCAGAATCCGGGCTGGTGGTCAGGGGCGGGGTCGAACCGCCGACACCACGATTTTCAGTCGTGTGCTCTACCAACTGAGCTACCTGACCCTGACACCACCGAGGTGGCATTGTTGCCCGCCTCGGATCGCCGGAACCGGCACGGACCGCGGGTCACGATGCGCCTGCGGCAGCGGCGGGAACGGTGACGGCCGGTCCGGGGACCGGCCGCGGGAGCGGACCTGACGGGATTTGAACCCGCGACCTCCACCTTGACAGGGTGGCGAGCACTCCAAACTGCTCCACAGGTCCTCGCGATGATGCTGATCGTACCGCGGCACGACAGGCCGCTCGTAGGCCGCGCGGGACTCGAACCCGCAACCAGCGGATTAAAAGTCCGATGCTCTGCCAGTTGAGCTAGCGGCCCAGGTGCTGACAGCTCCCGGGGGAGCAGCGCGCGGAGACTACCGGTAGTGACCATGCCTCGCCAACCGCGCCGTGGCCCGCCTACCGTGAACGGCGCCTGGCCCGGCATGCCCGCCAGCGGCTACGCCCGGCACCTCCACGCCAACCGCAAGGAGCGCTTCGTGATCGGCCCCCCGCCGGCGTCAGGGACCACCGGCGATGGCCTCGAGGTGATCGTGCTCGAGGGCGACGACCACCTCCGCGAGGTGCAGGCGTTCCTGGCCGACGCCGAGGACGCCGCGGGGCTCCCGCTGGTCGACGAGGCCGAGCAGGAACGGCTGGCCGAACTCGCTGCCGGCGCCCCTCGGACAGCCACCTGGCGTTCCGCGCTACTGCGTCGCGATGGTCATTTCGTCGCCTACAGCGCCGTCGCCGTCCCACAGCAGGCAGGAACCGCGACCGGTGACGTGGCCGTTCGCCGGCCCGTCCGGGCTGCCGATCAGGTCACTGCACGCGCTCTGGCCGTCGCTCGCCACCTCGGTGGTGGGCTCGGCGCCGCCCACGTGCAGATCTGGATGCGTGCGGTCGGACCGGCGGAGCTCGAGGCGACCTCGGCTGCCGGTTTCTCGATCGAGCGCCGGCTCCTGATCCTCGGTCGTGCCCTACCGAGCCACGACCAGCGGGGCGCCGATGCGCTCGCGCGGCTGCAGGCCGAGGGCACCACCGTCCGCGCCTACCTCCCCGACCGCGACGATGCCGAGGTGGTCGCGGTCCTCGCCGCGGCCTACGCGGGGACCGACGACGCTGGTTGGGACCTCGCCCGGTTCCGGGAGCGTCGTGGCTGGTCCTGGTTCCGACCCGAGGACCTGTTGGTCGCCGCCGAGCCCGACGGGCGTCTGGCGGGACTCCACTGGCTCAAGCGACGCAGCGCCGGCGCCGGCGAGGTCTACAACCTGGCTGTGCACCCCCGGGCCCAGGGGCGCGGCGTCGGACCCGCGCTCCTGCATGCCGGTCTCGGTCACCTCACGGCGCTCGGCTGCGCCGAGGTCATCCTGTGGGTCGACGCTGCCAACGCCCGGGCCGTCGGTCTGTACGGGCACCACGGCTTCGTCACACGCTGGCAGGACATCGCGGTCGGCAGCGACACCGGGGTGGCCGGCGGCTGACCGGGACCGGCCGCCAGGTTCGCTCGATCCACCGGCAGCACACCCGGTCAGGAGGCCGTGACGCGTTCCTCGTCGATGGCGTCCTCCGGGCCGCGGTGAATCCGTTGCCCTGGGGGCACCAGCTTGTAGCCCACCCCACGGACGGTGACGATCATCTGCTCGTACTCCGGACCGAGTTTCGCGCGGAGCCGACGCACGTGGACGTCGACGGTGCGCGAGCCGCCGAAGTAGTCGTAGCCCCACACCTCCTGCAGGAGCAGCTCCCGGGTGAAGACCCGGTTGGGCGCGTTGGCCAGGGCCTTCAGCAGCTCGAACTCCTTGAAGGTCAGATCGAGCGGTTCGCCCCGCAGGCGGACCTGGTAGCTGTCCTCGTCGACGACCAGGTCGCCGACGTTGGCGGCCCGCTGCGGCGCCTCGGAGGTGGCGCGATCGCGGGCCAGGCGCAGCCGGGTCTCCAGCTCGGCAGGGGAGCACTGGGGCAGCAGCCAGTCATCGAACCCCCAGGAGGTCTTGATCGCCGCCAGCGCGCCTTCGGGCATCACGATCAGCACGGGCCGGGCACGCTCGTGCAGCGACGCGGCCCGGCTCGCACCCGCGGCGCGTCTCAGGTCGTTCGTGGCGTCGACGAGCACGAGGTCGCACCGGCCGATCGCCTGGAGCGAGTCCGGCTCCAAGGGCAGGTCCTGGACCGTGTGGTCGAGGAACTCCAGCCCGGGCAGGAGCGCACCACTGCCGCCCGCTCGCTCGGTGAGCACCAGGAGGTGCAACCGTGTCTCCTCGTCGTTCGGCGCCGTGACGCGCTGCCGGTGACCGGTCCGTTCCTCGGGTCCCCGTGTGGGCGTCGGCGCCGGTTCGGCGCCCACACAGGCCAGCGCCCCGGCACGACAGACCCTCTCGGTCGTGGCATCGTCGCCGGGGCTACCGTCGCGAGCATGCCAGCCCCACGAGGAACCGTCCACCCGGGCCCCGACCGGTCGAACGCTGCGCGCGGCGACGCGCAGGCACGCCATCGGGGTCCCGTCCGTCGTTTCGCCGAGACCCGTGGGCTGGTCGGTGGGTTCGCACGCGACCACCTCGATGTCGGGCTCCTGGCCGCCGACGGCACACCCCTGGCGGCCTCGTTCCTGCCCGGTCCCGCCGACGCGCCGTGCGCGGTGCTGCTCGCCCACGGTTTCGCCGCCAACCGGCGCAAGCCCGCCTACGCGCGGTTGGCAGAGGAGCTCTCGGCACGGTGTGGTGTGCTCACGCTGGATCTGCGCGGACACGGCCGCTCAGGTGGGGTCTCGACCCTCGGAGATGCGGAGCACCTCGATATCGCCGCCGGCGCCGACTGGTTGCGCGCTCAGGAGCTGGGTCCGATCGTGCTGGTCGGCGCCTCGATGGGAGGGACGGCGGTGCTGCACGCCGCGGCCCGATCGCGCGTGCCGCCCGTGGCCGTGGTGACCATCTCCGCGCCGGCGTGGTTCCGTGCCACGCCGCCTCCCGGCCCGTTGCAGGCGCTCGACCGGCTCTGGCGCAGCCCCGTGCGACGAGCGGCGCTCCGGGCCGTGCTCGGCGTGCGTCTGGCCGGGCCACAGCGGTGGAGCCGACCACCGCAGCCGGTGGAGTTCGCTGGTGCCATGGGCGTCCCCCTCCTCGCGGTCCACGGCCAGGATGACCCCTACTTCCCGCTCGGCGACGCGACGGCGCTGGTGGCAGCCAGCAGCGAGGGCAGCCTGACGTGGCACCGACCGGCCGGGTTCGGTCATGCGGAGGACGGGTTCACCGCGGGCTTCGCGCGGGAACTGGCCGCTGCGATCGTCGGGGTCTCGGGCACCGGCCGCTTCGTTGCTCCTGCCCCGCCCGTGAGTGACAGCCCCGCCGCGCCCGGAAGGCGAGCCCGGCACCTCGCCAGGGTCGATCAGCCGCAGGAACCGTAGGCTCCCGGCGGCGGTGGGTGTTCGGGTCAGGGGGACCGGACGTCCCCGGTCCCGCCGCGATCCCGGCGCGGGCAGCCCATGGAAGGCCCATGGAAGGCCCACGGAAGGACGGTGTCACAGCTTGGCCGAGTCACAGCGGGTCGTCACATCGCTCGTGGATGACAGCGATGCGGCGGTCGAGCAGGCGCTCGAGGTCCCGACCCGGGCCGGGATCTACCGCCGCCTGCGCAGCGAGGGGCGACCGGTCTCGGCCCGGGAGGCCGGGGAGATGTTCGGACTCCATGCCAACGTGGCGCGCAACCACCTCGACGTCCTCGCGGAGGTCGGTCTGGTGGTGACCGGGACCCGAAAGCATCCCGGGGGTGGGCGCCCTGCCCGGGTCTACGTGGCCCGTGAGCAGGTGGCCGCCGGCCGTGGGTCGCAGGTTCCCTCCGGGAGCCAGCTCGCGGTGCACACCGTCGTGCAGTTGATCGCCGGCCTGTCCGAACACCGGGCGAAGCTGACGCTGCTCGCCGAGGAGCAGGGCCGTCGCCTGGTGTCCAGCGCCGCTGGTCGTGCGGCCTCCCGGGATCTGCCGGCGGCGGCGGTCGTGGCCGTCACCGCCCTGTCCGCCGCGTTCCCTGAGGTCCGTCTGTCCGAGGCCGGCGAGGACCACGTGGTGATCGCGGGACTCGACGTCGGCTTGCGCCTGATCGGCGAGGTCGACGGCCAGGTCGGGGATGCCCTGGCGGCCGGTTTCGTGCGGGGTGCCCTGGCAGCCGCGGGCGCCCCGTCCGAGGTCACGGCACGGGCCGGGCAGGTCGAAGCCAGGTTGGACGCGGCCGGCATGGGGGCCGCTCCCTCGCCCGTCGACAGCGTCGATGCACGCCGGCTGACCCTCGAGCAGGGTGTCCACACCGCCATGCGGTCGATGGCGTCGCTGGTGCCGGGCGACCACCTCGAGGTGCTGACCGATGAGGAGGGTGCGCCTGCGGCCTACGCCCGATGGGCGGATCGCGCCGGTCACCAGGTCGTCGATGTGGCCAGGATCCGCGACCTCAGGGGGCGGCGGGCGGTGCGGATCCTGCTGCGCAAGGCGACGGGGCGTTGACCGTGGCGAGCACGGAACGTTTTTCGCTTTGCCGTTCCGTTGGCGCGCTGGCACGATGGCGGGGGTCCGGCGGGAGGCGTGGGGCCATCGGGATCAACTGGAGCGAGGGAGCGGGCCGTGGACTTCCGTCTGAGCGACGAGCAGGAGGCGTTCCTCGACAGCGTGCGGGCCTTCGCCCGCGAACACGTGGAACCCGGGGTCCTGGAACGCGATCGGGCCGGTAGCTGGGACTGGGACGTCTGGAAGCAGGTCGCCGGGTTCGGCCTGACCGGCCTGCCCGTGCCCGAGGAGTACGGCGGGTCGGGAGCGGACGTGCTCACCACCGGCCTCGCGCTCGAGGGCCTGGCCTACGGCGGTCGTGATGCCGGGCTGAACCTGTCGCTCGGTGCCCATCTGACCATCGGGGCGATGCCGATCGCCCTCCACGGCAACGAGGAGCAGAAGCAGCGCTGGTTGCCCAAGCTCGCCGCCGGCGAGACGGTCGGCGCGTTCGCGATCACCGAACCGGAGGCCGGCTCCGACACCGCCAGCATGAAGACGCGCGCGGAACGGCACGGCGACACCTACGTCCTGAACGGCACCAAGACCTTCATCACCAACGGCTCGCTGGCCGAGGTCGTCACCGTGATCGCCCGTACCGACCCCGAGGCCCCGGCCGGCCAGGCGTTCACCGCCTTCCTGGTGGAGCGCGGCACACCGGGCTTCGAGGTGTCGAAGGAGCTGAAGAAGCTCGGTAACCGGACCTCGCCGACCGTGGAGCTCTCCCTCGACGACGTCGAGGTCCACGAATCTCAGATCCTCGGCGACGTCGGCACCGCGCTGTGGCGGGTCGGCTTCGAGTGCTTCGACTGGGAGCGTTGCGTGATGATCGCCTCCGCGATCGGCAGCATGCAGCGCGACCTCGAGGAGTCGGTGCGCTACGCCAAGGACCGTCAGGCCTTCGGCAAACCGATCGGACGGCTGGGGGCGATCCAGCACAAGGTCGCCCAGATGCGGCTGCGGCTGGAGATCGCGCGTCTGCTGCAGCGTCAGGCGGCGTGGATGAAGGACAACGGCATCGAGCACTCGACCGAGGCCGCCATGGCCAAGGCCTACATCGGTGAGGCCGGCGTCGAGTCCGCGCTCGACGCGATCCAGCTGCACGGCGGTTGGGGCTACATCGACGAGTTCCACGTCGAGCGCTCGCTGAGGGACGCGAAGCTGGCGGGCATCGGCGGTGGCACGACCGAGATCCAGGAGATGATCATCGCCCGCACGCTGCTCGGCTGAGCTGCGGCGCGTCGGGCCGGGTCGCGTCGGGCCAAGGTGTGTCGGGCCGCGGTGTGTCGGGCCGAGGTGGTTCGGGCCGCGGTGTCCGCCCGGTTGCCCCGGTCAGCCGGTCGTCGCGGCCCCACGTCGCTCGGCATCGCGTCCACCGTCAGCGGGCAGGCCGGGCGCGGCTCCGGTGGAGGCACGCACCACCAACTCCGGTCGGAACGTCAGCTCGGGGGCCGCCGCCTCGGCGTCGGAGATCTGCGCCGTCAGTAGCTGCACGACCGCGGAGGACATGGCCTCGAAGGGCTGTTGCACGCTGGTCAGCGGCGGGTCGAAGAACGCGTTCGGCCCAGCGTCGTCGAACCCGATCACGGACACGTCGCCGGGGACCTTCAGGCCCCGTTCCGTGACCGCGCGAACCACCCCCAGTGCCATCCGATCGCTCGCGCACACGACCGCCGTCACCCCCAACGGCAGCAGCACCGCGCCAGCCGCGTGCCCTCCTTCGATCCCGTAGATCGTGTCGGTGATGAGCGTGGCGTCGACCGGCACGCCTGCGCGCTCGAGCCCGTCGAGGTAGCCGAGCTGGAGCCGTGCGGCCGTGACGTAGCGGCCCGGACCGAGCGCCAGCCCGATCCGGGTGTGGCCGAGCGAGACCAGGTGCGCGACGGCCAGACGTGTCACCTCGGCGTGGTCGACGGTGACGGCGGCGATGTCGCCGAGGTCCTCGTCGCGTCCGTTGACCAGCACCAGGGGCATGCCGGAGGCGCGCAGGGCGTGGTAGCGCTGGTGGTCGGCGCTGGTGTCGGAGTGTTCACCCGAGATGAGGACCATGCCGGTCACCGCGTGCGCCTGCAGGACGTCGAGGTAGTCCGCCTCGCCCATCCCCGAGGGCGTCGAGGTGCACAGCACCGTCGTGAATCCCTCGCGGGCCAGCCGGGACTCGACCGCCTGCGCGAACCGGGGGAAGACCGGGTTGTCGAGCTCAGGGACGATCAGTCCGACCAGGCCGGTGCGCTGCGACGTCCGCAGCCGTCCGTGCTCGTAGCCGAGCTGCGCCATCGCCTGCAGGACCGACCGCCGGGTGGCATCGGCGACCCCGGGGCGGTCGTTGAGGACACGGCTGACCGTCGCCTGGCTGACGCCGGCGTGGTCGGCAACGTGCTTGAGACGGGGCTTCACGCTGCCGACCGTAGGCGCTGCGGTGACGAGCCGCAAGAAGTGCCGAAAAATCTTGACAACAGACTGAAACTTGTTGCAAACTATCGGTTCACCTTGCACCATCCGGATCGCGTGGGGCGAGAGGTCCCGCCACCGGTCACACGTAGGAGTCACGATGAAGCGGTACCGCAAGTGGATCGCCATCGTCCCCGTGGCTGCTCTCGTCCTCGCCGCCTGCGGCGGGGATGCCGAGGAGCCCGCGGACGACCCGGCCGAGGAGACCGAGGAGACCGAGGAGGAGCCCGAGGAAGAGCCTGAGGAGGAGCCCGAGGAAGAGCCCGAGGAAGAGGTCGAGGAGGAGACCGGCGAGGGCGAGGAGGAGGAAGCCGCTCCCGTGCGCGCCGACGCCGACCTCGTCATCTGGGCCGACGACACCCGCCGTGGTGTGATCGAGCCCTTCGCCGAGCAGTTCGGTGAGGAGCAGGGCATCAGCGTCGCGGTGCAGGAGGTCGCGTTCGACCAGATCCGTGACAACGTCGCCATCCAGGGCCCGGCCGGTCAGGGCCCGGACGTGTTCATCGGAGCGCACGACTGGCTCGGCGAGTTGGCCGAGAACGGCGTCGTCGCACCGCTGGACCTCGGTGCTGCCGAGGACGAGTACCTCGACGTCGCGGTCCAGGCCTTCTCCTACGACGGCACGAACTACGGTCTGCCGTACGCGATCGAGAACATCGCGCTGATCCGTAACACCGAGCTGGCGCCTGAGAGCCCCGAAACGCTGCAGGACATGATCGGCACCGGTCTGGAACTCGTCGAGTCCGGCGAGGCCGACCTGCCCGTGGCGTGGCAGCAGAACGGCAACGGTGACCCGTTCCACAACTACTGGGTCGTCACCGGCGCGGGTGGCTACGTCTTCGGTCAGGCCGACGACGGCTCCTACCAGGCCGATGACCTCGGGATCGACTCCGAGGGTGGTCTGGAGGCCGCCGAGCTGTTCGGGCAGATGGCCGAGCAGGACTTCCTGAACTCCGACATCACCTACGACGTCATGATCGACAGCTTCTCGACCGGCCGTGCGCCGTACGCCGTGACCGGTCCCTGGGCCGTGGGTGAGTTCGGCGACGTCGACTACGTCGTCGAGCCCTTCCCGACCGTCGAGGGTGGCACCCCGGCACCGTTCGTCGGCGTCCAGGGCTTCATGGTCTCCGCGTTCGCCGAGAACGAGCTGGCCGCCAAGACCTTCGTGCTCGACTTCATGGGCACCGACGAGGTCCAGCTGGCGCTGTACGAGGCGGGCGACCGGCCGCCGGCCAAGGTCAGCGCCTTCGAAGACGTCTCGGACGACCCGGACGTCGCGGGCTTCGGCGCCGCCGGTGAGACCGGCCGCCCGATGCCGGCCATCCCGGAGATGGGTTCGGTCTGGGCCGCATGGACCGACGCCTACGAGAACATCTTCGCGGGCCAGGAGCCGGAGGCCGCCTTCGAGCAGGCAGCCGACCAGATCCGAGAGCTGATCGGGCTCTGACCGGTCAGCGGTGGGGCGGTGCCAGCTGGCGCCGCCCCACCGTCGTCATGGCAAGATGCACGCTGATGGACACGTGACCCTGGGGAGTTGGGCGCGTCACCCATCTCGTTCGGGGAGTACGTGATGTCGAACCTGCCCGGGACCCAGGTCCCCTTCGCCGACCGCCTGGCCGATCGGCTCGGCGCCGGCAGCGTTGCCGGACTGCTGCTCAAGCTGCTGTTCCTGGGGGTCGTCAACGGCCTGGCGCTCTACTCGATCCTGACCCTGCTGCCGCTGCGCGAGTGGACGCCGCTGGCCGTGGTGGTCGTCGCGACGGCCGCGATCGACATCGTCTACCTCTCGCAGCGCCAGATCGCCCTGAAGTTCCTGCTGCCGGGCACGATCGCGCTGCTGATCTTCCAGGTCTACCCGGTGCTCTACACCGCCTACATCGGCTTCACGAACTACGGCACCGGCAACGTCCTGAACCAGCAGCAGGCCGTCGAGCGCATCATCTCGGACTCCGTCACCGTCCCCGAGGACGCGATCCGCTACCGGTCGACGCCCCTGGAGAACCAGGCCGGTGACCTCGCACTGCTGCTCGACGACCCGGATGGCGGCCGTTTCCTCGGGACCGAGGAGGATCTCACGCCGCTCGAGGAGGGTGACGTGGTCGGTGAGGGGGCCGATCGGGTCGTGCTGGACGAGTACCGGCCGATCACCCTCGGCGACCTCGGGAACCGGGAAGCGGAGATCCTCGCCTTCACCGTGCCGATCACCGGGGAATCCGCCGAGGCGTTGGGCGTGGACGCGGAGGCGGCGGCGATCAGCGTCCAGACCTTCAACACCGCCGCCGTGGCGGTCCAGGCGCTCGAGTACGACGCCGCGTCCGGGCTGATCCGCGACGTGGAGGACGGCACGGTCTACACGCCGGCGGATGGCACCTTCACCGCACCGGACGGCTCGACGCTCAGGCCCGGGTTCCGTGAGTTCGTCGGCTTCGAGAACTACCAGCGCGTGCTGACCTCACCCGCGATCCGCGGGCCGTTCTTCCGGGTGTTCGTGTGGACGTTCGCCTTCGCGATCCTGTCGGTGGTGACGACCTTCGTCCTCGGGCTCGCCCTCGCGCTGGCACTGAACGACCCGCGCATGAAGCTGCGCCGCAGCACCCGGTCGCTGCTGATCGTGCCCTACGCGCTGCCGTCGTTCATGACCGCGTTGATCTGGCAGGGGTTGCTCAACACGAGCTTCGGTCCGATCAACCGGATCCTCGGGGTCGACATCCCCTGGTTGAGCAGCCAGGCCTTCGCCGGTGCCCTGCCCAAGTTCTCCGTGATCCTGGTGAACCTCTGGCTCGGCTTCGGGTACATGTTCCTGATCACCACCGGTGCCCTGCAGGCCATGCCCGAGGAGGTCAAGGAGGCTGCCCGGGTCGACGGTGCCTCGGGTTGGCAGATCCTGCGCCAGATCACGCTGCCACTGCTCCTGGTCGCGGTGGGGCCGCTGTTGATCGCGTCCTTCGCCTTCAACTTCAACAACTTCAACACGGTCTTCCTGCTGACCGGTGGCGGCCCGCCGATCCAGGGCACGCTCACACCGGCGGGTCACACCGACATCCTGATCAGCTTCAGCTACCGCCTGGCCTTCGCCGGTGGTCGCGGTCAGGACTTCGGTCTCGCGGCGGCCATCTCCACGATCATCTTCTTCCTCGTGGCCGTCTTCAGCTACATCGTCTTCAGACGCACCGCGGTGCTGGAGGAGATCAACTGATGGCCGCCACCGACCCTATTTCCACGGCCGCGGACGAGGCACGCTTCGACGCTACGACGTTCCGGCAGCGCGACACCGGTCCGAAGGGTGTGCGTTGGTGGCGTGAGGTGGGCTGGCGCTACCTCGTCGGGCTCCTCGGCGTCGCCTTCGCGCTGATGCCCGTCTACTTCGTCGTCCTCGCGTCCATCTCGCCCACCGCCACGCTCCAGGGGGCGCAACTCACGCCCCGGGCGGTGACCCTGGAGAACTACCGGGAGCTGTTCGACTCCACGCCGTTCTTCACGTGGCTGTGGAACTCCATCAAGATCGCCGGTGGCGCCGCCATCGCGAACATGTTCCTGTCGGCGATGGCGGCCTACGCGTTCGCGCGACTGCGGTTCAAGGGGCGGCGCCCGGGACTGTTGACGATCCTGCTCGTCCAGATGTTCCCGCAGTTGCTGGCGAACGTCGCCATCTTCCTGTTCCTGGTCAACGTGTCGAACTACTTCCCCTTCATGGGCTTCGGCACCCAGCTCGGCCTGTTCCTCGTCTACCTCGGCGGGGCGCTGGGGACCAACACCTGGCTGATGAAGGGGTTCTTCGACACCGTGCCCAAGGAGCTCGACGAGTCCGCACGTGTCGACGGGGCGACCCACGGGCAGATCTTCATCCGCATCATCCTGCCGCTGTCGTTGCCGATCCTGGTGGTGGCCGGACTGCTGTCGTTCATCTTCCTGTTCAACGAGTTCATCCTTGCGAGCATCCTGCTCGGTCAGGCAGAT
>JAWOCZ010000137.1:0-2644 GCA_046483565.1 Nitriliruptoraceae bacterium
GCTCACAGGGCAACAACGTTGGCGGCTGTCAGCCCCTTGCGCCGGTAGACACCGCGGGTGTCGAAGACGACGTCGACCTCAGCCGCGAGCGCGTCGTAGTCGATCGCGTCGTGGTCGGTGAGCACCACCGCCAGGTCCCATGCCCCCAACGCACCGGTCAGCGTGCCGACCGCGAAGCCGTGCCTGGCCAACCGCTCCTCATCGACATGCGGGTCCACCACGCCGATCTCAACGCCCTTGCGCTCGAGCAGACGGAGCACGTCGATCGCAGGTGACTCACGATCGTCGGCGATGTTCTTCTTGTACGCCACACCGACCCCCAGCACCTTCGCACCAGCCAGTGAACGCCCTCGCTGGTTCAGCTCGTCCGCGATCCGTGAGACCACGTACTCCGGCATGTGCAGGTTGATGTCCTCGGCGAGATCGATGAACCGCGTGGCGACTCGCAGTTCCTTGGCACGCCAGGCCAGGAACTGCGGGTCGAGGGGGATGCAGTGTCCGCCCACCCCGGGTCCCGGGTAGAAGGCCTGGAAACCGAAGGGCTTGGTCGCCGCCGCGTCGATGACCTCCCAGACGTCGATGTCGAACGCGTGGGCGATCTGGGCCAGCTCGTTGACCATCGCGATGTTGACCGCACGGTAGGTGTTCTCGAGCAGCTTGGTGAGCTCGGCTGCCCGCGCCGAGGACACCCGGTGGACGTTGTCGACCAGCCGGGCGTAGGCCGCTGCGCCGAGGTCGCCGGAGCGCTCCGTCACCCCTCCGACCACCTTCGGGATGTCGCCGGTCTGCAGCACGTTCCCGGGGTCGACGCGCTCGGGCGAGAAGCACACGAAGACGTCCTCGTCCAGCACGAGGCCGGCCTTCTCCAGCGCCGAGACCAGGTAATCCTCGGTGGTACCCGGGTACGTCGTGGATTCGAGCGAGATCAGCTGTCCGGCACGGGCGATCTCGGCCACCGTCTGCGCGGCCGACTCGATGTAGGACATGTCGGGCTGACGGTTGCGTCCCAGCGGGCTCGGAACCGCGATGAAGATCGCGTCGGCCCGGGAGAGGTCGGCCGCCTGCGTGGTGAAGTGCGCCCCCTGAGCAAGGGCTGCGGCGAGCTCCGCATCGGAGACGTCCTCGACGTGGGAGCGCCCCTCGTTCAGCGCGGTGACCCGGTCCGCGGAGATGTCGAAGCCGACCACCTCCAGCCCACGCGTTGCTGCGGTCACGGCGAGTGGGAGACCCACGTACCCGAGGCCGACCACGCCAGCCGTCCACTGGCCGTTGGTGAACTGGTCTGGCTCCACGCATCCACTCCGATCATCCCGGACACACCCTGCGGCAATCTAGTGCGCCCACTCGCCTGACGAGGACAGGGCCGCGGTACCGCGGCACCGCGATCAGCTGGGGTGTGCCGCGGCTCGCAACGCCCCGAGGAACCGCTCGGATTCACGCTGCCAGGACCGTTGCCGGGCGAGTTCGAGCGCCTCATCTGCCAGTCGCGCACGGTAGGCGGCATCGCTGCGCATCCGCTGCACCGCTGCGACCACCGACGCGACGTCGCCGAACCCGACGACGATGCCGCCACCGTACTGATCGAGCAGGTCCGTGGCCTCGGGCAGCGGGGTCGTGATGATCGGCATCCCGAGCGAGGCGTACTCGAGGATCTTGGTCGGAAGCGACACCCGGTAGTTCGGCGTGTCGTGGAGCAGGCTCAGGCCTGCCAGCGCACCACGGACCTGCTCGAGCGCCCGGTCGTTCGGCACGAAGCCGTCCCAGCGGACCAACCCGCGGGTGTCGGCCTGACGGAGCTCGTCCACGACATCGGCGTCGGCCGGACCGATCAGCTCGACGACGGGCCCTCCCTGGGCAGCGAACCGTCGGCCGAGCTCGAGCAGTTCGGCGACGCCGCGGGCGCGGGAGAGGCGACCGAGGTAGACCACGGCGTCACGCGGCGCCGCGGCCACCGAGGCCTCGACCGTGTCGACCCACGGCAGGTTGCGGATCACCGGGTGCGAGCGCCGGAAGCGGTCCTGGTACCGCGTCTCGGCAAGCAGCAGGCCGACGTGCTCCTCGGCCCACCGCTCCGTCCTCGCCACGACGCCGGCCACCGGACGACGTGCCCAGGCGGGTAGGTAGTCACGTTCGCCGACGGTGGCCGCGAGGTCCTCGTGGACGTCGAGGACGACCGGGTGACGGTCGGCGAGGCCCCGGACCGCCAGCAGGAGCTCGGGGTCGTGGAGCAGGACGAGATCGTGGTCGGCGGCCTCCTCGGCGAACAACCGCCGCGCGGCCCTGAGTCCCGCGAGACGCCGTCGACCCGATGCCCGCGGCAGGTCACGCACCACCGTGCCCGGTACGACCGCGTCGGGATCGGTCCCGGTCGCCGTGAACGGTGCCGCGTAGGTGACCGACCAGTCCGCGAGTCGCATCGCCCGGATCTGCCGGTGATGGATCCGCGCATCGAGCGGGGTGTGCACGATGGTGACGACGAGCACCCGCAAGGGGGAGGAAGTCAGCGTTCCTACTCCTCCTCGATGCTTGCTCGGTACTGCTCGACGACCGCCTCGGGGTCGCCATCCGCGCGCATCTCCCCCTTGTGGAGCCAGACGCACCGGCTGCACGTGTCGATGACCGACTCCATGCTGTAGCTGACGAG
>JAWOCZ010000125.1:0-3207 GCA_046483565.1 Nitriliruptoraceae bacterium
GAGTTCGAGCGACGGGTGGCCGGGCAGCTCCCCGACGACTGGGCCGACGAGCTGCTGGCTGCCGCTGCCAGCGACGACCCCGTCGCCACGCGTGCCTCCCTGGGCGCCGTGCTGAACGCCGCCGCCGCGGGCCTGCCCGAGCTCGTCGGTGGCAGCGCCGACCTCTCGCCGTCCACCGTCACGACCCTCGACGGCAAGGGCGACGTGACCCGTACCGACAAGGCCGGTCGCAACCTGCACTTCGGGGTGCGCGAGCACGCCATGGGGGCCATCGTCAACGGTCTGGCCGCGCACGGGGGCTTTCGGCCCTTCGGGGCCACCTTCCTGGTGTTCAGTGACTACGTCAAGCCCGCGATCCGTCTGTCGGCGCTGATGCAGCTCCCGGTGCTCTTCGTCTTCACACACGACTCGATCGGTCTCGGTGAGGACGGGCCGACGCACCAGCCGATCGAGCAGCTGGCGAGCATGCGTGCCACGCCGGGGCTGACGGTCCTGCGCCCCGCCGATGCCCACGAGACCGCCCTGGCGGTGCGTGCGGCGATCGAACTCGAGGGACCGGTGGCGCTGATCCTGTCCCGCCAGAAGCTGCCGGTGCTCCCACCCGACGGGTTGGACGTGGGCGGCAGCGTCGTGGCCGAGGGCACCGAGGCCGTCATCGTCGCCACCGGTTCCGAGGTCAGCGTCGCCCTCGGGGCGCGCGAGGTTCTGGCGGCGTCGGGTCGCTCCGTACGGGTGGTGTCCCTACCGTCCTGGGAGCTGTTCCGGGCGCGGTCGTCCGCTGAGCGTGACCAGCTGCTGCCGCCGGACCTGCCCACGGTCGCGGTCGAGGCGGCTTCGCCCCAGGGCTGGCTCGAGTTCGCCGACGAGGTGGTCGGTCTCGATCGCTTCGGCGCCTCCGGTGCTGCGGATGCGCTCTACGAGCACTTCCAGATCACCCCTGATGCGGTGGCCGCCCGGGTACGTGCGCTCGTAGATGCCGCATGAGCATGTTGGTGTGAGCCGGGCCCTCGACCACGCTGCGGGCGACCCCCGAGCGATCAGGGGACGATGTGGCCACCCGTGCCCGCACCGACGCCGGTGACCAGCAGCGTGGCGATGAGACCGATCGCGACCAACGCGCCGCCGACCCACCACAGGCGGTGTGGTCAGGTGCCGCCGCGTGCCCGGGACCGGGTGCTGCGGGTCTGCAGGCCGGCGCGGCGGAATCAGGCGAAGCTGACGTGGTCCTCGAGGTGGACACCCTTGGCGAGTGTCTTGTGGACCGGACAACTGGCGGCGATCTGGGTCAGCCGCTTGCGCTGGCCCTCGTCGAGGTCGCCACGGATGACGATGTGGCTGACGATGCGATCGATGTAGCCGCGGTGGTGGGTCTCGCAGTCGGCGCAGTCGTCGACGTGCATCCGGTCGTGCTCGTAGCTGACCTCGATACCGTCGAAGGGCCAGCCCTTGCGCTGGGCGTACATCGACACCGTGATCGTGGTGCAGGCAGCCAGCGAGCCGAGCAGGAGCTCGTAGGGGGTGGGGCCGGTGTCCGTGCCGCCTGCCGCGACCGGCTCGTCACTGGCCCACCGGTGGCCAGAGGAGGTCTGCAACTCCACGGCGTAGCCCTCGGTCAGTTCGGCGGTGATTGTGCTCATTCGGGGTGCTCCCTGATCGGTGGTGGACGGCCACAGGTGCTGGCTCGGCTCGCAGCATGCCGGACCTCGGCGGCGGTCGTGGCGCGCGGCCCCATGGCTGCCGGGGTGGACGGTCCTGGGACCGTCCACCCCGATGTGGTGGCGCGTGTGGTGGCGCGCCATCGTTCAGTTGGCGTCGTGCTGCGGTGCGGTCGCCAGCTCACCGATCCGCGCGGCCTGGAACCGCAGCACCTCGATGATCGTGGCCAGCCCGAAGGCGATGGCGACGAGGTGGAGCGAGACACCGATCCGGCGGACCGCTTCGATGATCACGAAGGCCTGCTCGGCGGTGACGAGATCCCCGGCCGTGGTCGTCTGGGCGGCGACCACGAAGTGGGCGATCACACCGCCGATGATGGCCATCATGCCCATCATCATCAGCGCGAGCATCAGCTTGGCGCTGGTCGGCATCCGCAGCGTCTGGACGTGACCGACGGTGGCCTGCTGCAGCTGGCCCCCACCGACGCGGAAGGTGCCGAGGATCCGGGCGATGGCGAAGGCGATGCCGGACAGCACGGCGGTGAAGCCGATGAACATCACGCCGGCCGTGACGTGCTGGAGTTGTGCGAGGCGTACCGCGTCGTCGGGGGTGGTGGCGACGACATCGGCGCGCAGGACGCCGAGGATCATCGCCGCGGCGAAGGCCATCAGTGCCATCACCAGCATCGGTGCCCACAGCACCTCACCCAGGCGTTGGGGCAGGTTGGTGCCGAGGCTGCGGTCGGAGCCGTCGACGGCGAAGTCGTCGCGTCGGGGTTCAGGTGCGCGCGGGACGCGGTCGGGCCTGGTGGTCTTCATGGTCCTGGTCGGGGTGTGTGTACTCATGATCAGACCTCTCGGTCGCCGTCAGACGGCGAGTTGGCGGAGACGGTGGAACTGGAAGCCCAGGGCCTTGGCGATGCTGGCCAGCGCGAGCACGATCCCGGCGAGCAGGACGCCGAGGGCGACCTCACGGAAGGGGCCGAGCCAGCTGACCCATACGGCGTAGGTGGCGGGATCGCTGGCGGCCGAGGCGGCCACGCCGTAGAGCACGAACTGCACGATCGCGGCCATCATCCCGATGGCCATCAGCGCGACGAAGGCCTTCGCGGTGGCTGGCATCCTGAGGGTCTGCACGACCCCACCGAGCGACTCCTGGACCTCGGCACCACCGCGGCGCAGTGAGGAGAGGATGGTGCCCAGCAGGAACGAGATCCCGCTCAGCAACAGCCCCTCACCGAGGAAGAGCGTGCCCTGGGTCCAGGCGGACGCGGCCCGGAACGCTTCGGTGTCCGCGGCCTCGGAGGCGGTCACCAGTGCCGGGATCAGGCCTGCGGCGAGCGCCATCGCCCCCATCGCCAGCACGGGCAGCCACAGCACCTCGGCCATCCGGTGGATGGTCAGCGGGTTCGGCGCCCGGGCCGAGGCCCTTGCTGGGCCGTAGGGGGTGTCCAGGTTCCCGGTCAGCGGACGGGTCTCGCCGTTCGTCGTCCCCGTCCGCAGCTGCGGTAGCGCCGCGGTGACGGCGTTCACCCGTCGCCACAGGGCCACG
>JAWOCZ010000133.1:0-3617 GCA_046483565.1 Nitriliruptoraceae bacterium
ACGCTCGACACCCTCGAGCAGCACTACCACGACATGTGTGACGTCGAGTTCACCATCGAGAACGACAAGCTCTGGATGCTCCAGACGCGCATCGGCAAGCGGTCGGCCGCAGCCGCGCTGCGGATGGCGGTCGAGATGGTCGACGAGGGCATGATCGACGAGGAGGAGGCGATCAGGCGCGTCACGCCCAAGCAGCTGGAAGCGATGCTGCACCCGCGCTTCGGCCCGGACGCTCCCGACCCGATCACCACCGGGCTGGCGGCGTCACCGGGTGCGGCCGTCGGCAAGGTCGTGCTCACCTCCCTGGAGGCCAAGGAGCGCGGCAACGCCGGCGAGGCCGTGGTGTTGGTCCGCCCGGAGACCTCGCCCGAGGATCTGGAGGGCATGGTCGCCTCCGCCGGGATGCTGACCTCCCGCGGCGGGCTCGTCAGCCACGCCGCCGTGGTCGCCCGAGGCCTCGGCAAGCCGGCGGTCTGCGGCGCCAACGAGCTCAAGATCGATGCCAAGGCCGGCACCGTCACCATCGGCGACACCGTGATCCACGCCGATGACCTCATCTCGATCGACGGCACCACCGGCCAGGTCGTGGTCGGCGAGGTGGAGCTCGAGGTCCCCGAGGACGACCCGAACGTCGCCAAGCTGCTCACGTTCGCGGACAAGAAGCGCACCCTGCACATCTTCGCCAACGCCGACACCCCCGACGACGCCCGTCGGGCGATCGAGGCGGGTGCGGAGGGCATCGGGCTGTGCCGCACGGAGCACCAGTTCCTCGGTGACCGGTTGCCGCTGATCCGCCAGATGATCCTGTCCAAGACCGAGGAGGAGGAGCGCGCCGCGCTCGAGCCGCTGGAGGCACAGCAGAAGGAGGACTTCGAAGCCGTCCTCGAGGTCATGGACGGCAAGCGCGTCGTGATCCGTCTGCTCGACCCGCCGCTGCACGAGTTCCTGCCCGACCCGCTGGAGCTGCGCCTCAAGGAGGCGTCGGAGGGGCTCAGCGCCGAAGAGGGGAAGCTGCTGGAAGCCGCGGAGTTCTACCACGAGCACAACCCGATGCTCGGGGTGCGCGGGATCAGGCTCGGCATCCTGCGGCCGAACGTCTACGCCGCCCAGGTCCGCGCCATCATCGGTGCGGCCGTGGCGCGCAAGCAGGCCGGCGGCAACCCGCTGCCGGAGATCATGCTGCCGCTGACCGTGAGCTCGCAGGAGCTCGCGTGGGGCATCGAGCTGATCCACGCCACCGCCAAGGAGGTGCTGGAGCAGGCCGGCGTCGAGGTGGACTACACCACCGCAACCATGATCGAGACCCCGCGTGCGGCGTTGCGCGCCAGGGACCTCGCACCCCAGGTGGATGCGTTCTCCTTCGGCACCAACGACCTCACGCAGCTGACCTTCGGGTTCTCCCGCGACGACGTGGAAGCCAGCTACATCCCGGCAGCGTTGGAGCAGGGGCTGCTGCCCGTCGATCCGTTCCGCTCCCTCGACCCGGCCGGCGTCGGCCGTCTGGTCGAGATGGCGGTGACCGAGGGCCGCGAGGCCAAGCCCGAGCTGGTCACCGGGATCTGCGGCGAGCACGGCGGTGACCCCGACTCGATCCACCTTTGTCACCGGGTGGGTATGAACCACGTGTCCTGCTCGGCCTCCCGCATCGAGGTGGCACGACTGGCAGCGGCGCAGGCCGCGATGGAGGTGAGCGGTCCGGGCAGCACGGCCTGAGACGACCGAACACGGCCCCGGTCGTCGTCGGACACGCGCCTCACGGCGCCTGACACGGTGACCGGCGGTCGGCACGACCGGCGTGGGGGGTGCGGCCCCGCGCCCCCGGCCGCGGAGCGCCACCACTAGGTGTGCAGCTCCGCGGCCGGTCTCTCGTTCCACCCGGGCGGACCGCCGCCTACTGTGCTGGCGGTGGAACAGATGCGACGCACCATCCAGCGTGGCCTGGCCGTCTTCCGTTGGCTGGCCTGGGGTTGGATGGCTGCCGTCCTCGTGCTCGCCCGCGGCAACCTGGTGGCGCCCTGGACCGCTGGGGCACTGGTCGCCGTGGCTGGCCTGGTGACCCTGTGGCTGACGTGGCAGCTGGTGGTCGCACCGGAGCGCCTCGTGGATGCCCGCACGGTCGGCATCGAGGTCGGCGTGGGGATCGTCCTGCAGCTGGCGGACGGCTTCGTCTACGCCAGCCCGCACGTGTTCACGACCCAGCAGCCGCTCGGGGTGGCCTGGCCGATCGCCGGTGTGCTGGCCGCCGGTGTCGCCCTGGGGCCGGGCGTCGGCGCGGCGACCGGTCTGCTGCTCGGTGCGGCCCGGGCGGTGTCCTCGATCCTGAACGTGCCACCGGCCACCGAACCCTGGTTCGGGCCGCTCGCACCCGACCAGGGCCTCTCGCTGGTCACGACGATGGTGTTGTACGCACTGGCCGGTGGGATCGCCGGACATGCCACCAGGCTGCTGTCGCGTGCCGAGGAGCGGCTCATGCGTGCGGAGCGCTCGCTGGCGGCGCTGGAGGCTCGGGAGGACATCGCGCGGCGTCTGCACGACGGGGTGCTGCAGACCCTGGCCGTCGTCGAGCGTCGTGCCGAGGACCCGGAGCTCGCTCGGCTCGCTCGTGATCAGGAACGGGAACTGCGTCGCTACCTCCTCGATCCGGCGCCCGAGGTGGAGGGCGGGTCGGGGATGGACAGGAGGTCCGGGGTGGACGACGGGTCCCCACCCGGACTCGGCCCGGCCCTCAGAGCCTCCGCGGATCGAGCGGAGCGATGGCACGGCGTCCGTACCGAGGTGCTGGTGCCCGATGATCTGCCCGACCTGCCACGCGCGGTCGTCGGGACGTTGGCCCACGCGGTCGGTGAAGCCTTGACCAACGTTGGCAAGCACGCCGGGGCGAGCAGGGTGGTCGTCTACGCGGAGCCGCAGGACCGCGAGGTGTTCGTCTCCGTGCGTGACGACGGGATCGGCTTCGACCCCGCCACGGTCCCCGAGGGGCTCGGGCTGACCCGCTCGATCCGGGGGCGGCTGGCCGCGGTCGGCGGTCGTGTCGAGGTGGCCGCGGCACCCGGCAGCGGCGTCGAGGTCCGGCTGTGGGTGTCGGTCGACGCTCGGTGACCGCGGATGTCCCACGGCTGGACGCCGGAGCGTTCGGCGATGTCGACCTTCTACGGAGGTCGTCGTAGGGCGCTCCCGCGTAGCGGTTCGAAGGTGTGCCCCCCGATGATGCCAACAAGCGCCAACAACACCGTTCGGGATCTTCTTCACGAACCGGACCGCCGTACCCCTCAGTCGGGCGGGGATCGCACGGAACCGAAGCGGTTCGACGATGCCGAACGACGGGTCTTGTCGTCCGTGTTTCCAGCGTCTTGCATCCAGATGTCACCGGTAGGTCCGGCATCGGTGCGACCTGGAGGGGCTGGCGGCCGACGCCAGCATCGGGAGCCCCCGACCTGGAGCGTCCGGACGAGGGAGTGAGACATGGATCTATCAGCTGGTCAGATCTTCATCTCGGAGGTCGCCGGAACCGGCATGCTGCTGCTGCTCGGTGCCGGTGTCGTCGCGAACGCGATCCTCGCGAAGACCAAGGGCAACGGCGGCGGCGGCGGCGGTGCGTGGGTCATGATCAACATCGG
>JAWOCZ010000165.1:0-5226 GCA_046483565.1 Nitriliruptoraceae bacterium
ACGGGTAGGCAGCGGCCGCTCCGCCCGGTGAGTCGACCGGTCGGCTTGCCGATTCAGCCGGCGGGTAGGAGCCGTTCCAGGGCGGCGGTGCCGTCGAAGTAGTTGGCGTGGGTGCGACGCACGGTGTCGAGGGAGTCGGAGCCGATCAGGACCACCTCGATGTGTTCCTGCTCGGCGAAGTGCCGCTCGGCAGCGTCGTAGGCGCGGAGCGCGTCAGCGGCGTCGGCGAAGACGGTGACCTCCTGGTGCATCGCACCCTGCTGGTGGTCGAACACGATGAGGAACTGCGACAGCTCAGGCATCGTGATCTCCGTCCCTGGGCCGGTCAGGTGTCGGTCGCTGCGTCCTGGAGGCTCGCTGGGATGTCGCGGTGAGCGTGAAGGACCCGCAGGACGTCGAGGTGGTCCGTCGGCTCGAGGTAGAAGATGAGGTAGGGGAACCGTCGTACGGGGTGTGTCCGCAGTCCCGGCCAGTCGAGTTCGACGGCGTATCGGGGGGATCCGATCCGGGGTTGCCGCGCGATGATCGTGAAGGCCTGCTGGGCGGCGTCGATGAACCGATGTGCCGTCGCTGCGTCGACCTCGGCGGCGTACTGAGCCGCGGTATCGCGCAGGTCCTGCGTGGCGAGCCTGCGCGGGACGACCGGGTACCGCTCACTCACCGGACGTCGCGTCCACCCCGTCGCGTAGGTCGTCGAAGTAGCGGTCGTCGGCGACTGGCCCCGGTTCGGAGGCGGCGCCGGCGAGCAGGAGGTCGCGGAGGTGCTGGCGGTCCTGGTCGCGTCGGATGAGATCGCGGACGTACTCGCTGGTCGTGCCGTAGCGGCGCTGGGCGATCTGATCCTCGACGAACGAGCGGAGGGATTCGGGGAGGGAGATGTTCATCGTCGGCATGTTTGCAGTCTACGATGGGTTGGCAAACCTTGGCAAGGGCGGTGTAGCACGATGGCGCGCCCGCGGGGTGAGCTCGGCCGACCACTGCTGTCTCGGGGCCTCTCGCGGTCGGCTGCGTGGGTGAACCTTCCGCGTAGCCACGTCGAGTTGTTGGCGATGCTTCCCGACGGCCGAGTGTGACCCCGGCTACCCGTCAAGGCAGCCACCGTGCTCGCCGGAGGGTGCATGACCGCCGGCGGCCCGGTCAGCCACCCGTGCTGTCCAGCAGCCGCGCCCGCCGCTCCAACTCCGCATCCGTAGGTCGCTGCCCGCGCCCGGAGATCAGCAGCGTCAGCCCGGCAAGCCCCCAGCCCGAACACCGCCAACCCGACGTCGCGTACGGCGACCATCAGGCACGACCGCCTACTCGTCGGTCGCGCTGCGGGGACGCTGCCGAGCGCGCTACGGGCGCTGTGGCAACCGTTTCGCCGACGGAGCGTTCTGGTCGGCTTCGGCCTGCTGGCCGGTCGCGCGTGTCCACCGTCACCTCGCGCCGTGATCCCGGGGTTGCATCCTTGTGTAGTCGCATGCAAAATGCATGCATGACGTCCATCACGATCCGAAACGTCCCCGACGATGTGCGGGATGAACTCGCCGCGCGGGCCCGCCTGTCGGGGCGCTCCCTGCAGGAGTACCTGCGCTCGGAGCTCTCAGAGCTCGCTCGTCGCCCGGACCCCGATGTGCTCATCGCGGGAGCTCGCCGGCGAACCAGCCGCACGGGCAGCCAGCTGTCGGCCGAGCAGATCCTCGCCCATCGCGATCGTGATCGGACGTGATGGTCGTCGACTCATCGGTGGTCGTGGCCGCGCTGGTCGATAGCGGTCCCGACGGCGACTGGGCTGCCGACACCCTCCGAGGACAAGCCCTCGCCGCTCCCCACCACCTGCCGATCGAAGCTGCCAATGTCCTCCGCCGCGCCGTGCTCGCCGGAGACCTCTCGCCGGACAGTGCCTCCCTGGCACATGCCGACCTACTGGCGCTGCGGGTCGAGCTGTTCCCCTACGCACCGTTGGCCGACCGGTGTTGGCAACTGCGCGACAACGTGACCACCTACGACGCCGCCTACATCGCCCTGGCCGAGCAGCTCCACGCGGCCCTGGCGACGCTCGACGCTCGACTCGCGCGCTCCTCGGGTCCACGGTGCGAGTTCGCCACCCCTGACTAGCCCGCCGCTCGTCACCCTCGTCTGGTCGGGACACTGACCGCCATGGGCTGGATCGGCGGACCGGCCGCCCCACCCGTCGTCACTGCGAGCTCGTCCGCGGCCAACTGGGGAACGTGTCTACAGCCGTCCGGCCCGTCTCCGATCCGGCTCCGTCGCTCCTGGCCTTGCGCTGCTGGCGTCGCGGCTGATCGGCAACCATCCGCTGCCGGATGGCAACAAGCGGCTGGGGTACCTGTGCGCGCTCGAGTTCGTCGCACGCAACGGCGGGACGTGGACCCACCCACCCGACGACGCGGCGGGTGGCGAGACCGTCGTCAAGATCGAAGGCATTGCTGCCGGAGCGATCGGTGAGGACGAGTTCACCGCGTGGATCGCCGCACGGTTCGAGTGACCTCGGCGGGCCTCGCGAACCCGGGCCGAACGCGGACGTCCGCACCTTGGCAACGTCGGTAGGCGCGTGGTGACGTCGCTGGTCAGCGACCCACGCGCGGATGGACGTTGATTGGCGCGACGATGGTCACGCTGCACGAACACGAGGCCGGAACCAACCGCCGGACTGCTACCAGAGTGGTATCGTCGCCGCATGGCTCTCACCTTGCGTACTGACGAAGAACTCGAGCAGGCTCTGGCTGCGCTCGCCGAGAGCGAAGGACTGTCTCGTCAGGAAGTGATCCGCCGGGCCGTGCTCGAGCGTTACGAGCGGGCGGGCCATCGAGCCCGGGTCGAGGCGAGTGCCGACAAGCTGATCGATCGCTGGGGTGACGTGCTCGACCGGCTCGGCTCGGTGTGACGAAGCGGCCCGATGACGAGGTGGAGTACCTCGATCTGGAGGATCTGCTCGGTCTGACCCGCGCGCTGCACGCCGGGCCGGTTCGTGACCTCGGTCTGCTCGACTCGTCTTGCGCCAGGCCGCGATCAACCGCCTTCGGTGCCGATGCCTACCCGAGGTTGGAGGACAAGGCGGCGGCGTTGCTGCACTCTCTCGCCCGCAACCATGCGCTGGTCGACGGGAACAAGCGCCTGGCCTGGCTCGCGACCGTGGTGTTCCTTGACCTGAACGGACAGACCGTCGAACTCGACGACGAGGCCGCCTTCGATCTCGTCATGGCGGTCGCCGAGGGAAGCCTTGCAGTGGCGGAGATCGCCGTGCGCCTGAGGACCGGCTGACATGCTCATCGGGTGGTGCTGCTCGGCGACCGTCGACTACGTCAGCTTCGTGCAGGACTGCTGCTCAACGCCGTGTACTTCCTCGGGACCTGGACGACCACGTTCGACGAGGACCAGACGGGTGATGCGCCGCTCCGGTTGGCTGACGGCAGCCAGGTCGAGGTGGCGATGATGCACCGCTCCGACCCGGAGCTTCAGACCGCGTCCGGTGACGGGTTCACGATGTTCCGGCTGCCCTACGGTGAGGATGAGCGGTTCGGGATGGAGGTGCTGCTGCCCGACGAGGACGTGCCGCTGGAGGATCTGCTCGTGGACCTCGATCTCGACACGTGGCAGGCAGCGGTCAGCCAGCTGGCACCCTCGACGCCGTCGCAGCTGGGGTTGCCGAGGTTCGAGCTCGAGTGGGACGCCGAACTGAACAACGCCATGCAACAGCTCGGGATCGTCTCGGCGTTCGGTGGTGGGGACTTCACGCCGATGTCGCCGGCGAACCCGTGGCTGGAGACGGTCGCGCAGAAGACCTACCTGCGCGTCGATGAGGAAGGCACCGAGGCCGCTGCCGTCACCGGCGGGGCCATGGTCACATCCGCCGGACCACCACCGCTGCTCGTGGACCGGCCGTTCGCGTTCACCGTCAGCGATCGCCAGACCGGCACGATCCTGTTCCTCGGCACCGTGCACGACCCGCGTTCCTGATCATCGCGCAGACCCGGCCGACACGACAGGAGAACGCCGATGCTCCTCTTCGGGTGGCCGGTTGCTCTACGACCCTGTAGCGGGCCATCTCGTGATGTTCGCTGTTCGCGGTATGGGAACGTTCGGGCACTGCACACGGGTGCTGGTCGTCACCGCTCTCAACAGCCGTACATGCGCTCGGTTCACCGGGTTTCGCGACGATTCGCCGAGCTCGCGTGAGGGCACCTGATTCTTGGGTATGGCTGCATCATCGAGAGGGATCCGGTGCCGGTCCGGCCTCTCCACGCAGTATGAGCATGTGCACCGATGAGGGCAGCTCGCCAGGCAAGGCCGCGGTCGCTCGGGCACGCAGCGCCGCGCGCCCGCTTGCGGTGAGTTCGGCGACGAAGTCGGTGGCGTGGGGCATGTTCAGCCGCCACTCGACTGCCGTCTCCGGTCGGTCGAGCCCGGCCTCCACAGTGACCCGATCCACCCGGATCTCGGTCAGGCCGGCGGCGGCCGCAGCCCGGACCAGGGCGTCGGGGTCACCGGTGAGGTCCGCGATGCGGTCCTTGAAGGTCGCGTACCAGCCGGGGCGTCGGTAGCCGAACTCCTCGAGGGTGGCCTCCACCGTCGCCTTGGCGGGGTGATCCGCACCACTGGGGAAGGTGCTGGCCAACAGCAGCCCTCCGGGGCGGATAACCCGGCGGGCCTCGGCGAGGGCCCCCTCGAGGTCGGGGACGTGGTTGAGGCTGAATGCCGCGACCACCGCGTCGAACGCGCTGTCGCGGAACGGGAGCGCCCGGGCGTCCCCGGCGACGCCGGGCGGCCGCTCGGCGTCGCGGTGGGCCAGCATCTCCACCGCCAGATCGAGGGCCACGGGGTGAGCGCCGACGTGGGACAACACTTCGGAGGCCACGCCGGTACCAGCGCCGAGGTCCAGCACGTAGCGGCCGGCCAGCGGCCGTCCGGCGGCGGCGACGAGTGCATCGGCCAGGCGCTGGTAGACCACAGCCGGCCCAGCGGCCCAGCCGTCGACACCCCCGCCGTAGGCGGTGCGGATCCCGGCGACCAGCGCCCCGTCAGCGTCGGCCTGCCCGGTCATCGAAGCCGCCGCATCCCCTCCAGAGCGCGGTCCTGCCACCAGTCGAGCTCCTCATCGTCGCCGAGCGCCTTCTCCCACCCGAACTGCAGGAACGCACCCAGCAGCGACAGTGCGCACTGCAGGTCCCACCAGGGTTCGGTGTCGATGCCATGGCGCTCGAGCGCCTGCCGGTAGCGCTCCAG
>JAWOCZ010000184.1:0-3277 GCA_046483565.1 Nitriliruptoraceae bacterium
GATGGGCAACCGGGATCGGGTCGGCCACAACCCCAAACGCCAGGCGGAGCACACGCTCAAGGAGAAGCGCGCCGCCAAGCAGGAGCACCGCCAGGAGACCAAAACGAGCAGCAAACGCCGGCGGCGGAACGCTGCAGAGCACCGGCGCTACTCGACGGGCAGCTGAACCGACGGCGTGCTCACCCGGTTGGAGCTCGATGCTGCCGCCGAGGGTGACGAGGCCGCCTCGCCTGCGACGGGCGGCCCGACGGAGTTGACGCTGGCCCGGCGGGGTCGGACGCTGTAACGGCACCGGGCTCACCCAGCACGGGCTCGCAGGTCCAGGATGGATCGACGGGTCGATCGCTGCGGTGCCGTCAGGCAGCGTGACCCGACGTCCCCAACGCAGCACACCGGTGTCGAGCAGCTCGGTCAACCAGGTGCGCACACCACAGGCCCACATCTCGACATCGTCGACGGGCAACGGCTCATCCACACCGTGGTCCAGCGCGAGGCTGTGCTCGTCGGCGGCAACGACCAGCGTGGCCGGTTGGAGCCGTTGCCCGGCCCGCACCCGCACGAGGAACCCGGCTGACCCACCATCGGTGACATCGAGCCCGGTCGCGCAATCGACGGCGAGTTCCTGTGGACCGATCTGTGTCACCTACCCGCCGGCGAAGGAGACCGGACCCCGCTCGGTCCGTGTGTCACCGTGCGGGTTCGAGGTCCATCAGGGTGTCGACCACGATGTTGTTGCAGACCGTGAGGCTCAGGCGGCCGGGTTGCAGGTCGTCGTTGCTTCCGAGCTGGACACCGTCGCGGGTCGTGACCCGGACCGCCCTCCCCTCCTGGGTGGCCTTGTCCTCGGCCTCTGCGAGCGTCAGCCCGAGGTAGCTCAGGCGCACCTGTTCAGCCCGCTCGACGGTCGGCTCGCCGTCCCGCTGCTCGTTGGGCAGCACCTCACCCTGCCGGTCGGCGCGCTGCCGGGCCTCGGCGACCACGTCGTCGTCGCAGGCCACGGTCCGCGGGGCACGCACCAGACACCACCGCGACGGATCATCGACCGCCTCCTCCCACGAAGCCACCTGGTCAGGTGTGGCATCGATCACCTCGATCCGGCCGGTCCCCGCGGTCTCATCCCCCGAACCGGACACCGTCTGCATCCCCACCTCGCCCGCGGCCTCGAACGCGGCCGCGAACGCCTCCTGGTCGAACCCGGCCGCGCCGCTGGTCACCTCCAGCCCGAACGAGCCGAGGTCGTAGGCGTCCGGGTCGAGCTGGTCGGGGACCGGCCCGGAGAACGACAGACGGAACGGCTCACCCGCCTCGGGTCGGGCATAGGCCCCGGCGACGAACCCAGCCAACTGCTGCGCGTCGGCGAACAGCTCCTGGCCCACGGCCTGCCCGTACATCTCGTGCAGCGCGTCCTCGTAGGACGCTCCCTCGTCCTGCCGCTGCTCGATGACGAACGCGTCGTCCGGGTTCCCGGCGATCGCCTCCTCCATCGTGGCCACCGGCGGCAGCTCGCCACCGGCTTCGACCAGCGTGGTGGTCTCCTGCTCGCCGGCCGGCTCACACGACGACAGCACCTCCCCTTCGGATCCTCCGGCGAGAGGCTCGATGCTGACACCATCCGAGCCTGCACACGCCCCCGCCAGTAGGGCGAGGACCAACCCGACGACCGCCCTACGGATCGGAACCCGCACCGTCTACCTCCCGTGCCCGACGGGTAGGACGCCGCGCCCACCACGCCGGTTCCACCCGCCAGGATCGCATGCACAAGCCCGTCGCCGCAGCATGCCGCCGGGGATCCTCCGACCGCCGCGCAACGACGGCTGGAACCCGGCGGACGGCGCTAGCGCCGTGACGATGCGCGCTGGCACCCACCTCGCCGCTGTCGGCCCGATCAGCGTTGTGCGGGGAGTGTGTGGAGTCCGGCGGATCGAGCCGCGCGGAGCAGACGCAGGTCCCAGGTCACCACGATGATGGGCAGCCCCGTAAGGGTGAGTGCACTGGCGAGGTGGATCGCATCGAACCCGCTGAGTGCATGTCGCTCGGCGAGATCACCGACGTCCGCCTCGAGTTGCTGCGTCACCTCCACGAGTCGGAGCGCCTGGCGGAACGTGTCCCACGCAGCCTTCGCCGCCATGTGGTCCGCCTCCTCGAGCCGGCCGTTCCGGTGGGCAGCAGCCAGGGCCGCTCTCACCTCGGCGTGGGCGACCCGGCTCGTGATCACCGCGTCCGCACCATCCCAGAGCAACGCCGCGTCGTCGCTGCCGGGCTCATCGACCACCAGCTTGACCAGGGCGCTGGAGTCGAAGTAGGCGACGGTCACCGCCGGGCTTCCCGTTCCGCCACGACGAGTGCCGAGACCTCCCCTTCGGCCGCGACTCGCGGTCGACTCCTCGCCGTCGGTCGGATCGCGGCCGGCGCCCTGCTGAGACGCCCCGCGTCAGCGAGCCGGTCGAGCAGAGGTCCCGTGTCGATCCCAGTGAGCCGGACGACCGGACGGCCCCGATCCGTGATCACGACATCCTCGCCAGCCTGCGCCCGGTCGAGCCAGTCCTTCAGCTCGCGACGCAACTGCGCGACACCGACCTCAGCCACAACATCTCCTGTACATAACAGGCGCGTTATCAGTGTACAAGTCAGCCCATCCTCCGTTGCCGGCAATTCGGGCTGCTGGCGATAGACGTGACCCCGCCACCAACCGTCTCCGTCAGGGGACTCCCGAGCGGGGCCGCCGTGGTCGTGGCAGGTCATGCGGCGGGGTCGTAGGTCCAGCCATGGCCGGTGGGAACGATCCACTCGAAGGCAGGTGACAGGAATGACGTACCGCCGAAACCTTGTAACTGTCACTTCCGAAGGGATGCCGATGGTCCACGTGGTCATCACCGAGGACGACGCGATCGCAGCCGACGCGCAAGCTCGCGATCCCGGCGTGGTCGCGTTCGACCTCGACGAGCCCTTCGACCGGGTCGTCGAGGCGCTCATGCCGCACCGGGACGTACCTGGCCCGGGCCTGCTCGCCCAAGCCCGGAGGAACGCGAGCGAACGGCTCGCGCTCATCGAGGAGCACGGCGCACTCACCGCCGAGGACGAGGCCGACCGCTGGCGCCACGACGCCGCTCGCGCGTGAGCTTGGTGGTCTGGCCAGCAGGACGGTGAGCTGGCAGTGGTCCCAGCTCCACTCGACCAGGGATCTGCACCTGCTGGCCCTCGATGCCGGGCTCCACGACGCCACGGAGCTCGTCGATCGCGACGCGCTCACCTACGACCGCTCACAGCAGCGCGCGGC
>JAWOCZ010000223.1:0-4423 GCA_046483565.1 Nitriliruptoraceae bacterium
GCCGCACCTCGACGGCGAGAAGCAGCAACTATCTGCTGCTTCTCGCCGTTCCTGCGCGCCGATCCCCGATCTTGTGTGCCGCCCTGGCCCGCTGCAGCAGATAGTCGCTGTTCTGCGCCATCGGGCGGGACGCGAGTGCCGGGGGCGGCTGGGGTGCGAGCGGGGAGAAGCGGTGGCCCGTCGGGTCGGTAGGGTTCGTACACGGTGGTCACGATCGTGACCGCCGGAGCGTCGAGCAGCTCCTCCGCAGAACGACGCCCCCCGTCCACCGCCCGTGTCCCGACCAGCGGACCCGGGCGCCGGGAGGCAGGCAAGGACGACGCCGTGCCCGCGACCATCATCGTCGGGGCCCAGTGGGGCGACGAGGGCAAGGGCAAGGCCACGGATCTGCTGGCCGACACCACCGACCTCGTGGTCCGTTACCAGGGCGGCAACAACGCCGGTCACACCGTGATCGTGGGCGACCGGGTGTTCAAACTGCACCTGATCCCGTCGGGGATCCTCTACCCCCACGTCACCCCGGTGATCGCCGACGGTGTGGTCATCGACCCCAAGGTGCTGCTGGAGGAGCTCGATGGGCTGGAGGCGCGGGGGCTGGATGCCTTCGCGCGGGTGAAGGTGTCGGGCAACGCGCATCTGATCATGCCCTATCACCGAGAACTCGACCTGCTGATCGAGCGTCGGCTCGGCAAGGCCAACCTCGGCACCACCAAGCGCGGGATCGGCCCGGCCTACGCCGACAAGGCGTCACGCGTCGGGCTGCGCTTCCAGGACCTGTTCGACGAGAAGATCTTCCGGCAGAAGCTCGACGCCGCGCTGGTGCACAAGAACGAACTGCTGACCAAGATCTACAACCGCCTGCCCATGGATCTCGAGGAGATCGCGGCCGAGTACCTCGGCTACGCGGATCGGCTCCGCGGGCTGCTGACCGACACCACCGAGATGATCCACACCTCGCTGGAGGGTGGCGAACACATCATCCTCGAGGGGGCGCAGGGCACCCTCCTCGACCTCGACCACGGCACCTACCCCTTCGTGACCTCCTCCAACCCGGTGGCCGGTGGGGCCCTCACGGGTGGCGGGATCGGGCCGCGGCACGTCGACCGCGTGATCGGCATCACCAAGGCCTACATCACCCGGGTCGGCACGGGGCCGTTCCCGACGGAGCTGTTCGACGACGTCGGTGAACGCATGACCGATGTCGGGGGGGAGTACGGCACGACCACGGGACGTCGGCGGCGGGTCGGCTGGTTCGACGCCGTCCTCGCCCGCTACGCCAACCGGGTGAACGGCTTCACCGACCTGTTCCTCACCAAACTCGACGTGCTCAGCGAGTTCGAGACCCTCAAGGTCGCCACCGCCTACCGCTACGACGGGAGGGAGTTCGTCAACTTCCCGCCGCACCAGTCGATCTTCCACCACGCGACCCCGATGTACGAGGAGCTCCCGGGCTGGGGTGGGGACATCACCGAGGTACAGCGCTACCGCGACCTCCCCCGCGAGGCGCGCGACTACATCGATCTGCTCGAGGAGCAGTCGCAGGCACCCATCACGTGGGTGTCCATCGGACCCAAGCGCACCCAGACCCTGGTCCGCCGTGACGTGCCGCTGGTGCCGGGCGGGCCCATCGGCTGAGACCCGGGGGACCGGCGTCCCCCCGCAGGTCCCCGGGACCGGCGTCCCCCGCAGGTCCCCGGCACCAGCGCCCCCCGCAGGTCCCCCGGCACCGGCGTCCCCCGCAGGTCCCCCGGCACCGGCGTCCTCCTCAGGTGCGGGCGGCCGGCGATGGGTCCTGCTCGGCGAGGTAGGCCCGGGAGGCCCCGTAGGCCGTCTCGATGCGCCGGACGACGTTCGAGGTGTCGCGGTAGCGGAGCTGCGAGGCATCACCGGCGTCCATCGGATCGCCGGTCGGCAGGACGTGCACCTCGATACCGGTCCCGATCGCTGCCATCTCCTCGACGAACCGGTGACGGCGCGCGATCTCGAACGCGACCGTCGCGACCTGCCACGGCCTGGTGGGCACGCTCAGGGGCTGCTCGACGCGGCCCACCTGCAGGACGTGGATCACGCCGGCGCCGAGCTCCTCGGCCCGTCCCACCGGGATCGAGTCGACCAGCCCGCCATCGAGGTGGTGCTCGCCGTCCACCTCGACGGGAGGGAGCAGGCCGGGCACGGCGGTGGAGGCCAGCAGCGCGTCGATGAGCGGGCCGGTGTGGAACCAGCGGGCACTGGCGGCCTCGATGCTGGCCGCCACGCACTGGAAGGGGATCGTCAGCTCCTCGAAGGTCCGCACCGGCAGCGCGGTGAGCAGCAGACGTTGGAGACGGTGGTTGCCGTGCAGGTGGGTCCGGGTCCGGGCGAAGGTGCTGGCCTGCTCGAGCAGCGATGCCTCGAAGGGGCTGTTCGCATCGACATCGGTCCACAGCTCGTACAGGCGCTCGAGCGCGGTGTCGGGGTCCGCCGCCAGGATCGCGCCGTTGAGCGCCCCGATGGAGGTCCCGAGCACCAGATCCGGGACGATGCCGTGCTCGAGGAGCGCGCGGATCATGCCGACCTCGGCAGCACCGTGGATCCCGCCGCCGCCGAGCACGAAGGCCACCGGCCGGGCTGGCGCAACGGGCCCCGACGGCTCGGCTTCGGTGGTCTCGCTCACCGCCGTACCCCTTCGCTCGGCGTGCGCGGAGGCTAGCGCCGGCACCTCGGACGCGACGGCGCCCCCGGGTCCGACGAGTAGCCTCGGGCGGCGCGTGGCCGGAGCACGGATCGGGCCGCGGATACGAGCGATCTCGACGGTCGGAGGGCGAGATGGGTCGGCAGGTGCTGGTGCTCGGCGGCGGGGGGCGCGAGCACGCGTTGGCGTGGGCGCTCGCGCGCTCACCGTCGGTGGCAGAGGTGCACAGCGCCCCCGGCAACCCGGGCACGGCCGCGTTGGGTCCGAGTCACCCGCTCGACCCCACCGATGCTGCAGCGGTGGTCGACCTGGCGCAGCGGATCGACGTCGATCTGGTCGTCGTGGGACCGGAGGCGCCGTTGGTCGCCGGCGTCGTCGACGCGCTGGACGCGGTCGGCATCCCCGCCTTCGGGCCCCGAGCCGCCGCCGCACGCATCGAGGGTTCCAAGGCCTTCGCCAAGGAGATCATGCGGGCCTCCGGAGCCCCCACGGGTGGGGCGGTGGCCACCAGCGACCGGTCGGAGGCCCTCGTCGCCCTCGAGCGCTTCGGCGCACCCTACGTCGTCAAGGCCGACGGTCTGGCCGCGGGCAAGGGTGTCAGGATCTGCAGCGACCTCGACGAGGCTCGGGAGGCGGTGGACGACGCCCTGGTCCGCGGCGTGTTCGGGGGCGCCGGCAGCCGGGTGGTGATCGAGGAGTTCCTCGCCGGCCCCGAGCGCAGCGTGTTCGGGGTGTGTGACGGCACCGAGGTGGTGCTGCTCGAGCCGGCCCAGGACTACAAGCGTGCGCTGGATGGTGACGCGGGCCTCAACACCGGTGGGATGGGCGCCTACACCCCGGTCCCGGGCTTCACCCTGGGCGAGGTGGCCGAGCTCGAGGACCTGGTGTTCCGGCCGGTCCTGCAGGAGCTGGCCGACCGCGGAGCGCCCTACCGCGGGTTGCTGTACGCCGGGCTGGTCGAGACCGAAGCTGGGCCGAAGCTGCTGGAGTTCAACGCCCGCTTCGGCGATCCGGAGACGCAGGCGATCCTGCCCCGCATCGACAGCGACCTCGGCGAGCTCCTGTGGGCGGCGGCCACGGGCAGTGTGGCCGGTCGGTCCGTCAGCTGGCGGGAGGCGGCCGCCGTGACGGTCGTGCTGGCCTCGGGCGGCTATCCCGGTAGCTACCCCACCGGTGTACCGATCGAGGGGGTCGACCGCGCCGACGCCCATCCGGACGTCGAGGTGTTCCATGCCGGCACCCGGCGTGACGAGGGACGGTTGGTGACGGCGGGGGGACGGGTGCTGGCCGTGACCGCGCTCGGAACCGAGGTTGCCGGGGCGCGTCAGCGGGCCTACGACGCGGCCGATGAGATCAGGTTCGAAGGCCTGCACCGGCGTACCGACATCGCCGCGGGGATCCGGGCGCCGTCGGGGACGTGACGGCGGAGCGGGTCCGCTGGTCCGGTCCTCGGCGGTGCCGGCACCGAAGTCCGGTCATGCGCCCGCATCGTCGTCCTCCCTCGCCCAACCACCGCAGCGCAGCGGTGTTGGCGAAGCCGGCCCTCCTCGCTGCGATCGGGATCGTCGCGGTCATGGCTGCGGCCTGCGCCGATCCGGTCACCGAGCCTGCTGCTGCGCCACCGCCGGCCGCCCAGCCCGACGGCCCCGATCCGCAGGATGCCGAGCCGGACGGCACCGGCCCGCGGGACGCCGACCCGGATACCGCCGATCCGGACCGCGCCGGCCCGGACCGCGCCGGCCCGGAGAACCG
>JAWOCZ010000143.1:0-23963 GCA_046483565.1 Nitriliruptoraceae bacterium
TCGACGGGCAAGGACGGACTGCCCCGCGCCGGCTCCTACACCATCTCGTGGCAGCGCCCGGGCTGGCACACCTCGTCGCTGTACCCGGCCTCCCAGCCCAACATGTACAACTCGATGTACTTCCACGGGGCGATCGCGATCCACGGGTCGCGCCATGTGCCGCCACGTCCGGCCAGCGCCGGCTGCGTCCGGGTGACCCCGACGGCAGCGGACCAGCTGTTCGAGATCCTGCAGCCCGGCGACCCGGTCCGCATCATCGGCACCTGGTGACCCACCGCCCCACCTCGGCTCCGATGGTCGAGCGGCAGGCGAACTCTGACCACGCTCAGGCCCTCACCGGGAGCGTGCAGAGCCGCCGCTCGCCGGGCGACGGCCGGTGTGAGTGCGGGCTGGACGGACCCGGCATGGGTCGGCTACTGCAGCGATTCGACGGTGCGGAGGAAGTCGAGTGCTGGCCCGGACAGGCGTCGGCGGCGTGGCCAGACGGCTCGGATCTCTCGGGCGAGCGGTGCACCCTCGAAGGGGACTGCTGCCAGTTCGCCGGCGGCGATCTCGTCCGCGACGACGAGGTCGCTGGTGATGGCTGGTGCGACGCCGCTGCGGACGGCGACCTTGACGGCGGTGTTGGAGGTGTACTCGTGCAGTTCGATGCCGTCGGGAAGGGTCTGGAGGTACGTGTCGACGAGTGCGCGAGTTCCGGAGCCGACCTCACGGACGACGAGCCCGGCGGTGGCCACGTCTGCTCGCGAGGCGGGGCCGGCCCGTCGCGTCCAGGGGTGCCCGGCGGGGACGACCATGGACATCTGGTCGTGGGCGACGGTGCGCGAGACCATCTCCGGGTGGGGCGCGATGTCTTCGAGGAAGCCCAGCTGGGCCCGGTTGGTCAGCAGTTGCGCAACGACGAACTCGGAGTTGCCGATCTGTGGCCGGATGCGTCCCTGGCCGACGTGGGCGTGGAAGTGTCGGATCCAGTGCGGGATGAGGTGTTCGGCGACGGTGAGGCTGGCGGCGACGAGGACCATCGACGTGCCATTCGAGCTGTCGGCAGCCGCATGGGTGAGCTCCCGTGCCGCGGCGAGCAGGTGGTGTCCTGCCTCGACGACGCGGCGGCCCTGGTCGGTCAGCGTGACGCCTGTGTGGCTTCGAACCAGCAGTTGCGCACCGAGGTCGCGTTCGAGCCGGTCCAGTCGGCGGCTGGCCGAGGCCTGCGAGATCCCCAGACCGTGGGCGGCGGCGCTGATGCTGCCGGCCGCGTCGGTGGCGATCAGCAGTTCGATCGAGGTGATGCTCGGCCAGGAGGTCATAGCCGATGAGCATACCCCCATCAGGGGTTGGGTCTGGCGACCCCGTGGGGTTGCTGCGAGGATGACCTCGGAGAGTGTTCGGTGGCGATCGGGAGAGTGTTCGGTGGCGATCGGGAGCAATGTGCCAGGCCAGCCATTACCGATCTACGGCGTGAGCGCCGGGAGTCCGACATCGGATCGGGACGCCAAGTACGTGAAGGTGCTGGACCAGTCGCGGTGTATCGGCTGCCATGCCTGCACGACGGCGTGCAAATCCGAGAACGAGGTGCCGCTGTCGGTGACGCGGACCTACGTCAAGGCGGTCGACGTCGGGGAGTTCCCGGACGCGCGCCGCAACTTCCAGGTCACCCGCTGCAACCAGTGTGACGACGCGCCGTGCGTGAACGCCTGCCCGACGCGGGCGATGTTCGTGCGTCCGGACGGGATCGTGGACTTCGACAAGGACAGCTGCATCGGCTGCAAGGCGTGCATCGCCGCGTGTCCGTACGACGCGATCTTCATCAACCCGGAGGACCACTCGGCGGAGAAGTGCAACTTCTGCGCTCACCGGATCGACATGGGGCTCGAGCCGGCGTGTGTCGTGGTGTGCCCGGTCGAAGCGATCCTGGTCGGTGACATCAACGACCCCTCCTCGAAGGTGGCCCAGGAGATCGGCCGCCACCCGACCAGTGTCCGGCGACCCGAGAAGGACACCCGCCCCAAGGTGCACTACAAGGACGCGGGCCAGACCACGCTCGATCCGTTGGCGGCGGCCCGCCCTGAGGTGGACATCTTCGCCTGGGCATCGCAGTCCCCCGAGAACTCGCACGTCATCAACTCGGGCACCCCGGTGGACCCGCTCGAGCTGCGGGACCGGGCCGGGGACGTGCACTCGCCGGGCAACTCCTCGGCGGCCGCGATCCTGGCCTACGACATCGGGCACGACGTGCCGTGGGACTGGCGGGTGGGGCTGTACACGTGGACCAAGTCGATCGCGGCCGGCCTGTACGCGGTGGTCGCGGCGCTGGTGCTGTTCGGTGTGGTCGCGCCGGATGACGGGCTGTGGCAGTGGGCGGCCCCGGTGGGGTCGCTGGTGTTCCTGGGGATCACCGGCGCGCTGCTGGTCTGGGACCTGGAGCACCCGGAGCGGTTCTACTTCATCTTCACGAAGTTCCACTGGTCGTCCTGGCTGGTCAAGGGCGGGGTGATCATCAGCGCGTACGGCGCGGTCCTGTCGCTGCACCTGCTGGTCAGCCTGCTGGGCGGGGGGAGCCTGCAGACGGCCCTGATGGTGGTCGGCATCCCTGCTGCGGTGCTGACGGCGGTGTACACGGCGTTCCTGTTCGCCCAGGCCAAGGCGCGGGACCTGTGGCAGTCCCCGCTACTGCCCCCGCACTTCGTGGTGCAGGCCGCCCTGGCCGGCTCGGCCCTTGCTCTGCTGCTGGCCGCGGTCATGGCGCCCGACGCGGTGACCCCGCTGGCGTGGACGCTGACCGCCAGCGCCGTCGTGCACGCGCTGATGGTGGTCGGTGAGGTCACGCTGCCGCACCCGACGGCCCATGCACGGATGGCTGCCCACACCATGACCCACGGCCGGCTCGCCCCCGTGTTCTGGGGTGGGCTGGCGGCCACGGTCCTGGCGGGCCTGGCCCCGGTGGCCACACCGATCGCGGTGGTGGCGGCAGTGCTGGGGCTGGCCGGCCTGCTGGCCCACGAGCACGTCTACGTCCAGGCGGGCCAGTCCGTTCCGCTGGCCTGACACGGGAGGACAGACATGAGCCGCGACGTCCACGACCTCAACGAGCGTGTCTCGGCCGCCCGGCAGGCCACCGAGGCTCGGGGCGAGACGTTCTATCCCGGTCCGTCGAGGGTCCACCTGGCGCACTTCCCACCGAAGGAACGGTGGGACGACTGGGTCGAGTACGACTCGAAGTCGTGGCCGCGCAAGGTCGAGAAGCGCTACATGCTGGTGCCGACATCGTGCTTCAACTGCGAAGCGGCGTGTGGGCTGCTGGCCTACGTGGACCGCGACTCGATGCAGGTCCGCAAGTTCGAGGGCAACCCCGAGGCACCCGGGTCGCGGGGACGCAACTGCGCCAAAGGCCCGGCCACGATCAACCAGGTCACCGACCCCGACCGGATCCTGCACCCGATGAGGCGCGCCGGTGACCGGGGCGAGGGCCGCTGGGTCGCGTGCTCGTGGGACGAGGCACTGGATGACATCGCCGGCCGGATCCGCACCGCGATCCTCGAGGACCGCAAGGACGAGGTCGTCTACCACGTGGGCCGGCCGGGCGAGCTGGGGTTCACCTCCGAGGTCCTGCAGGCGTGGGGGGTCGACGGGCACAACTCCCACACCAACGTGTGCTCGGCCGGAGCGCGGGCGGGCTACCAGTTCTGGATGGGCCAGGACCGACCGAGCCCGGATCACGCCAACGCACGGGTGATCCTGCTGATCTCCAGCCACCTGGAGGCCGGCCACTACTTCAACCCGCACGCCCAGAGGATCATCGAGGCCAAGGCCGACGGGGCCAAGCTGATCGTCATGGACACCCGGCTGTCCAACACCGCCACCCACGCTCACCACCACCTGTCGCCGTATCCGGGCAGCGAGTCCGCGATCTGCCTGGCGATCGCCAACCACCTGATCCAGACCGGCCAGTACGACGCGGACTACGTCCGGCGGTGGTGGAACTGGCAGGAGTACCTACGGGCCCGGCACCCGGAGCTGCCCGAGACCTTCGAGACGTTCCAGCAGCTGCTGGCCGAGCTGTACGACGCGTACACCTTCGCGTTCGCCGAGGCGGAGTCGGGCATCCCCGCTGAACGACTGCACGCCGTGGCCGAAACGGTCGCGTCTGCAGGCTCACAGCTGTCGACCCACACGTGGCGGTCCGCGTCGATCGCCAACGAGGGTGGCTGGCAGGTCGCCCGGACCCTGTTCCTGCTCAACGCCCTGCTCGGCGCGGTGGCCGTCCCGGGCGGGACCTACCCCAACGGCTGGAACCAGGTGAAGCCGAAGACCCCGGTCAACCCGGACCCGATCGGGGTCTGGAACGAGCTGCACCTGCCGCTCGAGTACCCGTTCGCGATGTACGAGATGTCCTTCCTGCTGCCGCACTTCATGGACGAGGGACGCGGGCGCATCGACACCTACTTCACCCGGGTCTACAACCCCGTGTGGACCAACCCCGACGGGTTCTCCTGGATCGAGGCGCTGACAGACCACGACAAGTTCGGGCTGCACGTCGCCCTCACCCCGACATGGAACGAGACGGCCTACTTCGCCGACTACGTCCTGCCGATGGGCCACAGCTCCGAGCGGCACGACATCATCAGCTACGAGCAGTACGACGGGCAGTGGATCGGGTTCCGCCAGCCGGTCCTGCGCGCCGCCCGCGAACGTCTGGGCGAGACGGTCACCGACACCCGCCAGGTCAATCCCGGCGAGGTCTGGGAGGAGAACGAGTTCTGGATCGAGCTGACCTGGCGCATCGACCCCGACGGGGCACTGGGTATCCGCCGCCACTACGAGGCCCCGGACCGGCCCGGCGAGAAGCTGACCGTCGACGACTACTACCGGTGGGTGTTCGAGCACGGTGTGCCCGGCCTTCCCGAGGCCGCAGCCGCCGAGGGGCTCACCCCCTTCGAGTACATGCGCCGCTACGGGGGATTCGAGGTCCGCAAGGGCGTGGGTCCGATCAACGAGGAGGTCGTCGGCGAGGACGAGCTCGACGACATCGCGGTGACCGATCTCGGGCGGGCCTACACGCGCGGCCCCAAGCCGTCCATCTCGTACTCGGCTGGGGCCGCGCCCGACCCCGACGAGCAGGGTCGGCGCCCCGCCGGCGTGATGATCGACGGCACGATCCGACGCGGGTTCCCCACCCCTTCCGGCAGGCTGGAGTTCTACTCGTCCACCCTCGACCAGTGGGGCTGGGGCGAGTACGCCCTGCCGACCTACATCCGCAGCCACGTCCACCCCGACAACCTCGAGGACGGCGAGGTCCCGCTGATCTCGACCTTCCGGCTGCCGGTGCAGATCCACACCCGGTCCGCCAACGCCAAGTGGCTCAACGAGCTGGCCCACACCAACCCGCTCTGGATCCATCCCACACACGCTCGAGAGATCGGCGTCGTCACCGGCGACCTGGTCCGCGTCGAGACCCACGGCGGCCACTACGTCGTCAAGGCCTGGGTCACCGAGTCGATCCGTCCCGGCGTCGTCGCCTGCAGCCACCACATGGGACGCTGGAAGCCGACCGGCGAGACCGAGGGCCACGACCGCCCGAGCCCACGGATGCAGACCTCCGACGTGGACCTGGTCCACGAAGGGACCCAGTGGCGACTGGCCAACCGCTCCGCCCATGGACCCTACGATTCGGCCGACGGCGACATGATGCGGATCTGGTGGAGCGACATCGGCGTCCACCAGAACATGACCTTCCCCGTGCACCCCGACCCGATCTCGGGCGCCCACTGCTGGCACCAGGCCGTCCGGGTCCGCAAGGCCGAGCCGGGCGACCGCCACGGCGACGTCGCCGCCGACACCGACCGCATGCGCGAGCAGTACCGGCTCTGGCTGGCCAAGGCCCGCTCGGTCACCGAGCTGTCACCCAACGGCGAACGCCGCCCCCACTGGCTCCAGCGGCCCCTCCGACCGACCCGGCCCGCCTACGCCATCCCACCCCGCCCTGAGAGCGGCTGATGGAGCTGCTGCGGACCCTGGCGGTGCTGGCTGAGCGGCCCGGCCCCGAGCACGCCCGCCTGGCCGATCTGCTCGACCTCCCCGGCACCCCCGACGAGGCCACCTGGACCCAGGTGTTCGTGCTCCACCTGTACCCGTACGCCAGCGTCTACCTCGGCGGCGAAGGCAAGCTCGGCGGTGAGGCCCGCGACCGGATCGCCGGGTTCTTCCGCGCTCTGGACGCCATCCCCCCCGCCGAGCCCGACCACCTACCCACCCTGCTCGCCGCACACGCCGAACTGGCCGAACGCGCCGACACCGGCGACCACCGGGCGGCCCACGCCGCCACCACGCTGCTGCACGAGCACCTGCTCAGCTGGCTGCCGCTGTACCTCGGCCGTCTGCAGTCCCTGGCCCCCCAGCCCTACCGCAGCTGGGCCAGGCTGCTCACCGAGGTCCTGCACGACCAGGCACGCCGCTACCCCGCCCCCAGTTCCGACGGCACCACCCCGCTGCCCGCCCACCTGCGGCACGCGCCGCTGGTGACCGACCCACGCGAAGGCGCCGACCTCCCCCTGCCCGAACAGCTGCTGGTCCCCGCCCGCACCGGCTTCCTCCTGACCGGCGCCGACCTGCGCCGGGCGGCCCGGGAGACCTCGTTGGGCCTGCGCATCGGCGAACGCCGGTACGTGCTCGAACAGCTGCTGGCCCAGTCAGTCCCCGACACACTCCAGTGGCTCGCGAACCACGCGACGACCACCACACCGGGTGCCCTGGCCGGCTGGCACACGGTCGTACCCGATGCCGTCGACTGGTGGCAGCAGCGCGCACAGACCACCGCCGCGCTCCTCCAGGACCTGGCGACCGAGGCGGAGGAGGCCGTCATCTCCCTGGTGCCCTGACCCAGGACGTCCGCAGGTACACGACCATGGGGGCGGGTTCCACGCGTACGGCCTACGCGTCGGTGCCGGGAGTGTCGCCGGGAAGGCAGAAATCGTCGAGCAGGACCACGTCACGGCCCTGCCGTGCGAGCAGAGACGACGCCACGGCGGCGCGGTTGCCCGTGGCGCAGTAGACCCACACCTGGCCCTCGGGAACCTCGTCGGACCGGTCGAGGACCTCGTGGAACGGGATGTGCAGGGCGCGGCGGTGGTGCCCCTGCTCGAACTCCCACGCATCGCGGACATCGAGCACGACCACGTCGTCGCGCGACTGCAGCGCCACGGCGAGGTCGTCCCAGCTGGTGGCGGGCCACGAGGTGCGGTCGCCCTCGTCGGCCCACTGCCCGGGCCCACCGGTGGCGGCGCCCACCGGGCGGTCGATCCCGATGCGGACGAGCATGCGTTGCGCCTCCGCGACGGCATCGGGATCGTCCCCGAGCAGCACCAGCGGTGCGTCGATCGGCATGACCCACCCGAGGTAGGTCGGCAGGTCGTTGCGGAGCTCGACGTTGACGGTGCCCCGGACGTGGTCGGTCGTGAACATCCGGCGCGACCGCAGGTCGACGACCCAGTGGCCGGCCGCGAGGTGCTCACGCAGCTGCTGGGGTTCCACACCCGTCGGGGCGGAGAGGTCCGGCGCCGGCGCGCCCGAGGCGTTCCGCGGTCCCATGTGGACGTAGTAGGCGGGCCACGGGTGCAGGCCGGTCAGCAGTGACGTGACGAAGTCGTCCTCGTCGGCCGCTGTCAGGGCCGGGTTGCGGTCGCGCTCCTCGGCGATGGTGCCCGAGCGGACCAGCTGGTCCGTGGCGCCGGAGGCGCAGTGGCTGCCGAATCCATGGGTGGGCAGGACGCGCGCGTCGTCGGGCAGCTCGGTGGCCAGGCGCTGCGCGGAGCTGAACTGGGCTCGGGCGAGTTCGTCCGTGAGCTCGTCCGAGATCAGGTCAGGGCGCCCCACAGCGCCGTACAGCAGCGAGCCACCCGTGAAGACATCGGTCACCACGCCGGCGTCGAGGAGGGCGAAGCTGACATGGTCGGGGGTGTGGCCGGGGGTGGCCAGCACACGCAGGGTCAGCTGTCCGGATACCAGCTCGGCGCCGTCGACCACCGGTTCGTGCTCGATCTGCACGCCCGAGCCCTTGGCCACCACGTAGGTCGCCCCGGTCGCTGCCGCCAGGGCCGGGCCACCGCTGACGTAGTCGTTGTGGACGTGCGTCTCGCACACATGGGTGATGTCGAGACCGGCCTCCTCGGCGGCTCGGGTGAAGCGATCGACGTCGCGCTGGGGGTCGATGACCATGGCCACCGCCCCGTCGGTCACGAGGTAGCTGCGGTCGCCGAGCGAGGGGGTCTCGAACGTCATGACCTCGGCCATGCTCAACCCTTCTGGATGAGGAAGACGTAGCGGCCGCCGGCCTCCTCCCGCTGTTCCTCGAGCGTGTGCCCGGTGCTCTGCGTCCAGGCCGGGATGTCCGTACAGGAGCCCCGGTCGGTCGAGATCACCTCCAGCAGGTCGCCCGTCGACAGACCGTCCATGGCCTGCCGGGTCTTCACGATGGGCATGGGGCAGGCCAGCCCGCTGCAGTCGAGTGTCTGGGTCGTGTCAGCCATGGGCGTCTCCCTCGTCCGTGGTCGTCGGTCGGCGGCGTGATCGCGCGCGGATCAGATGAACAACTGGATCTCGGCGTCCTTCATGTGGGCGACCGCGGCAGCCGCTCCCATCGGCTGGTCCAGCCCGTCGATGAGGTCGTCGTAGGTGAGCCCCATCAGGTCCATCGTCATCTGGCACGGCGCGATGCGCACGCCCATCTCGATCGCGGTCTGCATCAGCTCCTCAGGGGGTGCGACGCCTTGCGACGAGGCGATCTGGCGCATCATCTGAGGTCCGGCACCAGCGAAGTTGAGGTGGGTCAGCCGCGGGTTGTTCGCCATACCCAGCAGCTTGGTCATCCAGTTGTCACCGGTGATCTTCGCCTCGGCCCGCTTCAGCGGGAACAGACCCCAGAACGTGCAGAACATCATCACGTCCATGCCGTAGGCCGCTCCCGTGGTGGCCAGGATGTACTGGGGCCAGACCTTGTCGAGGTCTCCCGACCAGCAGATCAGGCTCATGCTCCCAGCGCCGTCGTCCGCCATGCTCCGCGTCTCCCGTCGCGATCATGTGCATATTCGAATGTACGCACATAGTAACGTCCCGGCCACTCGCGCGTCGCACTTCCTCTGCATGGGTGCCACGTATGCTGGGCACATGAGCACCCCGACCGGAATCGACGACCGGCTGCGCGACGAGTTCGCGCACCTGGTGGCCACGCTGTGCAAGGCCGTCAACGACCCCAAGCGGCTGATGCTGCTGCACGTGCTGCGCGACGGACCCCGGGCCGTCAGCGAGCTGGCCGGGGCGATCGAGGCGCCCCAGGCCAACGTCTCCCAGCACCTCGCGATCCTGCGGGAGCAGGGGCTGGTCGACACCGAGCGCCGCGGTGTCAGCGTGATCTACTCGCTGCGCCACCCGCGTGTGCTCGAGGCCATCGACATCATGCGCGAGGTCCAGGCCGACGAGGCTGTTCGACGGGCCGACCTGTTCACCTGACGCCGGCGGCCCATCGCCGGCGGAGATGCCCCCCAAGCGGTGCGCCATGAGCACCAGCAGCACCTCCAACCCCGTCCGTGACCTCCATGCTCGCCTCGAGGTCGGCCCGGTCCTGTGCGCAGAAGGGTACCTCTTCGAACTGGAACGCCGCGGCTACCTCCAGGCCGGCACCTTCGTGCCCGAGGTGGTGCTCGAGCATCCTGGATCGCTCGCGCAGGTCCACCGTGAGTTCGTCCGTGCCGGGTCCGACATCATCGAGGCCTTCACCTACTACGGCCACCGCGAGAAGCTCCGGCTCATCGGCAAGGAGGAGCAACTCGAGCCCCTCAACCGGCAGGCCCTGCAGCTCGCGCACGGCGTCGCGGCCGAGTTCGAGGATCGCCCGCTGGTCGCCGGCAACCTCGCCAACACCAACGTCTACCGTCCCGGTGACCGGGACGCCGCCGCCCAGGCACGTGCGATGTTCGAGGAGCAGGCACGGTGGGCGGCCGAAGAGGGAGCGGACCTCGTCATCGCCGAGACGTTCTACTACGCGGGCGAGGCCCGGCTCGCGTTGGAGGTCATCGCCGAGGTCGGCCTTGCCTCCGTCGTCACCCTCGCGCTGCCGGCACAGGGGACGCTCCTCGACGACGTCACGATCGAGGACGCCTGTGCCGCGCTCGAGGATGACGGTGCCGACGTCGCCGGGCTCAACTGCTTCCGCGGTCCGGACACCATGCTGCCACCACTGCGGAGGATCCTCGACCGGGTCAGCATCCCGGTGGCCGCGCTTCCGGTGCCTTACCGCACCACCGAGGACCATCCCACCTACTTCGACCTGCCCGATCCCGACGCCACCGTGGCCCCACCCGGCGGGCGGACCTTCCCCCTGGCGCTGGAGCCCAACCTGTGCACACGCTTCGAGGTGGCCGCGTTCGCCCGAACCGCCGTCGAACTCGGGGTCGGCTACCTGGGTCTGTGCTGCGGTGCCGCTCCGCACCTGATCCGGTCGATGGCCGAGGAACTCGGCCGCACCCCGCCCGCGAGCCGCTACTCCCCGGACCTGTCCAAGGACTCCGTCCTCGGAACCGATCCAAGGCTCACCGCCCATGCCCCTGAGTGAGCCAGCCACCGGTGACGTTCCGTCTCGCTTCTCCGATGGAGATGAGCTGCGACGCCGACACTCGATCACCGCGTCGGTCGGCGATGCGCTCGTCGGGTCGTGAGCTCACCACACGTTTCCGAAGCAGATGCCCTCACGTACGCGAGACCGCCCCCTGGCGGATGCCAGGGGGCGGTCTCGGTGGTGGAGGTGATCGGATTTGAACCGACGGCTTCTTCGTTGCGAACGAAGCGCTCTGCCAGGCTGAGCTACACCCCCAGGGCCGAACACGACACGACGGCCGACGGGCGAGCGCGGATGGTAGCTGCGGGCCTCAGGGGGCGCCAACGGCCGGCTACCGGCCGGTCAGCGTTGGTCGCGCTCCAGGGCCCGGCGGTGGGTCTCCAGGGCCTGGCGCAGGTCACGCTGGCCGACGGCGGTGGTCAGGTCGCCGCGGGTGCGCTCGGTGATCGCACGCGCCGCATCGGTGGCCCGCCGCAGGCCGCGGGAGAGGCCATCGGGGACATCGATGGTCACCAGAGCCGCCAGGATCTCCTGCATCAACTCCAGGTAGCGCTCACCGGTGTCAAGGTCGCCGCTACGCACCCGGTCCAGGCTGGCCCGCCGCAGCTCACCGACGGTCTCTGCCAGGCCGTGCAGCCACGACACCGCATCGACCTCGACCTCTTCGGGCCCGGGCAGTGTCTGGCCGGCGATCACGGCCCGGGTCAGCTCTGCCTCGGCGACCTCCTTGGCCGCGTCGGCGACGAAGCCGGCGTAGCGGACCTCCGGGTGGTCACTGGCCACCTCCACTGCGCGGCGCAGGTTGGTGCGTGCGTCGGTTATCAGCTCCTCCGCACGTCCTCCCTCCCCCCGGTGGACCGCACGGATCGCGTTGGCTGCGGACCGGATCGCGTCCCTGGACGCTGACAACGCCACCTCGCGGGCGTCGTGACGAGCTTCCAGTTCCTGCCGGATCGGGGCGACGGCGGCTACCAGGTCGTCGGGACTGGTCACCTCACCCGTCCCAACGACGCAGTCGCACGGTCCCGGAACCGACCCAGGAGTCCTCGGCACCGACCGCGACCTGGCCGACGTCGCCGACCACGCCCTCGCGGAGATCGAGCTCACGCACCACCGTGCGGGCCTCGTCGCGCTGCTGCTTGAGGCGTCGCAGCACCGCGACGTAGGCCACGGTCGCGCTCACGGTGGCCAGGAACACCAGCCATGCCGCGCCCTGGAGCAGCAGCCCGAGCACGAGGGCGAGCGTGCAGGCGGCCAGGGACCGCACGAACCAGACCCGCCGACGTGCGATCACGGGGTCCTCGGCCAGCACGGTCACCACGGGCTCGATGCGGTCGTCGACCGGCCGCGCGACGATGCGAGCGGGATCATCGGGGACCATCAGACGTCTCCCTCTGCCACGACCGTGGCCATCGCTGCGGAGCACGTTCATGGCGCGTTCGAACCCTCCGACGGTGATGTGTGGCGAGGTGTTGCGGGCACGAACGACCGCGGGCAGGAAGAGCACAGCCCAGACGAGGAGCATCAGGACCAAGGCCTCGTTCACGCATCAACGCCATCGGGCACGGCTCGACCTCCGCGCTCCGCTCGGACGTCCTGCCGGTGGAGCGCGCTGACCGTAACACCGGCGACCTCCGTCTCATGGCAACCGACACCGTGTGTTCGGCCGGCATCCTAGGAGCCCGGTGACCGGTATCGGAGCCGGTCGCCGGCCGGGCAGCAGCATCGGGGTGTGGACCGCTCACGGCAGCGTGACGTCACCGCTGCGGCCGCCCCGCTTCTCCCGCAGTCGCAGGTTCGAGATCGTGACGTCGCGCTGGACGGCCTTGACCAGGTCGTAGAGCGTCAGCGCAGCAACGCTGACCGCGGTCATCGCCTCCATCTCGACGCCGGTCCGGTCGACAGCACGGGCGGTCGCCGTGATGACCACCAACCCGTCGTCCGGTGCCACCTCGACGTCCACCTCCACCGAGGTGAGCGCCAGCTGGTGGCAGAGCGGGATCAGTTCATGCGTGCGCTTGGCAGCCTGGATACCGGCCAGACGCACGACCGGGAGCGCATCGCCCTTGGGCAGGGCGCCGTCGAGCAGGAGCCGTGCGGTCTCGGCGGTCAGGTGGACCTCACAGCTCGCGGTCGCGCTGCGGGCGGTGACCGGCTTCTCACCGACCTCGACCATACGGGCCCGGCCCCGCTCGTCGACGTGCGTGAGCCCGTCGGCGGCCGGCGACGGGACAGGGGGCTCGCGCGAGGTCACCAGCGCCTCACTCGACGAGCAGGCGGACCTGCACCTGCTCGCCCTCCGCGACCTCGAGCACGTCCTCGGGGATGACCGCCAGGCCGTCGGCGCGGGCGATCGAGGAGACCACGTGGGAGCCCTGCGGCCCCGTGGGGCTCACCGACCAGCCGGCGCCGGCCCGGGCCAGGCGCACGCGCAGGAACGAGCGCTTGTGCGGGCTGGAGCGCAGGGGTTCGGCCGCCGTCGCCGTCACGACCGGGCGCTGCACGTCCCGGCGTCCCTGCAGCGAGCGCAGGACGGGGCGCACGAACACCTCGAAGGAGACGAACGCGGAGACGGGGTTGCCGGGCAGACCGATGACGGGGCAGCCGGCGATGCTGCCACGGATCTGGGGCATGCCCGGCTTCATCGCGACCTTGGCCGTCTCGACCGTCCCCATCGAGCCGATCACCTGCGGCAGCAGATCCCGGGTCCCGGCGCTCGCGCCTCCGGTGCAGATGATCAGATCGGCGTGCCCGAGGCTGGTGTCGAAGGCGTACCTCAGGGCCTTGTGGTCATCGCGCACGATCCCGGCGCTGAAGGGCACCGCACCTGCGGCCTTGACCATGGCGGCCAGCATGGGACCGTTGACGTCGCGGATCTGTCCGGGCAGCGGCTCCTTGTCCGCCGGCACCAGCTCGTCACCGGAGGAGATGATGACGACCCGCGGCGGCGCGATGCAGCGCACCCGGGACACACCGGCCGCGGCCAGCACGCCCAGGTCGGCGGGCGCGAGGCGGCGACCGCGGGACAGCAGCGCCTGACCGGGTTCGAGGTCCTCACCGGGCGCCCGCACGTGGTCGCCCGGCGCGGCGGCTCGGTGCACCAGGACGTCGGCGTCCAGGGTGGAGGTCGTCTCGACCGGCACCACGGCATCGGCACCGGGCGGCATCGGCGCGCCTGTCATGATGCGCACGCTGCGGCCGGGCTCGACCGTGGGCAGGTCCTGCACCCCCGCCGCCACCTCGCCGTCAACGGCCAACCTGACCGGCTCATCCGTCGTGGCTACGCGCACGTCGTCGGCGATGACGGCGTACCCGTCCATCGCCGCGTTGGCGAAGGCCGGCACCGTGACGTCGCTGCTGACGTCGTCCGCGAGCACCAGGCCCAGCGCATCGGCCAACCGCAGCTCGATCGGATCGGGTGCGGGCAGCAGTTCGAGCAGGGCCTCGAGGTGCTCCTCGACGCTGATGAGCTCCTCACGGGGCGTCACCTCGTGACGACCGTGACCGACGAAACCGCTCACGGGGACGCCTGCGTGCCGTGGTCGTCGGTGACGGCCAGCCGCTCCCTGAGCCAGACTCGCAGCGCGGGTCCGAGGTCGGCTCGACGCAGGGCGAACTCGACGTTGGCCTGCAGGTAACCGAGCTTGTCCCCGGTGTCGAAGCGCGGGACATCCAGGGTGAGTCCGACGATCGGCTCCTCGGCAGCCAGGACCTCGAGCGCGTCGGTGAGTTGGATCTCTCCCCCGCGTCCCGGTGGCAGTTCCTCGAGGACCGCGAAGACGCTCCCGGGCAGGACGTACCTACCGATCACGGCGAGGTTCGAAGGCGCGTCGGCCGGGTCCGGCTTCTCGACCAACCCAGTGACCAGGTGTTCATCCGGCCTCTCGCCGGGCTCGACGGTCGCGATGCCGTAGAGACTGACCTGGTCCTCGGGCACCTCCATGAGCGCGATCACCGGCCGTGAGGTGCGCTCGTGGACCGCCACCATCCGCTCGAGGAAGTCACCCTCCGGATCGAGGATGTCGTCGCCGAGCAGGACCGCGAAGCTGTCGTCGGGCCCGACGTGGCCCGCGGCCTGGAGCACCGCGTGCCCGAGCCCCAGCGCCTGCCCCTGCCGGACGCTGTGGATGTGCGCCAGCTCAGCGAGCGAACGGACCATCGCGAGCTCGTCGTTCTTGCCCTTGGCCTCGAGTTCACCCTCGAGGTCCAGCCGCCGGTCGAAGTGGTCCTCCATCGCGGCCTTGCCCATCGCGCTCACGAAGAGCACGTCGTCCAGGCCGGAGCGGACGCACTCCTCCACGATCAGCTGGAGCGCCGGGGTGTCGACCACCGGCAGGAGCTCCTTGGGGACCGACTTGGTGACGGGTAGGAACCGCGTTCCGAGACCGGCAACGGGGAGAACAGCCTTGCGGACCACGTGCGCTCCTTCGACCGGAGTGAGCCTACCGAGGTGGGCACGCGGGACGTGGTGCCTAGGCTCGTACGAACGCACCGCCGCTCGGTGGCAGGTCGCCTGACGGACGCCAGGGAGGTCGCCCGCTGGACGTCACCTCGAAGGCCCCGCTGCGGGTTGCCACGCGGGCCGCGCGGCGGGCCCTGTCCGACGCTGAGCGCCGAAGCGCCTCCACCCGGATCGCCGAACGGCTGCTCGGCCTGCCCGAGTTGGATCGAGCACGCACCGTGCTGCTCTACGCGGCGCTGCGCGAGGAGGTCGATCTCGCTGAGCTGGTGGCACCGCTGCACGAGCGGGGCGTGCGGACGCTGTTCCCGCGGGTGCGGGGGGAGCTGCTCGACCTGGTTGCCGCCGCTGACCTGCGGACGCTGCAACTCGGATACCGAGGTGTCCGCGAGCCGGCGGGACGCGTCGTCGATCCCGGGGTCGTTGACGTCGCGCTGGTCCCCGGACTGGCGTTCGATCCACGCGGAGGCCGGCTGGGGGCAGGTGGTGGCCATTACGACCGGCTCCTGCACCGCTTCCCGGGCCGGACGGTGCGCGTGGGGGTGGCGTTCGCCTGCCAACTGGTCCCTCAGATCCCGCTCGAACCCCACGATGAGCCGGTCCATCTGGTCGTCACCGAACACAACGTCCACCGCGCACCGTCGCACTGACCGCTTGCCTTCGACCGGACAATCGGGCACCATCAGCACTCGCGAGCTGAGAGTGCTAACCCGGCTGCCCGGGGCCGCCACCTGCGCCAGGCTCGCTGACTGAGCCGAACATGGTCGCCTGCCGACGCGGCCTCGAGCACCTGGAGCGGGACGATGCCCACCTACGAGTACGCGTGCCGCGCCTGTGGCGAGCACCTGGAGGTCGTGCAGTCCTTCAGGGACGACCCCTTGAGCGAGTGCCCTGCATGCCAGGGCCAGCTGCGCAAGGTCTTCAGCGCGGCCGGCATCATCTTCAAGGGCTCCGGCTGGCACGTGAAGGACTACGCGAGCAGCAACCGCCCTGCCAACGGCGCCTCCGGCAGTGCTGACGCCGACGGGAAGAGGTCCTCGGGTTCGAGCTCCGGCGAGACCGGCAAGGGCGGCGAGTCCGGCAAGGCTGGCGAGACCGGCAAGGGCGGCGAGTCCGGCAAGGGCGGCAAGGCCTCCGACCGCCAGGCCTCTGCCTCGAAGGCGGACTCGTCGACCTCCTCCGGTGAGCGCGCCGCCTCGGCCTGACGCACCCCCGGCCTGACGCACCCCCGGCCTGACGCTCCCCCGGCCTGACGCACCCCCGGCCTGACGCACCCCCGGCCTGACGCACCCCCGGCCTGACGTCGCGAACCGGGCCACGACGCGCCGCCATCCACAGGTTCACAGCGGTCCGTCCGGGCACGAGCGGACGGACGTGCTGCACTACGGCCATGCCCACGCTGCCCCGCCGCCACCAACGCCTGCGTGCCCTACCCGGGCCCCCACTGCCGTTGCCGCGTGCCCTCGACCGTCTCGCGGAGCGCTGGTGGGCCGCCACCCCGCGAGCACGTAGCGCGCTGGGCCTGCTCATCGCGGTGGCGATCCTGGCAGCCGCTGCCGGCCACGCCACGGCCACGCCCTACGGCCCGCCTCGGACCGTGCTGGTCGCCACCCGCGACCTCTCACCCGGTCAGGTGCTGACCGACGCGGACCTGCGGCCGCGGAGCATGCCGAGCGATCTGGTCCCCGACGGCGCGCTCGGTACCGCGGCAGGGGTGCTGGCGGCGATGCTGCCGAGGGGTGCCGTGGCGACCGCGCGTCACCTCGGTGACGGCGGCTGGGCAGCCGGCCTGCCGACCGGCCGAGCCGCCGTCGCGGTCGCTATCGAGCAGTTGCCCCCGCTGACCGCAGGCACCCGCGTCGCGCTCGTGGGCAACGACCACGACGGGCGCGCCGCCACACTGGGCCGTGATGCCGTGGTGCTCGCGGTCGAGCCCGAGACGGTGTGGTTCTCCGTCGAGGTCGGGGAAGCGGTCGACGTCACCGGCGCCGCCGCCATCGGAAGGCTCGCCGTGGTCGTCCTACCACCGTGAGCCCCGCCCGGTGACCTGCTCCGCCTCTCGCGCGAGTTCCCGCGCCATCCGCGGGAAGATCAGCGCGTGGAAGGGCACCAGGACACCCCAGTACAGCCGACCCCACAGCCCCAAAGGATGGAACCGCGCCCGCTGCAGCAGTCGGCTGCCAGCGCCGTGCGGCTCGACCCTGAACTCGAGCCATGCCTCCCCGGGCGCCTTCATCTCGGCCTTGAGCCGGAGCAGGTGCGGGCGCTCGAGGGCCTCGACCCGCCAGAAGTCCACCACCTCCCCCACCGCGAGCGTGGCCGGGTGCCGCCGGCCGCGGCGCAGCCCGGTCCCTCCGGCCAGCTGGTCCAACACCCCGCGCACCTCCCACATCCACCTCGGCGTGTGGTAGCCACGCCGACCACCTATCGCACACACGGCGGCGAACAGGGCCTCGGGAGACGCCTCGGAGATCGCCACACGCTCGTCGGCGAAGACCGTCCCACCGGCCCAGGCCGGGTCCTCCGGCTGCGGGTCCTCCGGGCTGGAGGGGGACGTGCCGCCCACCCTGCTCGAGACGCCACCGGCACTGGCCCACGTGGTCTCCACGTTCAGGTCCTGGATCCGCGTCAGCGCCAGGCGCAACGCTCCCGAGGCGGGGATCATGCGTCGGGGCAGGTCCCTCTGGAAGGCCTCGTCGCGGACCACCACCTCGTTGACGAGGCTGTCGACCAGCGGACGGGCGAGGCCGGTCGGCAGCGGCGTCACCAGCCCCACCCACAGCGAGGACAGCCTCGGACTGAGCACCGGCACGGGCAGGATGATGCGGCGCCGCAACCCCGCCACCTCGGCGTAGGTCTGCATCAGTTCGGCGTAGGTGAGGACGTCCGGACCACCGAGCTCGTACACCCTGCCGGCCGCGACCGGCGTCTCGATGACATCGCACAGCGCCTCGAGGACGTCGCGCACCGCGATCGGTTGGCAGCGGGTCGACACCCAGCGGGGGGTGGTCATCACCGGCAGGACCTCGACGAGATGGCGCAGCATCTCGAAGGACGCGCTGCCGGAGCCGATGATGATGGCGGCCCGCAGCTCGGTGACCGGCACCGGGCCGCTGGCGAGCACCCGACCGACCTCCTGGCGGGAGCGCAGATGGTCGGAGAGGTCGTCATCCTCCCGACCGAGGCCGCCGAGGTACACGATGCGCCCGGCTCCGGCCGCCGCGGCGGCATCCCGCACGTTGGCCGCGGCACGCCGGTCGCGCTCGGCGAAGCCGGGCTCGCCGTCCATGGAGTGGACGAGGTGGTAGACCACGTCGACGCCCTGGCTTGCGACCGTCAGCGTGTCCGGCTCCAGCACGTCGACCCGTGCCACCTCGACGTCGCCTCGCCAGTGACGGTCGTCGAGCTTGGCCGGCGTGCGCGCGGCGCAGACGACCTCGTGCCCGCGCTCGAGCAGGTACGGGACGAGCCGACCACCGATGTAGCCGGTCGATCCGGTCACCAGCACGCGCATCGTGTCATCCTCCGGGGCAGCCGGTGGTGGGTTCGCGACGGAGAGGGTCACCGGACCGCCATCGCTGCCGACGCCCACACGCGAGAGGCGTGGTCCCGGTCCTGCCGGCCGGCAGCGGCCGCCGCCGGTCCACGGTCAGTGTCCCAGGACCTCGTGGAGGAAGGCAGCGACCTTCGGGTAGGCGTCGATGCGGTTGGCCAGCTTGGCCAGGCCGTGCCCCTCGTCGTGGTAGACGAGCAGTTCACTGCGCACCCCGCGTGCGCGCAGCACCTCGTGGATCTGCTCGGCCTCTCCGAGGGGCACCCGCGGGTCGTTGGCGCCGTGGATGATGAACAGCGGGGCCCGCATCCGCTCGACGTGGGTGATCGGCGAGAGCTCGCGCAGCAGCTCACGGTCGTGCTCGAGCGAGCCGTACTCGCGTTCCCGGAACGCCCGGCGCCACGACGAGGTCTGCTCCAGGAAGGTGACGAGGTCGCTCATCCCGACGATGTCCACACCGGCCGCCCAGCGTTCGGGCTGGAAGGCGAGGCCGGCCAACACCATGTAGCCGCCGTAGGAGCCGCCGTACAGCGCCGCGCGATCCTCGTCGAGGTCGGGTTGCGTCGCCAGCCAGTCGTGCAGTGCCCCGAGGTCGTGGACGCTGTCGAGGCGACGGTGCACGTCGTCGAGCTGCTGGTAGCGCCGCCCGTAGCCGGTGGAGCCGCGCACGTTGGGGGCCACCACGGCGAAGCCGCTGGCCACCAGGTACTGGGTCAACGGCGCGAACGACGGGCGGTACTGGCTCTCCGGGCCGCCGTGGATGATGACCACGACCGGTGCCGGCCCGTCGGCGGGGCCCCGGTCCCGGGGACGGAACACGAAGGCCGGGATCTCCAGCCCGTCGAACGAGGCGAACCGCACGAGCTCCGCGTCGACGAAGCTGGCCGGATCCACCTCGCCGGGGCTCACGGTCAGACGCTGGAGGGCACCGGTCACGGTGTCGTAGCGCCAGGCGTCGCCCGGCACCAGTGGCGAGGAGTACCCGAAGCTCAGCCAGCGCCCATCACGACTGAAACGGAATCCCGTGGCGACCCCGGGGCCGGGCAGGGGGACCGCGGTGCGGACCTCGAGGGTGACCGGGTCGCGCAGCTCGGCCCGCGTGCGCCCGTCCTCGTTCCAGACCACGAGCAGGTGCGTGCCCGTCCAGTCCACGGCCGCGCCAGCGTCCCAGCCGGGCTCGATCACGTGGTTCCACGCCCCGTCGGGGGTTCCCCGGGCGATACCGACGAAGGCGCGGCCGACGTCGGTGGAGAGGAAGAACGCGGAGTTGTCCGGCAGCCAGCTCGGTGCCCCGACGGTGCCGGGCTCCTCGGGGTGGGGACACAGCTCCGTCACCGCCCGGTGGTTGTCGTCGGCCACCTCGCCGTCGGGCAGGGCGTGGAGGTCGAGCAGGTGGACCCGGTTGTCACCCGCCCTGGTGGTCACCTCCGAGACGGCGAGGTAGCGCGCATCGGGCGAGAAACCGCTGGGGCCCGTCCACCCGCCCGTGGCGAAGACGCGTCGCTCGGCTCCGGTGGTCAGGTCCCGGACCCAGGTGTCGAAGGCGACCCCGTCCCCCCGGTTGGTGGCGTAGGCCAGGAGACGGCCGTCCCGGCTGACCCCACCGGGGCGGTGGATGTGTTCCGGATCGAGCACGAGCGGGTCGAGCTCCTCGGGGCCACCCAGGGGCGCGGTGGGGTCGTCGGGAGCGGTGAACAGCTGGTAGCGCTCGTTGCCGCCGACGTCGGTGGCGAGCAGGAGGACATCGGCGTCACCGCCGCCGGGATCGGCCGGGAGGTAGCCAGCGCCGATGGGCTCCTCGAAGCGGGTGATCGGGACGAGCTGCTCCGCGGCGACCGGGAGGCTCTGGTCGGCGGTCAGGTCGAGCCGGTGGACCTGGGCGGTACCGGGCAGGTCCGAGGTGATCAGCAGCTTGCTGGCGTCCGGTGACCAGCTCGAGGGCGCGGCCGTGCGGATCTCGAGGTAGGCGCTGATGTCGGCGGGTGTGGTGTGAGCGGTCATGGCGACGGCAGGGTAGGCGGCCGCGGACTTCTCGCCCGGCACGGTGCCGGAACCCGGCCATGCGGAGTCCCGCCCGGCACGGTGCTCGGAACCCGGCCATGCGGAGTCCCGCGCGGCACGGTGCTCGCAACCCCGCCACCGGCGGCGACGTCCAACGTCTCGAAGGCGACCCCGTCGCCTCGCCCGGATCCTGGAGGTCGACACATGACGCACCTGCCAGGCGGGTCGCACGGGCCGCACCAGACGGACGGGCCGGACCGGACGGACGCCGCCCTGGTCGGGACGGACCGGACGGACGCCGCCCTGGTCGGGACGAGCTGGCAGTTGCGCGAGCTCATCTCGGGCGGTGGTCTGGATGCCGCCGTGGGTGGTAACGCCGCGGAGGCGGAGCTCGTCTTCCGGGAGGACGGGCGGCTGGTCGGCTCGACCGGCTGCAACCGTCTGACGGGGGACTACGAACTCGACGGCGACCTGCTCGTGCTGGGTGCAGTGGCGACCACGCGGATGGCCTGCCTCGACGACCGTGTCGCGCAGCAGGAACAACGGGTCCTGGCGGTGCTGCAGGCCGGCACGCTCGAGGTGGAGCTCGAAGGCACCCGACTGGTGCTCCGCGCCGGGGACGGCCTCGCCCTCGGCTACCGGGCTCGGTGAGCGCAGCGGGTCAGGGGACCAGCCGCTCCCAGCTCGGCAGCCCGCTGGCGTCGTCCTCGCTGCGGACCCAGTAGCCGGGGGTGCCGTCGTGCCCGGCGGTGACCATCGCGACGGCCGGGTCGCGGGTCACGACCCAGGCCAGCGAGGGCAGCCGCAACCGCTCGGCGTCGCTCAGCTCCTCCTCCGTCTCCTCCCCCTGGAAGACACTCCAGCCGCTGATCTCACGCCCGTCGCCCATCACGCGGCCGGCAGCATCCGGGTCGAACGCGATGGCGCCGACTGCTTGGCCGGTGTCGACCAGCCGTGCGCTGGCGTACACGGCGAGCCGCTCGGCTCGGTCCGCCTGCTCCGCCATGCTGGGCTGCCCTTCCACCTCGACGTCAGGGGCGCGGCAGCGTAACGGCCGGGCGCCGGCGTCGGACCCGCGGTTAGCGTGCACGGGGACGACCCAGGAGCCGCGAACCGTGACCCGACCTGCCGACGGCGCGCGAGACGGCGACGCGGGAGGCGGCGACCCGAGAGACGACGACGCGGGAGGCGGCGAAGCGCGGCCGCGTCCCGATGTCATCGCTGCGGTGCTGGCCGGTGGCGGGTCCCGGCGCATGGGGCAGGACAAGGCCGCACTGGTGCTCGATGGCCGGCGACTGCTGGACCGCGCGGTCGGCGCGCTACGCGCGGCCACCCCGGGAGGCCGACCCGTGCTGGTGGTGGGCCCGCACCAGACGGTGGTTGGCGCATCGCCGGAGCCGGTCCCGACCTCGCCTGCGGCGATGAAGGAATCGCCGGAGGCACCGGCGGAGGCACCGGGGGAGGTGGCTCGGCGGTCGATCGCTGCGGACCTGCCACACGGTGCGCGCTGGATCAGCGACCTGCGCCCCGCCGCCGGGCCCCTCGCGGGGCTCGAGGCCGCGCTGGCTGCAGCAGAGGGCGCCGAGGTGCTCCTGGTCACCGGGGTCGACCACCCGTGGCAGGCACCGTCCGTGCTGCGCCGACTCGTGGATCGGCTGGTCGGGGCTGAGCCCGGCCCTGCAGCGGTCGTGCTCGGCACCGCCGATGGACCACAGCTGCTGGTCGGCGCCTACCGGCCAGCGGCACTGGCGACCGTCCGCGGCCTGCTCGACGCCGGGGAACGTCGGCTGCGGTCGCTGCGTGACCACCTCGATGTCGAGGTGCTGCCACCGGAGGGCTGGCGAGATCTTGACCCCCTCGGTGCGACCGCGGTGGACGTGGATGATCCCGACGCCCTGGCAGCCGCGACCCAGTGGGACCATCGGGCTGTGGCCACCGCCACCGGCGGTCCCACCGGGAGGGCTCGCACGGCCGGCGAGGTGCCGGATCCGGCCGCGCGGCCGGATCGGGGCAACCAGGCCGCCACACGGCCGGATCGGGGCAACCAGGCCGCCACCCAGGCGGATCGGGGCAACCAGGCCGCCGCGCGGCCGGATCGGGGCAACCAGGCCGCCGCGCGGCCGGATCGGGGCAACCAGGCGGCCACCCCTGGCCGAGCACATGCCCCAGTAACCCCTGCCAGGGAAGACCGGGGAACAACTACGGCCACCCAGGACCGGCTGGGTACCACGCAACGCTGGGTACTCCGCGTCCACAGCCGCGATGACCCGACCCGCGATGACCCGACCCGCACCGACCGGCGCAGGACCCGGGACGTCGTCGACGGCCCTGCGCGAGGTCTCGCCGACGACCCGGCCGCCAGCCAGCACGACAGCATCGAGGTGGAGAGCCTCGCCGGCGTCCTCGTCCGAGAGGAACCGCTGGAGATCCGTGCCGCCGGCCCCGACCAGGAGCCGGTCACCCTGGCCACGACACTGCGCACCCCCGGCCACGAGCCCGAGCTGGCGGTCGGGTGGGTCCTGGCCGAGGGACTCGCCAGCCCGATGGACGTCGTTGGAACCGAGTCCGGCGACCCGCAGCTCGTGGCGAGGCCCGAAGACACGATCACCGTGCGGCTACAACGGGCGGTCGACCAGAACACTCTCGTGCACCGGCACGTGATCGCCACGGCGTCCTGCGGGGTGTGCGGTCGGGCGACGATCGAGGAACTGGCGACCAGGGTCGCCCCGATCACCGACGATCCGTTCCGGACCGACCCCCTCACCTGGTCGCGTTTCGCCCGGTTGCCGGAGGAGCTGCGCCTCGCACAGGGTCGGTTCCGCGCCACCGGCGGCTTGCACGCTGCGGGGCTGTTCGACCCGGACGGCCGGCTGGTGACGGTGCGTGAGGACGTCGGTCGACACAACGCTCTGGACGCTGCGATCGGCGCCCACGCGCTCAGCGGACTGTGGCCCCCGGCCGGGCTCACGGACCTCGTGTGTGTGCTCAGCGGGCGCGTTGGGTTCGAGCTCGTCGCCAAGGCCGCCGCGGCCCGCATCCCCGTCGTCGCAGCGGTGGGTGCCGCCTCCGAACTGGCTGCGCGGACCGCACAACAGCTCGGCGTGACGCTGGTCGGGTTGCTGCGCGACGGTGACGGTGTCGTCTACAGCCACCCCGATCGCTTGCTGCTCCCCGACCCGCAGTGACGCCGGCAGGAAACAGCAACTATCCGCTGCAGACCGCCACCACCGCCCACCACCCAGGCCGACCCGCAGTGACGCCGGCAGGAAACAGCAACTATCCGCTGCAGACCGCCACCACCGCCCACCACCCAGGCCGACCCGCAGTGACGCCGGCAGGAAACAGCA
>JAWOCZ010000042.1:0-2795 GCA_046483565.1 Nitriliruptoraceae bacterium
GGTGTGAGCTACCCAGACCTCGTCGACCGCCTGCTGATGTCCGCTCGGGTCTGACGCCGCGTGTTCCTCCGGGCGCACGCCGTGCACATGGGGCGCGCACTGGGGTGACGCTTCGATGCACCTCGCTACAGTTCGTTCGACACGGATCGAGCCACGCGGGTTCCGATGTGTCGGCGTGTGTGGTGGGTGCCGCCGGTGGCGGCGGCCGGGGCTCTGGTGGTTGTGGGTTGCCCCGGCGACGACGGGTCTTCGGCCGACGACGGCATCCAAGCCATCGAGGTGGAGGACGACGGATCTGAGCCGGCGACCGAGCCGGGTTCGGAGCCCGATGGGGGGCCGGAGCCGGAGCCGGATGCGGAGCCGGAGCCGGGCGTCGCGGCCGAGTCGGGGTCCGAGTCGGAGTCGGAGCAGCCGGCACCAGGCGCGACGGAACCCGATGATCCGTTCGCCTTCGATGATCCTTCGGAGATCGATGCGGAGTACGTAGATCGGGTCATGGCGGAGTTGTTGGCCGTCGAAGCGGCAGTTTTGGACGATGTGCTCGAGAGCGACCCCTCGCAAGGCCTGACGGAGGCTGATGGCGAGCGCCTGAGAGCAGTGCTCTCGGGTCCGCGTCTTGTTGAAGAGGGACAGAGCGCGCAAAATCGCGCAACAGATGTCTCCGTCCGAGCGGCATTCCTTGCGTCAGAGGAACGGACTCGCCTCTCTTGGCAGACCGAGACTCTCGTCGGAGCGGACGACCAGTGCGTGGTAGCTATAGGTGTGCTTGACAACTCTGGTGTAGCAGTTGAGCCGTATCCATCGGGGGAGTTCGCCGCTGTTGTCTTATCTCGGGCTGCCGACCAGGAGCAGTCGAACCGCCAGAGGCACAACCTCACACCTTGGCGCATGCATCAAGTTCTCCGGCTCATCTACTCGGAGACTTCGGAGCCGGTGCCAGCCGAGCAGTTGCCGGAACTCGATCTTGAGGGATTGCTAGACCTCCCGTGCGAAGGTCCAATCCAGTGACCAGTGCGACCCGGATTCTGCTGACGTTCGTGGCGGGACTCTTGCTGCTGATTCCGTCCGTAGCCGTAGCGCAGGGGCCACAAATCGGTGGCTCATACACCGCGGGCGGTGAGCTTGAAGGGGAGCTGAGTCAGCGGTCGAGCGTTGATGCCGACTCGCGGGACCTCATCTTCAACGCCACTGTGTCCAACGTCATCTGGGTCGCGCAGCCGGTCTGGTCTGTCGGCGAGCCCGGTACGAACTTCGGACTCTGCCGGGGATGGCGGTACGTCGCTGCTACCTCGGAGGAGGAAGCCGACAGCCTGCGTGCGGCAGGCCGTGATGGCTTCGAGACGATGTACGACACGTTGCTGTCCTACGAGTTCCCGGACATCCAGGTGAACGAGGACTGCCCTGGTGACCAGGCTGCTGCCGTGCCTGCGGTCGTCCTTCGAGACGCGGTTCGGGCCATGGTTGTCGGCCAGCTGCCGAGACCTGAACTTGCTATCGCCCCGGGTTTCGCGCTCGCGGGACTGGAGACCTACCTCGATACCGGCGGAGCGCATGACCTGCTCTACCTCCAGAACGAGCCGATCCTGCTCGGTCCGTTCGCGTTCGATGTGGAGATCGAAGCAACCGGGCAGACCACGGTCGACTGGGGCGATGGGTCACCCCCAGTGACCTACACCGTGCCTGGCCAGCCGTACCCCGACGGTGAGATCCGGCACACCTACCGGGACGCGGCCACGGTCACCGTCACCGTGACCGACCGGTGGCGGATCGACTTCAGGGCGACGACCGCCAACGGCACGGTGTTGACCGACACCGTGGACGCGGAACTCGAGCAGGTGCTCATCGAGGACTTCGAGGTCCGCGAATACCGAGCCGTGCGGACTCGTTCCTAGTGCCGCAACACCAGCGGCCCCGGCCAGCACCGTTCTTAGACCGAGCTAGAGGTTGATCACCGGACAGGTCAACGTCCGTGTGATGCCCGGGATCGCCTGCAGGGCAGACACGACCAAGCGTCCGAGCTCATCGACGTTCGCGGCCGTGGCCTGCACGATCACGTCGTAGGGGCCGGTCACGTCGTCGGCGGCTGTCACCCCCGGCACCTCGGCCGCCGCTTCAGCGACCTCGGCAGCGGCGCCGAGCTCGGTCTGGATCAGGATGTAGGCCGACACCATGACGCGCCCTCCCAGCTCGTGTGTCCCACGACGCTACACCGAGGCCCTGCTGCCTCCATAGGACCGACGAACCGGAACCCGCTGAGGTGCCATCCAGCGCACACGAAGGAGCGCCCCGCCGGAGCGAGGCGCCCATCCGGACCCGATGCCCGAACCCTACGGACCTCGGTGTCTCAGGCCTTGACCGGGGGACGTGTCACCTTGCCTGCTCTGATGCAGGAGGTGCAGACGTCCAGCTTCACGGTTCGGCCGTCGACGTAGGCCTTGACCCGCTGGATGTTGGGGTTCCAGCGCTTGCTGGAACGCCGGTGCGAGTGGGAGACCTGCTTGCCGTACCACGGCTTCTTGTCGCAGAGTTGGCAGGTGGACGCCATGGGGCTGCCTTCCAGGGTGGTGCGTAGCGCGCGCTCGGAGTTGCGCAACGGGTGGCGCGGCGCGGGCACGATGGGTGGGCGCTGACGCGTGGCACGACAGATCGGCCCCGCGGGCCCGATGACGGTACCAGCCGCCTCGACCTACGACCACTCCGCTGCCTCCATCGAGCGAGGGGAGTGGCCGCGGGGTAGCGGGGGCCGCGGGGATGGCGGGGGACGCCGGGGTAGCGGGGGCCGCGGGGATGGCGGG
>JAWOCZ010000108.1:0-8134 GCA_046483565.1 Nitriliruptoraceae bacterium
ACACGGTCCTCGCCGGCCTCGTGCTCGAGCAGTGGGACCCGACACCGGCCGTGGATGATCTGCTGACGACCAGCCAGGGAGTGGAGCAGCTCGGCATCTCCCGCCCGACCCTGGTCGGGCGGGAGATGCCGAGCAGCCCCGCTCCCTGGCTCTCCCGCCCGACCCTGGTCGCCTGGCTCGAAGCCGGCCGCATCCCGTTCCAATGGCGAGGCACACACCGGCGCGTGGCCCGGTCCGACGTCCTCGCCTACCTGGACCGGCTCACGTAGCCGGACAGCAAACAGCAGCGTCGCTCGCCGATCACGACAGCGCCCATCACGCTGACATGGTCGCGAGCGGCACGACCAAGCAGACCACCGCGCACGCCGACCGATCAGCTCCCGGAACTCGCGCTCCCCGATCAGCGAGGGAGCCAAGTGGGTGCGCCAACGATCGGCGGCTAGCCCAGCTCCGACTGCGGTCCTCCGAGGCCAAGGTCCGCATGGCGGACGGTGCGCTGGGGCGACATCCGAGTGGCTGTAACGGGCGTTACTTCACGGTCGGGGGCTAGGTGAGCGAGACGATCACCAGCACGACGCTCATGATGGCGATCAAGATCAGCGAGCCGAGGATTCGGCCACGAACCTGCCGCTCGAATCCTCCCGGACGCAGCAGATCTGGATCGTCGACGTCGGTCTTCATCTGTGCCCACAGGTGATGGCTACCGAACAAGTCGCATCCCTTCCTTGTCGGGTCACGAGGGTAAACGCGGGCGACGTCCCCCGTCAGGCTCATGCGCATCCGGTCGGCGGGGATGCCCGGGGGCGCGATCCGGCTACGGCCGCTCACCATCTGCCCTCCGACATGCACACGGCACGGCCCGACGCATAGCGGGCGTTGTCCCTACTTGGTATCGGAGCCTGATGTCGGGCCGTACCCGAACCAGTTGGCGTTCGAGATCACGACGCGCACTGCATCGGAGGGGAGCCGTTGGAGAAGCCGTTGGAGTGCGACCTCATCGTGATCGGGACGCACAACCAGTTCGAGGACGCCAGCTTCCGCGTCGATACCGAAGCTCGTCATGCCCGCCGGTGGGGTTTCGTCAGCAAGGTCATGTTGCCAAGACACGAGCCGCTCGTAGTCGTACGACATCCCACCCTTGCTCGTTCGTGCGCAGTCGGAGGTCGATGATGCCATGACCGAGCGACGGCGGGATGCGCCCTCTTAGTTCCGGGCGTTACTTGCTGGGCTGAGCACACGCCCTCGGGGCAACAAGCAAGATCACGAAGAGCAGCGCCTCGCATCGACTCCGAGCGATGGCGACGGTCGCCTGAGCTCATAGCCCGAAGGCCCGCTGAGACAGATCCAGTCGCCCGAAGCGAACCCCGTGCCGTCGGGGGCGAGGGGAAACGCAAAGCCGCAGTCCAGGCAGCACTGAACCCCGTCCTGCAGTTCCCCGGCCCGGTGAGCCACGGAGGTGTTGGGGTCACCGTCTGTCGCGTTCGCTGTTCTCACCGACTACTCCCGTCGCGCAGAGGCTCCCGGATCGAAGTGTGCCATCCCTCCTGAACCCAAGCTCGGCAGCAACGGGCCTTGTTCACCAAGACGACCGCTGCCCCTTCGAGATGCGCGCAGCGACGTCAGGGCTTCAGCGGTAGTGGCCGTGCATGTCGTTGCCGTGCCTGAACCAGCTTCGATCGCCCATCGGTCGACCCTCACGGACGATGACAGCGAACATCACCAGGCCGAAGAAGGTGAACGCGAGCCCATACACCCCGACCGCCCACCAGCCCGGCAACCCGGTCACGACCTCGAGGATCGCCACGACGACGACAAGCACGCCAAGCATCCAGAACCGCAGATGTTGCATCAGACGGCGCATCCATCCTCCCGTTCCCTACCACGGCACCGTATCCGCATCGGCGGCCTACGGGCGTTACGGCCCGGTACTGGTGTAGGCAGCCGACTCACGTTCCGCATGGCGACCTCCCTACATCAGAGCTCGGCTGCGGCCCTTCTCCCACCCCGTGCAAGTAGCCTCGTGTCATGCCTCGTACCGTCGCCCCAGTCATCGCGTCCGGCCGTCTGCGGTCGATGGAGCAGCCGCAGCTGTCGGCGGGCGACGACTTCGGTCTGCGAGCGTGGCGCGTCGCCGATGCACCCGCCGTTGTCGCCGCGTTCGCGGATCCGGCCATCGAGCAGTGGCATCTTCGGACGGTCGAGTCCGTCGATGAGGCCCACGACTGGATCGAGGGCTGGAGCGACCAGTGGCAGTCAGAGACCAACGCCTGCTGGGCGATCGTCGACGCCGAGGACGCCGTCTGCGGGCAGGTGTCGCTGCGCGGGTTGAACCTCGCGATGGGCGTATCGCAGGTTTCCTACTGGATCACGCCGGAAAGGCGGGGCCATGGCCTCGCCACCCGGGCGGTCACAGCTCTGAACGATTGGGCGTTCGCAGACCTTGGCCTTCACCGGCTGTGGCTCATGCACTCGACCCGAAACGAGCCATCCTGCGGCGTTGCCCTGGCCGCCGGGTTCGTGCCCGAGGGAACGCTGCGCGAGGCGCTGTTCCACCCCGATGGCTGGCACGACATGCACGTCCACGGACAACTCGCCCCTGACAGCGGGCAACCGGAGCCGTCCCCTTGAGCCCCGTGGCGAGCTACCCACCAAAGCTGCGTCGCGGAAGCCACGTGCGTGTCATCGCTCCGTCACGGTCGCTGACCATGATCAGCCAGGACACGCGCCGGATCGCCGATGAACGTCTCGACGAACTCGGGTTGACCGTGTCGTTCGGTGAACACGTCCTTGATACCGACGACTTCACCTCGAGCTCCATCGGTTCCCGCGTGGAGGATCTCCACGACGCGTTCGCTGACGACCGTGTGGACGCCATCCTGACGGTGATCGGCGGGTTCAACTCGCACCAGTTGCTGCCGTACCTGGACTTTGACCTCATTGGCTCGCGGCCGAAGATCCTGTGCGGCTACTCCGACATCACCGCCCTGCAGAACGCCATCTTCGCCCGTACCGGGCTCGTGACCTACTCCGGGCTGCACTACTCCACGTTCGGGATGCGCGACCACTTCGATGACAACCTGCGCTGGTTCGTCGAGTGCCTCTTCAGCGACGACGAGATGCACGTGGCACCGGCTGCGACCTGGTCCGACGATGAGTGGTTCCTCGACCAGGACGACCGTGACATCCGGACCAACGAGGGCTGGTGGTCGCTCAACGACGGCGCGGGTGCCGGGACGCTGATCGGCGGCAACGCATCAACCGTGCAGCTCCTCAACGGCACCGCGTGGTCACCGCCCCTGGCAGGCTCGGTGTTGTTCCTCGAAGACGATGCCGAGGCGCAGCCACACGGCTTCGACCGCTGGCTGACCGCCATGCTCCAGCAGCCCGGTGCAGCGGAGATCGCCGGCCTGGTCATCGGCCGGTTCCAGCTGGGCAGCAACATGACGCGCAGGCACCTCGGACAGATCGTGGGCCGCCACGCCGTGCTCGACGACGTACCGGTCCTGGCAAACGTCGACTTCGGTCACACCAATCCGATGCTGACCTTCCCAATCGGAGGTCATGTCGCCGTCACGGTTGACGGAGACCGGGCGACGTTGACGATTGCCCGCCACTGATCCACGGGCAGGTAAACAGGCGGGTGGCAGACAAGGGTGTTCTTGTGTGGTTCGTACGCTGCCTCGTAGTGGCGTCTGCTGCGAGGCTGAAGGGGCACTCTGATGAACTTCGATGAGCTGCGCCAGACTGCTCATGCGGTGGTGGCCCCGCGGGATCTGTCGCCGTTCGCCAGCGCAGGCAGTGTCGGAGCGGCGCTCGTTTCGGACAGCGGTGCCGTCTACACAGGGGTGTGTATCGAAACGGCCTGCTCGATGGGGTTCTGCGCCGAACACGCCGCCGCGGCCGCGATGGTGACCCGAGGAGAGAACCGCGTTGTCAGGATGGTCGCGGTCGACGTCGACGGCCGGGTCACGCCGCCCTGTGGACGCTGCCGCGAGTTCATCAGTCAACTCCATGCGGCGAACGCGGTCACCGAGGTGCTCGTCAACGACGAGACTGTCGTCACCCTGCAACAACTGCTGCCGTTCGACTGGCGCACCGACGCAACCGACGCAGCGCCCTCCGCTGCACAGCGACGTGAATCCTCGGCATGACCGACGAGCGACTCCCGGACCCTCGAAGGCATCCCAGTGCAGGGCTGGCGTAGCACCCTTCTCGACCAGCGCGACGGCCGCTGCGTGCGGGTAGCAGTAGCGGGCGTTGCGACCCGTTGCGCGGGGAGTTCGGGGCGGCATGTGCCATTTGGCGGGGCCGCGGCGAGTGGTGGGTCCGCGAAGCCCGTCAGGCAGCAAGCCCAGTCTTCGGGGTGATGTCTACGAACGCCGGTCGTCCTCGGTGTCGACCTGGCCTGCGGCGCTGGCTGCGCGGTCGTCCGCGAGCCGGGAGTACACCGCGGCGTCGGCGCGTCGCGGCCCGATAGAGAGGAACGACCGCAGTCGGCCTTCGTAGGCGAACCCGCAGCGGCGCAACACCGCACTCGATGCAGCGTTGTCCGGTTCAACCCACGCCTCCACCCGCGCGAAGCCCTGAACCTGCAGGGCCCACGACGTCATCAGCCCAACGGCCCGTGTGGCGTATCCCCGATTCCGAGCGACTGGGGTCAGCCAGTAGCCCAGCCCCACGACGCCTGGCTGGGGGCGCACCAGAAGCACGACGCACCCCACCGCCCGTCCAGACTCCGCATCGACCATCGCCAGCGACCATCCCTGACCATCGCGCGTCCGCCCGTGCTGTCGCGCGATCCACTCCTGGCCCGCCTCGACGCTGAACGGTGAGGGAACCGTCGTGCTCTGCGGGGTCAGGCCCTCGCGGCTCGCCGACTGCACACAGGGCAGATGACCGTCCTCCCCGGGAGCGAGCCGGTCCGAGCTCTGGCACGATCGAGGCACCGACCGCATGGAGCGCCATGCCTGCGCGACCCGATGAACCCACACGTCCCGACGGCCTCGATGGCCTCGATGGCCTACAGGGACCCGTGGACGATGACCTCGTGCTGTCCGGTCCTGGCGACGACGGCGCGACGGGTGCCGACGGGCGACACCTGGCTGACGGGTCGCTGCCGGGCGGCCTCGATCACACGACCGCTGCCGTCGGCGCGGGCGGGGTGGGTGTGGCCCTGCTCGGGCTCGCGGGTGTTCTCAAGCGGCGACGGGACCGCCGGCGTCGTGCATCCCTCGACGAGTAGGTCTACGCAAGCGGTGGATGTGATCTGCGACCGAGTGAGCACGGGGAGGTAGGCAGACGATGCGCAGCTGGCGTCGTAGCAGCAAACGGCCTGACTTTCGGCTTGGTGTCGGCATGCCCGCCGGTGCCGTCGCGGGGCTGCTGCTTCGTGACGCCGCCGAACTCCACGACATCGCTCGACCGGAGCTCCCGCAGTTGGATGCGCGGCGGCTCGCACCACCGTCGATGCCGCCTGCCGGGACGGGAACCTCCCGGCAGGCGGCTGCCGACGCGTGGTCGCAGTGGTGGCCGACCGCGGCCCAGCACGAGCACGACCCTGAAGCATCGTTTGCGAGTCTGGCGACATCGTCGCCCTTCTGGCGCACCTATCTCGCGGAACAGCAGCCGCCGTCACTCCGAACGCAGATGCCGCCCCTCGAGCTCGCCGACCGACTGAAGACCGATTGGTCTGGTGCGGAGCTTTCCCGACTACGCCAATCCGGCGGTTCGACCGAGGGGCAGGCAGCACGTCAGGCGTTGGCCGATTGCCAACACCGGCGTACGCATCGCCATGAGGCGCAGATTCTCATTGTGCCCACCGCCGAGCCGTGCTTCGTGACGTTCGATCAGCTGGTGGTCGTCGACAACGACCAGCGGCACACCGATGCGTATGTGCAGCGCCTCGCCGCTCACCTTCGACAGCTGTGGGAAGAGCATCTGGCCGGCCGCTAGCCAGTCAGTGCTCAGGCAGGAGCGATGGGGAGGCTGCGGAGCCTGATGCGGTCTGGCGTGACGCTGGCGATGGCACCGCCTTCGAGCTCACCACGGACGCGGGTCAGCACGACCGCGACCAGGTGAGCTTGTTCGTCGGGTGTCAGGTGGTCCGACGAGCGGAGCATCACCACCGACGGTGACGCGGTCCCGCGAGCTGCCAGCAGTGCACCGAAGTCGGTGTCGGCGGTCACGATGATGCGAGCGTCGTCCGCTGCTGCGCTCAGGATGACCGCGTCGTCGGTGTTGTCCAACCCGACCTCGACGACATGGGCCGCGTCATGGCCGGCCTCGCGAAGCAACCTCGCCACCCTCGGGGAGAGGTTCTCGTCGATCAGCAGCCTCATCCCGCAGCGGTCAGCGGGATCTCACGATCGCGGGTCGCGGCAGCGGCGTACTCGAGAGCACCCAACACATCTGCACGCTCGAGCTGGGGGTAGTCCTCGACGACCTCATCGATCGAACGTCCCGCAGCCAGCTGCCCCAACACCGCGCTCACGGTCACACGAGTTCCCCGGATGCACGGCAACCCCTGCATCCGGTCCGGGTCGATGGAGATCCGCTCGAAGCTCATAAGGCGAGCGTACGCGACGGGTCTCCCTGGCGAACGGGCAATCCACAATCCGGGGCCCTCAGCCCCCCGGCACTTCCGCCGAAGCACTGATGGGAACCGTTCCCGAACGTCGCTGTAACCGCCGTGTTGTCGTGGATCGGGTCGCTTGGTGTGCCGCACGAGGTGGTCACGGTCTCCGGGTGGGGCTCAGCCTGGAAGCAGGTCGGTGTTGGTGCCGCTCCATTCGCCGGGCGATCCCGTTGCCCCGCGGCGATGATGTTGTCTGCTGAGGTGGACGAGGATGGTCGCGGCGTGCGTAACGCGAGCTGTTCGGCGTGCGTGTTGTAGGTGAGGAACGTGGTGACGACCCGAAGGTGCACGGTGGCGGGCGATCTCGGCGAGCAGGAGCGGTTCTGCGCTGCCGCGTGGCCGCGTCTGGTCGCGGCGGTCTCGCATCACTGCGGTGATGTGCATGTCGCTGAGGAGCTCGTGCAGGAAGCCTTGGTGCGTGCGTGTCGTCGCTGGTCTCACGTCTCTCGGCTGTCGTCACCGGAGGGCTGGACGTATCGGGTCGCGGTCAACCTGGCGAACTCGGCGTGGAGGCGTCAGCGTGCCGAGCGCAGGGCGTATGCCCGGCACGGCCCGCCGGAACCGGTGGTCCGCTCTGCGGCGGTCGAGGAGCAGCAGGCGGTGCATGCGGCATTGCAGTCACTGACAGCGCCGCAGCGGGAGGCCGTGATCCTGCGCTACCTGCTGGATCTGTCGGTCGAGCAGACCGCGGAGCTGTTGGGGAAGCGGCCCGGGGCTGTGCGGGCGTTGACCCACCGGGCGATCACCCGGCTGCGTCCGGTCCTCGATGTGACGGAAGAAGTGGCTGAGGAGGCCGACGATGTCTCGTGACCTCGGCGAACTGTTGCGTGAGACGGCGGCGCAGCCCAGCCGGGACCTGGATACCGGGGAGGTGCTGGCCACGGCACGACGCCAGACGTTCCTGGCCCGCACCGGAGCCGGGCTCGGCATGGTGACCGTTCTCGCCGTCGTTGCGGTCCTGGTCTGGCCGCTGGTCGGCCTCGATGGGCCGGACCTGCCGCTGGAGGTCACCGATCAACCTCCTCGATCTCCTCGATCCGAGGGCCAGCCCACGCAGATCCAGATCACCGGAGATCCGGTGCTCACCGCGTCCGGCTCCGGATGGTCGGTCTGGGTCTCACCTGGCCCCGACGGTCGGTGGTGCGTCGCCGCTGCCCGAGCCACGACCGAACCGAGGGGTCGTCCCGGCGAACCTTGCTGGGAGATCTCGGTGCCCGCTGGCATCGAGCAGGACGAGGTCATCACTGTCCTCGGACGGGCGAGCAGCAACGGTGACCAGTTGCTGGTCGGCAGCGTCGATCTTGCGGCCGATGAGGGGGTCGAGCTGACGTTGGCCGACGGCTCGACGGTGACCGCGACTGCGGCCACAGGGGGAGGGGTGCCCTTCTGGGTCTGGTTCGCCCCCCTCGATGGGGCGATCCCTACGTCGGTGGAAGCTCTCTCATCGACGGGCTCGCTGGGCTCGGTACCGGTGCCTGAACTGGCTCCACCGGACATCGT
>JAWOCZ010000162.1:0-4612 GCA_046483565.1 Nitriliruptoraceae bacterium
CAGGGCTACCGGGGCTCGCGTTACTCCTTCGGCTACGCGACCTGCCCGGACCTCGAGGACCAGGCGGAGCTGTTCAAGCTCATCGACCCACGCGCCATCGACGTCGAACTCACCGACGAGTTCATGCTCCACCCCGAGCAGTCCACCTCGGCGATCGTGCTCCACCATCCGGAGGCGAAGTACTTCAACGCGAGGTGAACACGTCGGTCGTGCCCGAGGTGAGCGCGTCGCGAAGGTGCGCCTGCCGGGGCTGCCGGGGCTGCGGGCCTGCCGGGGCGCAGCCCGTGCACAGCCGGGACCTACCGGGGCTGCCGGGGCGCAGGCCGTGCACAGCCGGGACCTGCCGGGCCGCAGCCGGCGGAGGCAGCCGGCGGAGGCAGCCAGAGCCGGAGCCGGAGCCGTAGCGCAGCCGGGACCCCGGTGGCTACGACGCACTGCCGTCGGCGCCCTCGTCCCATTCCGCCCAGCGGGTGCCCTCCTCCACCTCGTCGTCTCCGGGTGGTTCGCACTCGACCCGCTCGAGCAGCGCGGGGTCGTCGCTGAACTCGAAGACCCCGACCAGGCCGTCCTCGACGTCGTCGACGTGCACGACCGCGGTCCGCCACCAGGCCTCGCCGTCGTGCTCCCAGAGCACCCCGACGTGCTCACGCTCGATGTAGCCCCGGGTGAGCAGGCAGCTCGGGCGTCGTCGCCACAGTTCCTGCACCGCGTCCGGCAGATCGCTCAGACCCGCGCTGGCCAGACCGGGCACTTCGGCGTCGCGGGCGATGACCGCGAGCAGTCCCTCGACATCGCGCGCGTTGAAGGGCTCCGCCAACGCATCGATGGCGTCCGCCTCACGGTCGTCACGTAGGCCGATGTCCAGGTCGTCGGCCATGAGGTCGGTGTCCGGGTCATCGACGTGGAAGCCGAACCCGTCGGCGTCGACGCCGTCGTTGGGCGGCTCGTCGACCTCTTCACGTTCGCGGTGGGCAACCTCGTCGTCCACACGATCGAGGCGAGCCTCAGCCGCAGCCACGCCCGGGTCGATCGCTTCGCCTCCCCTGCCGACCATGGTCCACCTTCCGCTCGGATGTGTCGATGCTGCCCGGAGAACGCACCGAGGACAAGGGTCCTCGGCCGCTTGCCATCGAGGCGCGCATCTCCGGCATCCCTGGTGGGTGCCACTTGCCGGCGTGGTCGGCTTCCACCACGGCGTTCGTCGAGGCAGCCTCGACCAACGCCGTACCGCGGCCAGATGCCACCTCGCAAGGCAGGCGCGAAGCCATGGCAGCGCCGTGTCCGACCGCGGCCGCAGTCCCGTGACGGACCACGGGAGTGGCGCGCGGCGCGGCCAGCGGCGAGGATGGACCCTGGCAACCGCGAGGGCCGACCTGCTCGTCCCGGCCGCCGTCCCCATGCGACAGCCAGGGTCGCGCCACAGCCGCTGCCACTCCTAGCTCGCCCCGAGACCGCCGCCGGCGCGGCGAGCACGCACGCCACACTCACGCCGACGCACACGCCCACGCCGACACACGCCGACACACGCCGACACACGCCGACACGCCACGCCATGCCGACGGACACGCCCACGCCGACACGCCCCCACCCACTGCCAGCCGACCGGAGCAGCCGTGACGATGGAGCACGAGTTCGACCATGTCCTCAAGGACGGCAGCACCGTCCACATCCGACGGATCCGTCCCGATGACAAGGAACGGCTGCTCGGGATGTGGGCCCGGACCTCCGCGGAGTCACGGCGCCTGCGCTTCCACGGTCCGTTCCACATGGACGAGAACAACGTCCACCGGTTCACCGATCTCGATCCACAGCTGCAGTACGCGGTGGTCGCCACCCGCGGACGAGGTGAGCGCGAGCGGATCATCGGCGTCGCCCGCTACGAGCGCGACCCCGACCGTCTCGACCACGCCGAGTTCGCCGCGTTGATCCAGGACGACGAGCAGGGACGCGGTGTCGGCACCGTGCTGGTCCGTCAGGTGGCGCTGGCCTCGGAGGCCGCAGGGATCCGCACCCTGTCGGGTGACATCCTCTCCGACAACGTCCGCATGCTGAACCTCGTGCGGGAACTGGGGCTCGAGTACACCAGCGGCCACGAGGGAGGTGTGGTCCGCTCCGACCTCGAGACCATCGTCACGGAGCGCTTCCTCGACACCGTCGCCGCTGAGGAACGCGCCGCTGCCCGCGTGGCGCTGAGCCGGTTCCTGCGGCCCGAGAAGGTCGCCGTCGTCGGTGCCTCCCGCGACCGTGCGACGATCGGCGGGATGATCCTCGATCACCTGCGCCAGTCCGACTTCTCCGGCGTCGTCTACCCGGTCAACCCCAACGCCCCGTACGTCCAGGGCACGGCGGCCTACGCGGGGCTCGCCGACTGCCCCGAGGTACCCGACCTTGCGGTCGTCTGCGTCCCCGCCCCACTCGTCACGGCCGTGATCGACGAAGCCGCCGAGGTAGGGGTGAAGGCGGTGTGCATCATCTCGAGCGGGTTCGCGGAGATCGGACCCGAGGGCGCCGTCCGGCAGGAGGAGCTGCTCGATCGGGCGAGCCAGGTCGGCATGCGGATCGTCGGGCCCAACTGCATGGGGGTCCTCAACGGCAGCGCCGACGCGCGGATGAACGCCACGTTCTCGCCGATCCTGCCGCGGCCCGGACGGGTGTCGATGTCGTCGCAGTCGGGGGCGCTCGGGCTGGCGGTACTGGACCACGTTGAGTCGATCGGGCTCGGCATCTCCACCTTCGTCTCGGTCGGCAACAAGTCGGACGTCTCCGGCAACGACCTGCTGCTGTACTGGGAGGAGGACCCGGACACCGACGTGATCCTGATGTACGTCGAGTCCTTCGGCAACCCACGGAAGTTCTCCCGGATCGCCCGTCGCATCTCGCGCAGCAAGCCGATCGTGGCCGTGAAGTCCGGACGCTCGGCAGCGGGGCACCGCGCCGCGAGCTCGCACACCGCGGCGATCGCGGTCACCGACGACGCGGTGGAGGCGCTGTTCGCCCAGGCCGGGGTGATCCGGACCAAGACGCTCGAGGAGATGTTCGACTGCGCGAGCCTGCTGTCGGCGCCGGGCACCTGGCCGGCCGGCCGCAACATCGCGGTGGTCACCAACGCCGGGGGACCCGGCATCCTCGCCACCGACGCCCTGGCCGCCAACAGCCTCGAGGTACCACGCCTCTCGGATCGCACGATCGCGACGCTCCAGGAGTTCCTGCCGGCCGAGGCCGGGGTGTCGAACCCGGTGGACATGGTCGCCTCGGCCTCGCCGGAGTCCTACGGCAAGGCGGTACGGATCCTCGGCAACGCCGACGAGATCGACGTCGTCTTCGTCATCTTCATCCCGACCGCCCGCGCCGACATCGACGATGTCGCCCGGGAGCTGGTCGCAGTCCGGCAGGATCTCGGCGAGGACACCCCGATCGTGGCGGTGGTGATGACCTCACACGGGCTGCCCGAGCCGCTGCGTGCAGCCAACATCCCGACCTTCAACTTCCCCGAGGGCGCCGCCCGCGCCATGGGACGGGTCGGGGCCTACGCCCGGTGGCGGCGGCAGCCGCTCGGCAAGGTCAGGGTGTTCGACGACGTGAACCGGGACCGTGCCCGGCAGCTGGTGCGGGCACAGCTCGACTCGGCGACCTCCGATGACGGCTCCGTCTGGCTCCAGGCCGATGCCGCCAAGGAGCTACTCAAGACCTACGGCATCCCGATGGCTCGCTCGGCGGTGGTCAGCTCGACCGAAGAGGCGGCAGAGGTCCAGGCGGAGATCGGCGGCCCGGTCGCGGTCAAGCTCGCGGCACCGATCCACAAGGCGGACGTCGGCGGCGTGGCGCTCGGGCTGCAACATCCAGCGGAGATCGCGGAGGCGATCGACACGATGCGTGAGCAGCTGGCCGAGCGTGGCCTGGCGCAGCACGGCGAACGTTTCCTCGTCCAGGAGCTGGTGACCGAGGGCGTCGAGATGGTCATCGGCGTCACCCACGACCCGTCCTTCGGCCCGCTGGTGTTGACCGGGGCCGGGGGGACCCTGGTGGAGCTCCTCGGCGACGTGTCGCTGCGGATCACGCCACTCACCGACATCGACGTGGACAACATGCTGACCCAGCTGAAGATGTCCCCGCTCCTGACCGGCTACCGGGGATCCCCACCGGCCGACGTCGCCGCACTCAAGGAGGTGCTGCACCGGGTGGGCGCGATGGTCGAGGACCTCCCCGAGGTCGCCGAGCTGGATCTGAACCCGGTCTTCGTCCGTGCCGACGGCCAGGGCGTGGTGTCCGTCGACGTGCGCTGCAAGCTGCGTCCGGCCACCTGATCGCTGCCGGCCCGCGAGTTGGGTGCAGAACGCACCGGAACCCGGGGCAGAACGCACCCGATCCCTCCACCACGGCCCGCGCCATCCGCCCCGCCCTCACCACCTCCCCAGTTGGGTGCAGAACGCACCGGAAACCGGGGCCGAACGCACCCGATCCCCCGCCAGTACCCCCATGCCATCGCATCGCCCCCCGGACTGGGTGCAGAACACCCCGGAACCCGGGGCAGAACGCACCCGATCCCCCGCCAGTACCCCCATGCCATCGCATCGCCCGCCGGACTGGGTGCACGAACACCCCGGAACCCGGG
>JAWOCZ010000183.1:0-9389 GCA_046483565.1 Nitriliruptoraceae bacterium
GGTCTTGGCCTGGGGCTCGGTGGCCTCCACCGTGTCCTCCGCCGCACCCTTCGCAGCGGTCACGGTGCCCTTGGCCTGCGACACGGTGGCGTCGACGCCCTTGCGAGCGGTGGTGACGGTGCCCTTGGCGCGGCTCACGGTGTCGTCGACGGCCTTCTGCGCCGTGGTGGCGGTGGCCTTGGCCTGGCTGCTGACCCGGCCAGCCTCGTCGGTCGCGGTCTCGACGGCGACGTCGGCGGTCTTGCTCACCGAGGTCAGAGCGCCGCGCACCTGCGAACGGGCGTTGCCCGCCTGGTCGAGCAGCTTGCTGACCCGCTCGTCCTTGCGGACCTCGTCAGCCAGCTTGCGGCCCTCCTTGGCCTTGGAGTCGAACCGGCCCTCGAAGCTCTCGAGGTACCTGTCCGTGTCCTTGGCGAGGCGCTCACGCAGCTCGGCGATCGTCTCCTCGACGCGCTCGGGCACCTCACGCACGTTCTTCAGCTTGGTCGGTGCCTCGCCAGCTTCGGCACGCAGGTGCTCGAGGCGGCTCGGCAGGTCCCTGGCCATCTCGACGACGTCAGAGACGAGCCCGGCGGTCGCGTAGCCGGCGTCTTCCACGATCGTGCGCAGCTCGCGCTCGCGCAGCCGCGGTGCGGGAGCCTTCGGTGCCCGCTTGGGGGCAGCCTTCTTGGCGGTGGTCTTCTTCGCCGCCGTCTTCTTGGTCGTCTTCTTGGCGGTCGCCTTGGCGGCCGTCTTCTTGGTCGTCTTCTTCGCGGTGGTGGTCGCGGCCATGATGGCCTCCTGGGTGTCGGTGGTCGGTGTCCGGTGGTGACGTCCGAGGAGGGGACCGCGCGGGAGCCGGGCAGATCCGCCATCCGGGCGCCTCTGCCGAGGACGCCGTCCCCTCGCCGGACGTCATCTCCGGGGAGTCTGCTTGCGATAGTACGCGATGAACGCTAACTCTGGCAAGCACCCAGGGGTGAACGGACGATCACCTCCCTCCGACGGCGCCTTCCGGCGGAGGTGCACAGCACCGAGTGCTGCAGCGGCGGAGGGCCGAGGTTGCGCTCCCTGGTCAGCGCTGCAGCGCCTCGACGTGGAGCGCGAGCTCCGCCGACAGCACCTGCTGGACGGGGCCGAGCCGCAGGTCGAAGACCCGCGAGGCGCGGCGGAGCAAGGCATCCCACCACGCCGGTGCCGCTTCCCGCAGTTCCGCGGTGACCAGCAGGTCCGCCACGGGGCCCAGCGGCCGGTACTCGCTGGCCGCACCGACGATGTGGTACCCGCGGGCCCGCGCCGGACCGGGATCGTTCGGCATCAGATCCGGGCGTCCGAGGGTCACCGTCACCGGCCCGCCCCGGGGAACCTCGGGCAGCGTCGACGGCCAGTCCCGATCCTCCACCGGCAGACGCAGCAGCACCGCATCAGCAGGCAGCGTCAGGGGTCTGGTGGTCACGCGCACCTCGCAGCGCCGGGGGTGACGAGAGCCGCATCCTCGCACCCGCCCGGCCGGGAGTCACGCACCCTCGGCGGCCGCCATAGGCTGCGAGGTCGAGGGATCGACCGACCGGCGGGCCGGCTGTGGGCGGCGGATGGGGATCGGGATGCAGGTCGCGGTGCTCGGTAGCGGGGGCACCGTCGGGCAGGCGGTGGTCGGGCTCCTCGAGACCCGGGGTATCCCCTGGGTGGGTGTCGGTCGCGATGACCCGACGACCCCCGGTGGGGCAGCGGTGGTGCTGTGCACGGCGGGTGGTGACCTCGACACGACCCGGCGGGTCGTCACGGCCGCGGTCCGGGACGGCATCGACGTCGTCGACGTGGATCACGAGGTCGGGTACCTGCACTGGCTGGCGACCCGGGCGGGGTCGACGGGGCAGGGCACGGGTGCACGCATCCTCGGCGGCGCCGGTCTGCGCTGGGCCGTCGGGGATCTGCTGGCCGGGTTGGCCGGCGAGCCGGTCCCGGACCCGCAGGAGGTCCACGTGGCCTACACCTCGGGGGGATCGCGGCGGCGTCTCACGCCCGGGGAGCGGCGCGCCGCCGTCGCCGGGCTCGAGATCGAGGCGTCGGCGCTGGAGGCTGGTCGTGTCGTCCCCGAGCCCCCGGGCGGACGCCGACGGCTGGCGTGGTTCCCCCGGCCGGTCGGCCCCTCGCACGCGGCCGCGGTGCCGGGCGGCGAGTCGCTGACCGTGCCACGCCACCTGCCCTCGGTGCGGACCGTGCACACCTACGAGGCCATGCCGGGATGGCGCGCCGAGCTGCTCCAGGCCCGGTCCTCGGTCGCGAGTTCGGGGACCGGACGGCGGTGGCTGCAGCGTCGGCTCGCGCGTCCGGGCCCGGCGACCGCCCGCGCCGCGTGGGCGGATGCGCCCTGGGGCTGTGTCGCCGAGGTCGCGGGCGGAGGGCTGCTGGGGCGGGCCTGGGCGTACGGTCGCGATCCCGTGGCTATCAGCGCCGAGGTAGCCGTGGAGTTGGCGCTCCGGCTGACCGCGACCACACGGGAGCAGGTCGCCGGGGGGGCCGCGGCGCCGAGCGAGGTGGCCGCCCCCGGGGCGCTGCTCGACGCGGTCGCGGACCGGGGCGGGTTGCGGTGGTCGCGCTCCAGCACCACCCTGGAGGGGCGCTGACCGCCTCATGCGGTCCCCTCGACTACGGTCGGAGCTACGACGCGACCGGGCGGGGCGGCGGTGACCTCCGTGCCCAGGAGTAGCCCGTGGCAGATCGGCAGGAGGCGACGACGCCCGCCGACGCGACCGCGTCGACCGGTGACGGCATCGACGAACTGGAGGACGAGCCCATGGCGGGAGCAGAGCAGGCGGGGGCGGAACGACTCGACGAAGCGCGGGCGCTGCTCGCCGAGCGGGCGCAGGAGGCGCGGGAGGTGCTCGCAGAGCGGGCCCGGACCGGCGGTACGGAGGTGGCGAGCTGGGCCCGGGAGACCGGCACCGATCTCGCTGAGCGTGCCGGGCCGGTGCTCGCCGAACGGACCGAGCAGGCCAAGGGCGAGCTGCAACGCCGGTTGCAGGAGCTCGAGGAGAACCTCCCGGTCGACCGGGAGACCGCCGTGCCGCAGCTGGAACGCGGTCTCTGGCAGGGCATCCACGCCGCGCTCGGTGTGCTGCTGCTCCTGCCGAAGCTGCTGGTGCGCGCGGTGGGTGGCCTCGGCACGGTCGCCGAGGACGTCAGCGAACGTGGCCTGATCGTCGGCGAACGCGCGCGCGAGGTCGCCGCCGGTATCCCGCCGTCCAAGCGTGACCGGCGCCGCCGTCGCTGGCGGACCGCCGCCTGGACCGGCACCGGCTTCGGGGTCGGCCTCTTCGTCGGTTGGCTGATCGGGCGGCGCGAGCACGACATGGTGACCTACGAGCCGACCGAGCTCGGCGCCCACCTGGAGGCGGCACCGGTACCACCGGGGCCCGTGGCCGCGCCCCTGGACGACGCCGATGCCTCGGAGGAGCCGGGTGGGCCCGGTGGGTCCGGTGGGTCCGAGGACCAGGCGGCCGAGACCCATGACGGCGACGACGGGCACGAGACGGGGGCGGAGGAGCAGCGGTGACCGACGAGCTGCTCGGCGACGAGCAGCTCACCGGAGAGGTCATCGGGACCTACTTCACCGACCCGGTCACCGGGTTCGGCGTGATCGAGTTGCAGCTGTCGAGCGGTGACGGCGTCCGCTGCGTCGGCCCGCTGGCCAGCCTGGTCGAGGGGGACGGCGTCCGCGTCGTCGGGCGCTGGACCACCCATCCCCGCCACGGGCCGACCTTCGACGTCCTGCTGTACGAGCACCTGGTGCCCACCTCGGTCGCCGGCCTGACCACGTTGCTGGCGGGCGAGCGGTTCGCCGCGGTGTCCGCGGCCGCGCGCACCCGCGTCCTGACGACCTTCGGTGCCGGCACGGGCCGCGTGCTCGACCACCAGCCCGAACGCCTGGTCGACGAGGCGGGCCTGGATGAGGGTGACGCCGCGGAGCTGACCCGGGCCTGGGCCAGCGGGCGCGCCCTGGCGGATCTCGTCCGGCTGGTGACCCCGGTGCGCTGGCCGCGCGATGTCGTCAGCAGCGTCCACGGGCGCTTCGGCCCCGAGGCGGTCGAGCTCGCGCGGACCGACCCCTACCTGCTGCTGGCGGCCGAGCGCGCTCGCTTCGCTCACGTCGACGCCCTGGCCCGTCACCTCGGGGTGGCAGCCAACGACCCTGCCCGTCTGGTCGCGGGAGCCCGGGCTGCGGTGGACGCCGCACGCCGCCGGGACGGGCACGAACACCTCGGCCGCGACGGGACCGTGGAGGCCACGGCCCAGCTCCTCGCGGTGGACCGGATCCTCGCGGCGGAGGGGCTGGCAGGCGCGGTGGCCGCCGGCACCCTGGTGACCGAGGAGCTCGGCGGCGAGGCCATCGTCACCACCCCGGCCGCCCGGCGGAGCGAGGCACACCTGGCCGCCGACCTGCACCGTCTGTCCACCGTCGAGGTGCCGCGGCTGGCGCGCCTGGCCGACGGGTTGTCGCTCGCCGCGGAACTGACCGATGGCCAGCGGGCGGCGGTGCGGGCCGCGTTCACCTCGCCGGTGTCGGTGCTGACCGGCGGACCCGGCACCGGCAAGACCCGCACCGTCGAGGAGATCGTGCGGATCGTCGAGGACGGCGGCCACAGCGTCGCCCTGTGCGCCCCCACCGGGCGCGCGGCCAAGCGGCTCGAGGAGCTGGTGGGCCGCCCCGCCTCCACCGTGCACCGCCTGTTGGAGGCGCGTCCGGACGGCCAGGGTGGGTTCGTGTTCCGCTACGGGTCCACCGAGCAGCTGCCCTTCGACCTGATCGTGGCCGACGAGGTGTCGATGTGTGACACCTGGCTGGCAGGTCGCCTGGTCGCCGCGGTCGAGAGCGGGGCGCATCTGGTCCTGGTCGGAGACCCCGACCAGCTGCCATCGGTCGGTCCCGGTGACGTCCTGCGCGACATCGTCGCCTCGGGCGTCGTGCACGTCACCGCGCTCACGGAGATCCACCGCCAGGCCGCCGGGAGCCGCATCGTCGCCCTGGCCCGTGAGGTCCTCGATGGCACGGTGTCGGAGCTCGCGCCGGCCGACGGGGACGTGTTCCTGGCCGAGGAGCGGGACCGGCGCCGGTTGGTGCCGCGCGTCGTCCAGGCCGTCGTGGAGCGCGTGCCGTCCCACCTCGGCATCGCCTCCGCCGACGTGCAGGTCCTGGCCCCGGTCTACCGCGGCCCGGCCGGCGTGGACGCCCTCAACGCCGGCCTCAAGGCGGCGCTCAATCCGGGTGACGGTCACCCCGAGGTCGCCGGCTTCCACGCCGGTGATCGCGTGATGCAGACCCGCAACGACCTGGAGCTCGACGTGGCCAACGGCGACGTCGGCACGGTCGTGGACCTGGACCGGCGACGGGGTGAGCTGCGGGTCGCCTTCCCCCGCGGTGAGGTCACCATCGACCGTCGCGGCGCCGCGAACCTGACGCCCGCCTGGGCCGTGACCGTGCACAAGTCGCAGGGTGGGGAGTGGCCCGTGGTGCTCCTCGTGGTCGACGGGTCCCACCGGGGCATGCTGTGGCGCAACCTGGTCTACACCGGGATCACCCGGGCGCGTCAGGCGCTGATCGTGGTCGGTCAGCTGGACGCTCTGCGTGCAGCGGCGCGGCAGGATCGTCCGCGTGAACGTCGTACCGGTCTCACCGACCGGCTCGTGACCGCGGCCGAGGGGCAGCTGGTGCTGTCGGAGTGAGCGGTCTCAGCCCTCGGCTGGCGGTCCGTCCTCACGTCGCAGCATCGGGGCGCCAGCCGTGTCGGGCCGCGTCGCCGCCGGTTGGACCGCCTCGTCGGGCACCATGGCCCACGCCTGGCCGAACCGGCCCATGTAGCCGAACAGGCCCCCGCCACTGTTCTCCACGATCTGGCCGTTCAACCACCGGGCCTCCGGCAGGCACAGCAGGGCGACCGCCTCGGAGGCGTCCTCGGGTGTCGCGGCGGTGCGCAGTGGATGGGTCAACCGCTCGGCCGCTTGCAGCTTGTCGTGGTAAGGGCCAACGTTGAGTCGGAGCGACTCGGTGTCGATGTAGCCGGGCAGCACCCCGACAGCGGTCACGCCGAGCGGCCCGAGCTCGCAGGCCAGGTACCGCACCAGCATCTCCATGGACGCCTTCGCGGCCGCCAGCAGGCCGTGGCCGGGGAGGTAGCCCACCGTGTCCGCACCGCTGATCGCGACGATGCGGCCACCTCTTGGTTGCAGCAGCGGGAAGGCGAGTTGGGCCAGCAGCAGGAAGTGGCGGACCGTGATCGCGAACGTCTTGTCGATCTGGTGGAGCTTCAGCTCCAGCAGGGGTTTGAAGGCGGTGGCGGCGGCGTTGGCGATGACGACGTCGAGCTCGTCGCCGCGCTCGGTGAGCCGGGCGAACAGCTCCCGGACGCTGTCCTCCTCCAACAGATCCAACCGCTCAGCTCGCGCGCCGGGTGTCAGTGCCTCGCACGCGGCGGCGACCTCTGCCGCCTCCTCGGCGCGTTGACGGTAGGTGATGATCACCTCGGCGCCCATGCCGGCCAGCCGTCGAGCGGTGGCGGCACCGAGCCCCCGGGAGCCACCCGTGATCAGGACACGCTTGCCGGTCAGAAGGCCATCGCGTTGCGCAACCATCGTGTCCCGCTCCCTGCCGGCGACCTCGGCATCGGCCGGCGGAGGCGAGCCTGCCACAGGAGCTCGACCGTGGCTGCACCGGTGGGCCCATCGTCCGCCACCGCCGGGGTCAGGAGGCGTGCTGGCGCGAGGGATCGAGGGCGGCGAGCTCGTGCTCGGCCGCGACGATCAGAGCGGTCCAGTCCGGGAAGAGCTGGTGGAGCGTTGCAGCCGATACCCCGCCGCACAGCAGGCGGCGCACCACCCCAGGACGGTGACGTCTCGGGTCGATGAACTGCTCGCTGCCGTCCGGCATCGGGACCGCCACCCGATCACGCTGCAGCTCGACCATGAGCACCATTCCCACCCTCTGGTCACCCCGTCAGCACCCTGCCGGCGGCCCGTTGACCTCGTGCTCTGCATCGGCACCGGGGCCATCCTGCTTGATACCACGCAGCGTGATTTTGTAGTAGCTCAGCGTGGCCAGATGTGCTAGGGCCAGCCCAGCGAGCAGCGCACTCGCGAGGGGCCGGGTCACGTCGTGACCCGGCCCCTCGGCGCGTGTGCGGTCGTCGGTGACGACCTGGTTCAGCCTTCGACCTCGTCGTACAGCTCGTCGATGTTGGCGAGCGCCTCGTCCATGGACTGGTTGCCCCCGATCCAGCCGGTCATCTCGATCCAGAACGAACCGGACTGCGACGAGGAGCCGACGTCACCCGGCATGGTGTCGGACCCGTCGAAGCGGAACGCGTCCGACTCGGCCAGGATGTCCGAGGCCCTGCGGGCGGAGTCGGAGGGGTAGAGCGAGACGTCGAACACCGGAGCGAACGGCGAGAGGTACCCGCCGCGCTCAGCCCAGCCCGCCCCGGCCTCCGGGGTCGCGAGGAACTGCATGAAGGTGTTGGCCGCCGGGTTCTCGGTGTACAGCGCCGCGAAGTCACCAGCACCCAGCGTCGGCCGGCCGTCGTAGCCCTCCTCGAGGATCGGCGGCAGGTAGAAGAAGTCGTAGTCGGTCCCGAACTCCGCGTCCGGCGCGTTCTGCTCGATGAAGCTCTCGATGAACGTGGCCTGGCGGTGCAGTCCGCACTCGAGCTGCTCGCCGTCCGGCTCACCGAGGATCCCGGTCACCGCGGTCCCGAACGCCGAGCGGGCGATCCGCTCCTGGCCACCGAACACGTAGTCGTCGTTGGTCCAGATCGGGACCATGTACTCCTCGATGGCGCCCTGGACCTCGTCGGAGGTGAACTCGATCTCACCGTCGACCCACTCGTCGTAGTCCTCCGGACCGATCGTGCGCAGCAGGATGTCCTCGACCCAGTCGGTGGCGACCCAACCGGTGGCGTCACCGGACTCGATCCCGATGCACCACGGCGAGTTGACGAGGTCGTCTTCGGCCATGGTCTCGGTCAGGGTCACCATCTCGTCCCAGGTCTCGGGGATCTCGTAGCCCCCGGCCTCGAAGGCCTTCGGGTTGTACCAGACCAGCGATTTCAGGCTCAGCCGCATCGGCACCGCGTACAGCGTGTCCTCGAAGGTCACCAGGTCCAGCAGACCCGCGACCGTCTCCTCCCGGAGCTGTTCGACATCGATGATGTCGTCGATGGGCTCCACCACACCCTGGTTGTAGAAGCCCTCCAGCAACCCCGGCTGGGGGTGCAGGATCACATCCGGCGAGCTGCCCGCGTTGATCCGGGTCCGCGCCAACGATTCGAAGTCGTTGGAGCCCTCATCGAGGATCTCGATGTCCGGGTACTCCTCGTTGAACGCATCGATGATCGCGTTCAACCCCGCGACATCCTCCTCACCCGTGAACGCGTGCAGCAGCGTCACCTCACCGCTGTCCGCGCTCTCGGCACCATCACCATCGTCGCCACACGCGACCGCCACCATGGCGAGCGCCGTCGCCGCAGCGACCAGCCGCCACGCCCGAGTCCTGACGTCCTTCACTACCATCCCTGTCGTCGATGCACGGGCCGGCGACACCGACCCGAGCTCTCCTCCGGGCGCGTCGTCCGACCTTCACTACTATGGCAGTCGGAGAAGGTGATGTGCAGGGCCGTTCGTAGGTGGCGGTCCGCACCGCCCGGGCACGGGCCGGCGTCCACGACCCGTACGGAGCAGGACCCCGGAGATCCGCCGGCGTCCGCGACCGCACAGGGGAGGACCCCGGGGACCCGCGGGCCTTCGGCCGGCGTCTGCGGCCCGGTCTCGGTGGGCCTGCGTGGGTGTCCCTCGGGGTCCTCGGCCGCGGCGGGGTCGCAGCCCCAGTTGCTGCAGGGGCGCGTCTTCCGAACGGTTCCCGTCGCGGTGTCCACCGGTCCACGGTGCCGCGGACGCTGTCCCACGCCCGGTGCCCGCACCGTCGCCCGGATCGTCCACGTCGGCGGTCACCGGATGTCGCGCCCCCATCGGAGCGCTGGACGCCGGTTCCGTCGTCGCTGCTGATCCGCGGCTGGATCGGTGTCGTTCCACCGTAGGGGTGTCCGGGGGGGAGGTCACGGGTGGGTGCGCCGTGCGTGACGGGACCGGTGTCACCGGGCGATGGGCGCGCGGGCTTGCTCCACCGCCCGGTGCCCCGTACGCTTTTCTCAACCTCGATGTTGAGGAACTCGACGTCCATGCACTTGACGTCGCACTTGACGTCGATGCACTCGACGTCGATGCACTCGACGTTGAGGCAAGCCAAGCACCGTACCCCCCGCCGTGTGCCCGGCTGCGATGCTCCTGAGTCTAGCCGGGCGACCGTCAGTCGAGATGAGGACCGCTCCGATGAACGCCACCGCCGCGACGACGCACACCAG
>JAWOCZ010000027.1:0-16515 GCA_046483565.1 Nitriliruptoraceae bacterium
CCAAGGAGAGAGGCGGCTCCCCGAAGGAAACCGCCTCTTCCTCAAGGTGATGCAGCGGAGGGAGAGGGATTCGAACCCTCGAGACCCGAAGGTCTACCCGCTTTCGAGGCGGGCGCACTAGGCCGGACTATGCGATCCCTCCAGACCTGCCGGAGCAGGCCGGACGGAGGGTACGCAGACAGCGGGACGTGCGGCAACCGGCAGAGGTGCCCGTCGGCCCCGATCCCAACCCACAGCCGACGGCGACAGCCTCACCGGCGGCCGCGGCGGCGAGCCGCGAAGAACGCCCTGAGCAGGGCCGAAGAGGCCTCCGCATCGACCCCGCGGACCACCTCGACGTTGTGGTTGAGGCGCGGGTCCCTCGGGACGTCGTAGAGCGCGCCGACGGCGCCGGCCTTGGGGTCGTCGGCGGCGAACACGACACGATCGAGCCTGGCCAGTACCAACGCGCCGGCGCACATCACGCAGGGTTCCAGGGTCACGTAGAGGGTGCAGCCGCTGAGCCGCCAGGAACCGAGGTGGTCGGCGCCCGCGCGGAGCGCGAGGAGTTCGGCGTGGGCGGTCGGGTCCTGGTCGACCTCGCGGCGGTTGTGCCCGCGTGCGATGACCCGCTCCCCGTGCACGAGCACCGCACCGATCGGCACGTCGCCGTGAGCCGCGGCGACCTCCGCCTCGGCCATCGCCGCCTGCATCCACCGTTCGTGCACGACCGGAAGCCTACGTCGTGCCCGCCATCGGCCGTCACCTGCGGGGGGTGGACACGCCTGGACCGGCCACCGGGGAGGCCGGGCTCGCTTCGGACCCGCCTCCCACCGGTGACGAGGCATCGCCTGGGATAGTGGTACCCCCCTGGGGCATGGACCGGTAGCCTGTGCGCTGCCGGTCGAGGATCGAGGACCCCATGCACGGCTACGCCGCCCGCAGCGACGAGTTACAGGCCCGCCTGCGTCGCATCGAGGGCCAGGTCCGTGGCCTCCAGCGTATGGTCGAGGAGGATCGGTACTGCATCGACGTGCTGACCCAGATCTCCTCGGCGACCAAAGCGCTCCAGGGGGTCGCGACCACGATGCTCGACGAGCACGTCCGGCACTGTGTCCGTGATGCCATCGACCAGGGCGCCGACTCGGCCGACGAGAAGATCGAGGAGGCGCTCGAGGTCGTACACCGGCTCATCAAGAACTGAAGGCTCGTCCAGAGCTGAAGGCTCGTCTCGAGCGCTACGACAGCACCGAACAGGAAGGCCCGACCATGCCAACCCGTACCTACTCCGTGCCCGACATCTCCTGCGGCCACTGCAAGTCCGCGATCGAGAGCGAGGTGGCCGCGCTCGACGACGTCGCGACCGTGCTCGTCAACGTCGAGGCCAGAACGGTCACCGTCGATGGTGAAGCTTCGGACGAGGCGATCCACGCCGCGATCGACGAAGCTGGGTACGAGGTCGCCCCGACCTGAGGCTGGCCTGACCCGACCTGAGCCTGCAACAGCGCCCCGTAGCGGACCCCGACGGTGGCGTCCTCCAGGGAAGGGGTTCCGAACCGCAGAAGAGGCACGGCGTGCCACCACGTCGTGCCACTCCCCGCCGTGCTCCCGGAGATCCACGATGACCGACCTGTTGGCCACCGGGTTCACGCCCGATCGGGCGTTGGACGTCCTACTGCAGCTCGAGCCCCAGCTGCGGGGCATCGGCGCCGATCGCCGCGCCATCGTCGGACTACGGGCGGTGGCCGACGACCACATCGAGCTCATCGACGTCGATCTCGGGGAGGACGGGGTACTCGACCCAGCCGGTGCGGCCGGACTCGTCGTCGTCACCAGCGAGGAGGTCGGTGACGACGAGGAGGTCGTGTGCCTCACCCAGGTGGTGTGTGTCCTGCCCGACGGCACCGAGGTCGGGATCAGCCGGGCAGACGACGTCGAGGAGGCCCGCGTCTGGCGCACCGACCGTGACGCGACGGATGCCGCAGAAGATCTGCGGCCACGGGACGTCGCTGCCAACACCGCTCGTCGCGCCTACGGACTGCCCTCGGTGGTCGCGACCCGGATGAGCGTGGCCGAGCTGCTCGGGCGAGTGTGGTTGGTCGCCGTCGCGGGCGAGGCCCTGCGCCGCTTCGACACCCCCGAAGGCCCTACGAACGTCGAGGTGGAGGACCTGCAGGCCGTTGCCGAAGCCCCGCTGCTCGGCGGGTTGGTCAACGGTGACGGCCCACTGCCCACCTGGGAGCAGATCCACGCCCACGCCAAGGCGGGCCGTCTGGAGCTCGGACCGTTCCCTGTCGAACCGACACACGCGGGCTGGTTGGACGAGGCCGGCTTCGCCCAGGTGTTGGACACCACGTTGCCGACGGCCGAGGACCTCCTCGACCAGCTACGGCTGACCACCGGCGACCGGGGGATGGCCTGGGCGCTGGCCATGCTGCTCGACCGGGGATGGCACGGCACCGAGTGAGGTGATCCGCCCGGTGCGATGATCCGCCCGTCGTCCCCAGTGCGGGCGAGCACCATCACCTCGACGTCGCGGGTACCGCCTAGCCTGCGCGCTCATGCCACCCGTCGCCGCTGCCGCCAGCTTCCCCGGTCCCGATCTGCTCGGCCGCAACGTCGTCGTCGACCCGGACGTCCCCGCGCCCGCCGGCTTCGAGCGGGCCCGCCGTCTGCGGATCGACGAGCGGGTGCTCGCCGATCCGGCCGCGACCGCGGCGATCCTGCGGGCCCGCTGGCTGGGGCGACGCCGGACGGTGATCGAGTTGGCCGTCGACAACGATGCGGCTCGCGAGCCGGAGTCGACCGAGGCCCCGCCGTACACGCTGCCCCGTGACCACGCCTTCCACCGCGAGGCCCTGCACTTCCTCACGTGGGCCAACAGCTACGACCTGCGCGGCGGCACCCCCCGGTGGTGGCACGGCGTCCTCGCCGAGCGTCGGACCTCCGCCACCCGCAGCGACCACGCGGACCTGGTGCTCCCCGACGGTCGGCTCGCGTTCGTCGACGGCGGACCCCGTGGGCCGCTGCCCGACTCCCTCGGCTCCGTGACGGCCACCGGCATCCCGCCCGTGCTGGTCCACCGCGAGTCGGTCGGCCTCGGCCGGCTGACCGTGCACGGCGAAGGGGCGCCGAGCGAGGCGCTGGCGCCCGATCAGCTGGCTGCGGTCACCCATGCCGTCGGGCCGGCACGGGTCATCGCCCCCGCCGGGTCCGGCAAGACCCGGGTCCTGACCGCGCGGCTGCGCCACCTGCTGCGGGACCGCGGCGTCGAATCCGAGCTCGTCACCGCACTCGCCTACAACACCCGTGCGGCGGCGGAGATGCGGGAGCGCACCCGGGACCTCGACGCCTCCATCCGCACCCTGCACTCCCTCGCGCTGCGCATCTGCACGCTCGTCGAGCGCCGGCAGATCATCGACGAGCGGGACGTGCGGCGGATCCTCGACCGGTTGGTGCGCACCGCCCGTGTGCCCAACCAGGATCCCTTCCAGGCCTACCTCGACGCGCTCGCCGAGGTCCGCCTCGCGTTGCGTGACCCCGCCGAGGTGGAGGCGGAGCGCGGGGACATCGACGGCTTCGCCGAGGTGTTCGACCGGTACCGCCGGATCCTGGCCGATGAACGGCTGCTGGACTTCGACGAGCAGATCTACCGCGCGATCGAGGTGCTGCTGCAGCGGCCGGACCTGCGGGCGACCGTGCAGCGGTGGGGGACCCACCTGCTGGTGGATGAGTTCCAGGACCTGACGCCGGCGTTCCTGCTGCTGGTGCGGTTGGTGGCCGGGCCGTCGCTGCAGGTGTTCGCCGTCGGCGACGACGACCAGACCATCTACAGCTACGCCGGGGCGACCCCCGAACACCTGACCGCCTTCGACCGGTGGTTCCCCGGCGCGACCCATCACGCGCTGGAGGTCAACTACCGGTGCCCGCCGGCGGTGGTGGACGGCGCGGTCCGGCTGCTCGGGCACAACCGGCAGCGGGTGCCGAAGACGATCCGTTCCCACCTGGTCCCGGTCGAGGACGGGGTCGCCTCGTGAGCGATGGCGGCGGCCTCGCGATCCACCGGGTCGCCGGAGGGACCATGGCGCACCGGGCCGTGACGATCCTCACCGAGGCACTCGAGGGCGATGGGTCGCCGAGCCACCTCGCGGTGCTCGCCCGGGTCAACAGCGCGCTGCTGCCCGTGCAGGTCGCCCTCACCGAGGCGGGGATCGCGCACACCGCGCCACTGGACGCCCGCGTGCTCCAACGCACCGGGGTCCGCACGGCGCTCGCCTACCTCCGCCTGGCGCTGGACACCGACCGGCTGCGCCGCGACGACGTGTTCGACACGCTCAACCGTCCCGCCCGCAAGGTGAAGTCGGCGGTGACCCCGCACCTGCCCCGCGGGGGTCGGTGGTCGATCCGCGCGCTCGAACAGGTCTGCGATCAGCTGGACGGCACGCACCGCGAGCGGTTCGCCGGCTACCTCGACGATCTCCGGCACCTCGAGGCGGCCATCACCGACGGCGCCGACACCGCCCGCTGCCTGTGGGTGGTGCGCAACCGGATCGGGCTCGGCGAGGCGATGGACGCGCTGGACTCCTCCCGACGCCGGCCCGAGGGCTCCAGCCACGGCGACGACCTGGATGCGCTCGAGCAGCTCGCCACCCTGCAGCCCGACCCGGCCGCCTTCGCCGACTGGCTCGCGGAGCGTCTCAAGGTCCCGGGCGAGGCCACCGGGGTGACGCTCTCCACGGTCCACCGGGTCAAGGGCATGGAGTGGCCGACGGTGGTGGTCTTCGCCGCCAACCAGGGCCTGTTCCCGCACCGGCTGGCCGACGACGACGAGGAGGAACGGCGGGTCTTCCACGTGGCGATCACCCGCTGCCAGCGCGCCGTCCACGTGATCTGTGACCAGAGCCGTGCCTCACCGTTCGTCGACGAGCTCGACCCGGCCGTCGCGAGCGCGAGCCCTGATCGGCGTGGCCGGTCCGTCGCCGGACCGGCAGATGCCCCGCCCCCCGGGCTCGGGGACACGCCCCCCGACGGGCCGGTGCGGGACGGCAGCACCTCGGGGGCGGACGACGAGGTGGCAGCCACGGCGCCGACGTTCCTGCCCGATGGTCGCCTGCACGCGTCGGTGGGCGTGGACGTCATCCTCGCGGGCGACCTCCGCGGCCGCATCCGCGGGCTCGGTCGTCACCACGTCATCGTGCAGCTCCGCGACGAGGACGAGCTCGTGACCCTCCGGGTGCCCCACGGCGCGCAGGTGCAGGTCGCCGGCAGCGACACCGTGCTGGGCCCGCCAGCACGTGGCGGTCGACAGGCGGGGGACGGTGGCAACGCTGCCGGACCGGGAGGCCGGACGGCCGCGTCCTCCGGTCGGCTCGAGGTCGGGGTCGAGGATCCCGAGCCGGACGACGCCCTGTTCGAGGCGCTGCGGGCGTGGCGCTCGCGGGTGGCCGCCAGCAACGGCGTCCCGGCCTACCTCGTGTTCCACGACCGGCACCTGCAGGTCCTGGCCGGTCGGAAGCCGAGCACGATCACGCAGCTGGCCAGCTGCCCCGGCGTCGGCCCCGCCAAGCTGGAGCGCTACGGCGACGACCTCCTCGATCTGATCGCCGACCACCTCGGTTGAGCCTGCTGCGTCACCCCATCGCGAGCGCGCCGCTGGCCAACCGGAGACGGCTGACCGTTCGGGTGGCGGAGCGCGCGCGGCCGCTACGGTCCGCCCTCCACCCGCGCCCGCCCCCGGTGTGGCGATCGCCCACTGTCCATCGCTGACCTCGAGGTGCCACCCGTGCGTCGTTCCCTGCACCTGCGCCGCTGGCAGAAGGACGCCCTCGACCGCTTCGAGCAACGTTCGACGCGCGACTTCCTCGCGGTGGCGACCCCCGGTGCCGGCAAGACCACCTTCGCCCTGACCGCCGGGCTCCGGGACCTGGCCCGCCATCCCCACCGACGTCTGGTCGTCGTCACCCCGACCCAGCATCTCAAGCACCAGTGGACCGAGGCCGCCGCCGGGTTCGGGCTGCAGCTGGAGCCGAACTGGTCCTCCAGCGAGCCCTTCCCCACCGACATGCACGGTGTCGCCGTCACCTACCAGCAGGTCGCCACGACCCCGTCAGCGCTCCGCGGCCCGGCCGACGACGCGTTCGTCGTGCTCGACGAGATCCACCATGCCGGAGCGGAGCGGGCCTGGGGGGACGGCATCGCCCACGCCTTCGAGCCCGCCGCCCGACGGCTCTCGCTGTCGGGGACGCCCTTCCGCAGCGACCAGAACCCCATCCCCTTCGTCACCTACGGCCCGACCGACGACCAGCCCTTCGTCGAGCCCGACGAGGCCGTCGCCGATCACATGTACGGCTACGGCGATGCGTTGCGCGACGGCGGGGTGGTGCGGCCGGTGTTCTTCCCGCGGCTCGGCGGTCAGATGGAGTGGACGGCCCCTGACGGGACGGAGATGTCCGCGACCTTCGACGACCACCTCGACCGCACCGCCTCCTCACAGCGGCTGCGCACGGCGCTGTCCCCCGACGGCGAGTGGCTGCCGACGGTCCTGGAGCAGGCCCACACGCAGCTGCAGCGGCTCCGCGAGCAGCAGCCAGAGGCGGCCGCGCTCGCGATCACGATGGATGTGGAGCACGCGCATGCGGTCGCTCGGCTGCTGCGCCAACGGCACGGGGTCCAGCCGCTGGTCGTCACCTCCGACGACCCCGAGGCCAGCCAACGGATCACCGACTTCTCCCGTTCGCGTGACCCGTGGATCGTGGCCGTCCGGATGGTCTCGGAGGGGGTCGACATCCCCCGGCTGCGGGTGGGCGTGTACGCCACCACCACGGTCACCGAACTGTTCTTCCGTCAGGCCGTGGGGCGCCTGGTGCGCTGGCAGGGTCAGTTCCGCCGCCAGAAGGCGTTCATGTTCCTCCCGGACGAGGTGCGCCTGCGGACCTACGCCGCCCAGCTCGCCGAGGCCCGCACCCACTCGCTCAGACGGCGGGAGGACGACGGCGAGCAGCCCAGCGTCGAGCTGGACCAGCTGCCCGTCGACAGCGAGGAGCAGCTGTCGCTGTTCCAGGCGATCTCGGCGACACCGCTCCAGGGTGATCCGACCGACATCTTCGATGACGCCCACCCCGAGGACCTGATCGTCGACGACGGCGGTGCCCTGACGATGGAGATCGAGCTGGCCACCCCGCCCCCCATCGCCGGAGCGAACGAGCTCGCCGGGACGCTCACGGTGCCGCGCACCCAACGCAAGCGGGAGCTGCGCCAGGAGAACACCGATCGGGTGCGCATGCTCACCCACCTGACGGGACTCACCCCCGAGGTCGTCAACGCCCGGCTCAACCAGGAGGTCGGCATCGGCTCGATCGGCGAGGCCAGCCTGGCCCAGCTCGAGCGCCGTCGACGGGTCGCGGACCGGTGGATCGACCGGGCCTGAGATGCTCGAGCTCCACACCATCACGCCCCACCTGGTGGCGCCCGAGCACGCCGCCCGGGTGATCGCTCCCGCCTACGACGCGCTCACGGCGCAGCAGCGCGAAGCACTGGCAGCCACCAGTCCCGACAGCTTCCTGCAGGTGCTGCCGAGCGGCCGCGTCGACACCCCGACGCTGCAGGGCAACCGTCGAGCGGTCGCTCGGCTGCTCCGGGAGGGCCGCTTCACCGGCCGGTGGTCCGAGATGCTGGTCGTGCTCGAGCTCACCGACCACGGGCGACAGCTGACGGCCGTGGTCGGTGACGTCGACGTCGCCGCCTACCTCGACGGCACGATCCGCCCGCACGAGCACGTACGTCCCGAACGGGTCGCGGAGCTGTCCCGCTACCTCGACGAGGTGGGCTACGCCTCCAGCCCGGTCTGCGTCCTGCACACCCGCAGCGCCGAGGTGGAGCACCTGACCCGGACGGTGCGGCTCGCCACGCCACTGGTCGACGCCTCGCTGCCCGACGGTGGCACCGTCCGCCTGTGGCCGGTGACGGACCCGGCGCGGCGAGCCGAGCTGGCGGTCGCGGCCCGCTCCTTGGGGGCCCCGACGATCGCTGACGGACACCACCGCGCCGCGGCGGTCGCCCACCGCGTCGGCGACGCGGCCACCCGGGCCCCGGCACCGGGTACCCCGCACCGCAGCTCGTCCGAGCCACCGCCTCCGGCACGACGGGTGCTGACCGCGCTGGTGGCGGGCGAAGAACTCGCGGTGGAGCCGTTCCACCGGCGTATCGACGGTCTGGGGGACGTCACGGCCGACGAGGTGGCGGCGGTGCTGGCCGAGCGCGGACTCCGACTGGAGCCTCTGCCCGGTCCGAGCGCCCCGGAACGCCACGGCACCGTGCACCTGGTGGTCGCCGGTAGCTGGTGGCGGCTCGAGGTCGGCGACCGTGGCCGCCCGCAGCCGGGCGGCTCGCTCGACGCCGCCATCGTCGAGCGCGAGGTGCTCGCGCCGCTCGGGACCCTGGCGCCCGGCCCGGAGCCGGCACCGGTCACGCCCGTCCCCGGCCCGGTCGGGCTCGACGCCCTGGACCGTCCGGGCGCCGTCGGGATCGCGCTGCTGCCGGCGACACTGGCGGAGCTGCTGGCGGTCACCGGTGCCGGCCACGTGCTGCCGCAGAAGAGCACCTACCTGTTCCCCAAGCTGCGATCGGGCGTCCTGCTCGTCCCACGATGAGTGGTGTGGGGCCGCGCGGAGCGGACCACTCCTCCGGCAGCCTCTACGCTCCTGGCGTGGACACCGTGGCGGAGGCCGACCTCGAGCAGCTCCTGCGGGCCCGGGGCTACCGGGTCACACGGCCGCGCCGTGCGGTCTGGGAGGTGCTGCGCACCGCTGAAGGCCATCTGACCGTCGAGCAGGTCGCCAGCGCCGCCGAGACACTGGGTCACGATCTGGACCTGGCGTCGGTGTACCGCAGCCTCGACCTGCTCGAGCAGCTCGGCCTGGCCCGGTCCAGTCGGATCGGCGACGCCGAGGCCAGCCACTGGGAGCTCGCCCATCCCGACGAGCACTTCCACCTGGTCTGCACCAGCTGCGGTGCTGTCGACCACCACATCGGCTCGCTGGTGGCCGAGGTCAGCGACCACCTCGACGCCGGGCACGGGTTCGCGGTCGATTCGGTCGAGCTGACGGTGACCGGACGGTGCGCCCGCTGTCGCAGCGAGGACGGCTGACCGTCAGTGAGCGGGTGCGCGGCGGTCGCGGGTCGGTGTCGGCGCGAGCAGACCCAGGACGATCACCGCGGCGGGGAACACCAACAGCAGACGCAGGACGAGCTCGTAGGAGCCCGTCAGGTCGTGACCGAGCGCCAGGGCCAGTGGCCCGAAGGCGGTGGAGCCGACGCTGATGGCGGTGACGACCCCGCGGATCGACCCGATGTGGGCGAGCCCGTAGAGCTGCGGGAAGGACGCCGCCTCCAAGGCCCGTGCCGAGGCCCCGGCAGCCCCGACGGTCACCCCGTAGGCGATCGCCGTCCAACCCGGAGCCACCAGCACGACCCCGAGCATCGCCCCCATCAGCAGCAGCATCGAGGTGGTCAGCACCCACCGCGCGGCGAACCGGTCGACCATCGACCCGACCGCCAAGGTCGCCAGCAGCGACGCGATGGTCTGGGGAAGGAAGTTCGCGGCCGCCTGCACCGGCGTGAGTCCCTGCGCACCGAGCAGGTCGATCTGGTGGAACGCGAGCCCGGTCCCGATCATCCCGGTCGCCGCGGTCGCCCCGGCGACCGCCCAGAACATCGGGGTCCTGAGCGCCTCGGCTCGCGTGTAGGAGGCAGCCGCGGCGGCACGCGCGACCTCCTCGGCGTCGTCGCGAGGCGCAGCACCGTCGGGCTCCTGCCCGACGTCATGCGGGTGGTCGATCATCACCCGGACCGCCAACGGGACGACGACCAGCCAGATGGTCAGCCCCGTCACGAGCCACGCCGCCCGCCACCCGATCGCCGGGATGATGGCGGCGGCGGCGAGGGGGAACAGTGACAGCACGGCCGAGCCCACCGCGGTGGTGACCCCGATCGCGAAGCCGCGGCGGCGGTCGAACCAGGGCGCCGGCGCGGTGGTCGAGGTGAGTCCGAGCGCACCCTGCCCGAACATCCGGATGCCGGCGAAGCCGACGGTCAGCGTGACGATGCCGACGACCCCGGCCATCGCCATCAGGACGACACCGAACACCCCGCCGACGATTGCCATCGTCACGCGGGTCCCGCGGGCGTCGAGGAACCGGCCCGCCGTCGGCAACGCGAAGGCCCCGGCGAGGGTGCCGATCAGGTAGGCGGTGGAGACCTGGGAGCGGCTGAGCGCCAACGTCTCGATCATCGGATCGATGAAGACGCTCACGCCCACCGTCTGGCCCGGTCCGGTCATGCCGAGCGCGACCGCTGCGACCGCGACGATCCGCCACCCGGAGAACCGGGTGGTGGCTCGCGGTGGACGCGGGTCGGGGAGCAGCGAGGTGAACACGCTCAGCTCAGGATCAGGGTGTCGAGGGCGAGCTCGGGGTGGTCGCGCCCGATCCGCTCGGCCACGTAGCGGCTGCGGAACAGCGCGAGCGGCATCCCGTTCTCGCGCCGGTAGACGTCCACGTCGCGCATCCCCTCGAGCTCGCCGGCACCCTGATCGTCGGTGGCACGTGCCACCTCGAAGCGGGTGCCCTCGAGCCGCACGGGCGAGCCGAACTCGTGCTCCATGCGCCAGGCGGCGACCTCGAACTGGAGCTGGCCGACCGCGGCCCAGATCGGTGCCTGGTCGCCCAGGTCCTCGTGCCGCAACACCTGGACGACACCCTCCTCGTCGAGCTGCTGGACACCTCGGCGGAACTGCTTGATACGGCTGCGGTCCGCGGGGTGCGCGGTGGCGAAGTGCTCGGGCGTGAAGGTGGGCAGCGGTGGGAACACCACCTCTGTGCCCTCCGCATGCAGGGTGTCGCCGGCACGCAGGTCCGTGGCGTTGACGAGCCCGATCACGTCCCCAGGGAAGGCCTCGTCGACGGTCTCGCGGTCGCGGCCGAAGACCGCGTGCGCGTACTTCGCGACCGTCTTGCGACCCGTTCGGGCGTTGATCAGGGTGGCGCCGCGCTCGAAGCGGCCGGAGCACACCCGGACGAACGCCAGCCGGTCGCGGTGCCGTGGGTCCAGGTTCGCCTGCACCTTGAACACCAGACCACTGAAGGGCCCGTCCACCGGGTGGAGCTGCTCGGTGACATCGGGGCGGGCCGTCGGCGGCGGGGCGTAGGCGACCACCGCGTCCAGCAGCAGCCGGACCCCGAAGTTGGACAGCGCCGAGCCGAAGAACACCGGCGTCGCCTCCGCCGCCAGGAAGGCCTCGATGTCGATGTCGGCACCGACCGCGTCGAGCAGGTCGAGCTCCTCACGGACCACCTCGGCGACCTCATCGACCCCGCCCTCGTCCTCCTGGGCCATGCGGGCGCCGCCGGGCGTGTTGGCCTGGAAGCGGTAGCTGTGCCGGTCGCGCCGGTCCACCACGCCGAGGAAGCGACCCTCGGGCTTGATCGGCCAGGTCACGGGCTGGCCGACGATGCCGAGCTTGGCCTCGAGGTCGTCGAGGATCTCCAGGGGCTCCGGGGTCGGCCGGTCCATCTTGTTCACGAACGTGATGATCGGGGTACCACGAGCCTTGCAGACGGCGTACAGCTTCTCGGTCTGGGGCTCGACCCCGCGCGCGGCGTCGATCACCATCACGGCGGCATCCACACCGGAGAGCACACGGTAGGTGTCCTCGGAGAAGTCGCGGTGCCCCGGGGTGTCCAGCAGGTTCAGCACCGTGCCGTCGTGCTCGAAGCGTGCGACCGCCGAGGTGACCGAGATGCCACGCTTCTGCTCGAGCTCCAGCCAGTCGGAGGTGGTCGCCCGATCGGCCTTGCGGCTCTGGACGGCTCCCGCCTGCTGGATCGCTCCGGCGTAGAGCAGGAACTTCTCGGTGAGGGTGGTCTTGCCCGCATCCGGGTGCGAGATGATCGCGAAGGTCCGGCGGCGAGCAGCTTCCGCGGACACGACGGACACGGTGCGGCTCCAACGGGGGAGGAAGGGTCGCCGACGACCGGCGACGGGGACGGGTCGGAGGACATCCGACGACTCCCAAGGTAGCCCATCGCCCTGGAAGCGACCGCTGCGTCACCGCCACCGGGCCAGTGCCCGGCGGGGTCCCGAGCCAGCACCCCCTGTCGACGGCACGGCCCCCGGTCAGGGGATGGGTACTGGCGATGGCCATGGCAAGGACAGGGTCTCGCGCAACTGCATCGACGCCGGAGGCTGCGCCGGGTGTCCCGGTGACGGCGGTTGCCCGGGCCGTATCCGACCGACCCTGTCCGAACGCTCTCGGGCACGCGACCGGTAGCGCGGCGGAGGGCGTAGCCTGGACCTCCCGGCCCGCACCGCCCGCGCAACGATGCTTCGCTGTAGCCGACGGCGACCGGCCCGAGGGGCATGCGCGGCCTGCAGAGAGTGATGCGTGACCACGAACAACGCCATCTGGACGTCGAACCCGCACTCGCGGGTTCGCGCCAGACCGCGCTGGCACGTGCTCGGCAGCATCGCGGCGATCATCACCTTCTCGATCGCGGTCGTGTCGGGCGCGGTGTTCGCGCTCGACCGCTCGCTGACGCGCGTCGAGGTCGACGGGTTGCGTGGCGCCTCCGGGACCACCGACGACGGAGGGAGCGCCGCTCCGCTCGGTGGGCCCGGGAGTGATGGGACGGGGAACGCCGACCAGGGCGGCGAGACCGACGGCGAGACCGACGGCGGGATCGACGGCGGGATCGACGGCGAGATCGACGGCGATGCGGCGCCCATCACGTTGCTCCTGCTCGGCTCCGACACCCGTGAGGTGCTCACCGCAGAGGAGCAACAGGAACTCGGGACCGGTGCCGCCTGGGGCGAGCGCACCGAGGTGGTCGCCCTGGTCCGCATCGATGCGGCCGCAGACGAAGTGCGGATGGTGAACATCCCGCGGGACAGCGTGGTCCCCCGATGCGACGGGACCAGCGGGCGGATCAACGCCGCCTACAGCATCGGCGAGCAGTCCGGGGTGGGGGGTATGAGCTGTGTCGTCCAGACGGTCTCGAGATGGTCGGGTGTGGCCATCGACCACGCGGCGAAGGTCGACTTCCGTGGGTTCCTGGAGATCGTCGATGCCATCGGAGGTGTCGAGCTCTACATCGAGGAGCCGATGTACGACCAGCGTGCGAACCTGGACCTGCAGCCCGGCTGCCAGGTGCTGGACGGAGCCGACGCGTTGGCCTTCGCGCGGGCCCGGCACCTCGACAACGACTTCGGACGCATCAGCCGCCAGCAGCGGCTGCTCGTCGAGATGCGGGACCAAGCACGCGAGAACGGCGTCTTCTCGAACCCCGTACGCACCCTTCGGTTCGCCGAGGCCGTCGCCGCGTCGCTGCAGGTCGACAGTTCGCTGACCCTGAACCGCATCCGACAGGTGGTCATGGACCACCGGGGCACGTTGCAGCAGCCACTCGAGGCACGCACCGTCCCGGGCACAGCGGATACCTCGGGCGAGGCCTGGCTGCTGCGCCCTGACGAGGAGGCTGCGGCCGAGTTGTTCACCTGGCTGCTGGAGGGCGACACCGCCGCCGAGGACGGCAGCAGCGCAGCGGTCGGCGACGGTGAGGACGGCAGCGCCGAAGGCGGCGACAGCGGCGACAGCCGCGACAGCGCCGACAGCGCCGACAGCGAGGAAAGCGGCGACAGCGGCGACAGCGAGGACGACGCTCCGATCGGCTCCCGTCCGCAACGCTGCGACTGAAGAACCCCCGCTAACCGCAGCGGGTGCGACCCCACCAGCGTCGCCACCCAACAGCGGGTGCGACCACATCACCACGGGGTCGGACCCCCACCACGGGGTCGCCAGCCGGCCACACCTGTCCGGTTGCCCACCCCGGCCGGCCCATCCAGGCCCACCGGGGGAACCAGCCGGCCACACCTGTCCGGTTGCCCACCCCAGCCGGCCCATCCAGGCCCACCGGGGTAACCAGCCGGCCACACCTGTCCGGGTCCCCACCACAGCCGGCCCATCCAGGCCCACCAGCGTCGCCACCTAGCACCGGGTGCGACCACACCACCACGGGGTCGCCAGCCGGCCACACCTGTCCGGGTCCCCACCCCAGCCGGCCGGTCGCCCTAGTCGGCCGGTCACCCCAGTCGGCCGGTCACCCCGCGATGGGAGCCTCCGGCCGCCGGCTGGCCACCCCGTCGGTGCCGAGTTCCGGCCCCGAGATCCGCTACCCGTCCCGGCGCCCGGCCGGTGGATCGAGCCGGCTCACGATGTGGCGGCGCGGCTCGACGTGATGGTGGCGCGCTCAGCGGCAGGCATCGCCGTGGAGACCCATCCCTGCCGCGGCCGCGCGGCGCTCGGCCGCCACGATCGATGCGTGGAAGCGGTCGTTGGGTGGGAACAACACCGCTTCCACCAGTCCCTCCTCCGCGAGCACCTCGTTCACGAACACGCCGTCATCGGTCCACAGCCCCCGCAGCGGTCGGTCGTAGCGGTCACGCTCCTCACGGTCCGCCGCCAACCACACCAACGAGGTGGCGGGCAGCAACGTCGCCAGACGGGTGGATGCCACGTCGGCGAGGCACTGGGCGGGCTGACCGTCCCGTGCCACCTCCGGGGCGTCGACGTTCAGCAGTCGCACACGGATCGATCCACCCTCGACGATCGTGCCGCCCGGCGCCGCGATCACCCGCACCGTGTCCCCGTCGACGACGCGGTCCACGATTGCCGGCTCCGCATCGGCCGGGACGCTCTCCGGCCGGTCGGATGCCGAAGCCTCGGCCAGGGCCGAGGGTGCCGGCTCTGCGTCCAACAGGCCGGTGAGGTCGGAGCAGCCCAGCACCGAGGCACAGCACACCAACAGGGCCACCGCCCGCACCACCGAACTGGACGCCGCCATACCCATCCCTCCTGTGATGGACGATCGGGTGCCACCGGGCACGTTCTGGCAGGATCGCCCGCGTCAATCCGTGACCGGTCGACCGCCGGTCCGCCCGAGCAGGAGGACCAGCATGCCGCGTCTCGTCGTCGACCGCAGCGAGCACCACGTCACCCTCCGCCTGGACGCACCGCAGCGGCGCAACGCGCTCGATCTCGAGACGATGGCCGCGCTCGTCGCGGCGCTACGCGCGGCGGACGAGGACCCGACCGTGCGTGCCGTCGTGCTCACCGGGACCGACCCCGCCTTCTGCGCCGGCCTGGACCTGGCCGAGATCGCCGGCGGACGGCTCGACCTCACCGAGGTCGCTCGCCTGGATGCCGACCCGTGGCGCGTACTACAGGAACTCGCCACACCCACGATCGCGGCGGTCAACGGCGCTGCGGTCACCGGCGGATTGGAGCTCGTGCTGTGCTGTGACCTCGCGATCGCTTCGGAGCGGGCCCGGTTCGCCGATACGCATGCTCGGGTGGGGATCCACCCGTCAGGCGGGATGAGCGTGCTGCTCCCGCGCTACGTCGGTCTGCGGCAGGCGCTCGGGATGAGCCTCACGGGCAGGTTCGTGGATGCCGGCGAGGCGGCGGCGATGGGACTGGTCAACACGGCGGTGCCACACGAGCAGCTCCCGGACGCCGTCGAGCAGCTGGTGGACGCGCTCGTCGGCTCGGACCCGGTCGTCGTGGGTGAGTTGCTGGCCACCTACCGCCTCCTCTCCGGTGTCCCTCTCGAGGAGGCGCTGCAGACCGAACGAGAGCGCGGTCGCGACCTCGTGGTCGACCCCGCCGTCGTAGAGGCTCGCCGACAGGCCGTGATCGAACGCGGGCGCCAGCTGCAGGGTGACTGAGCTCAGGCGGCTCCGGTGTTGCCAGCGGCAGCATCGAGGTCCGGGTCGCGCACCTGGGCAGGATCGCGCACCTGGGCCGGACTGACCAGCCGCACCGGGATGCGGTCGGAGCCGATGGCGAGGTGGGCCGCCAGGGCATGATGCCCATCGACGACGTGCAAGCGTGCACGGTGGTGCACGACGTGGACATGCCGGTTCGACAGCGGACGGGTCGAGGACCCGCTCGCCAACCAGTGGACCCGCTCCGGGTCGATGTCAGTGCGGACCGTCAGCACCTCCAGCGCGTAGCGCGGGATGGTGCTGGTGATGCCGACCCGGTCGCGGACCTCGACGATCGGCCAGGAGGCCGGTGCGACCTCGACGACCCGGCCAGGTGCGTAGTCCACCAGACGATCGGGGAGTACAGGTGGGAGCACGTACATGGCAACGACCTGTGAGGAGGTGGGCGGGGCGATCGCACGACCGAGACGTGGCGTCGACGGCCAGCCGGATCGAAGGTCGGTCCGAGGTCGGTACGAGGTCGGTACGAGGCAGACGGTCGGTACGAGGCAGACGGAGAGGACCGCTCATCGCGACCCCGGCCACAACGGCGTCTCGGGAGCATGATCGGCCGGAAGGGCTGGAACGTCAGCGTACCCGCGGCCTCCGGGGCCGGACAGGGTCTGGGACGGTGTCCGCTCGACCCCCCCGCCCGACCCTCGCTCGACCGACGGGGTCCGCGGCGGGATCGGGAGGTAGCCAGGCGTGCGGGCCGGGTCA
>JAWOCZ010000037.1:0-4394 GCA_046483565.1 Nitriliruptoraceae bacterium
GTTGGCTACCTGGTGCTGTTCGGCTCCGCGCTCGTGTTCCTCTACAACCTGATCCGTTCCGTGAAGCGGGGCGAGGCCTCCGGCGACGACCCCTGGGACGCGCGCACCCTGGAGTGGATCACCCCCTCACCGACGCCCTACGAGAACTTCCACGCGATCCCGACCGTGACCCACCGTGACGAGTTCTGGCACCGCAAGTACGCCGAGGACGACGCGGGCCGGGTGGTCCCGGTGCCCGCCGGCGCCTCCGAGGACCACGATCCGGCGGCCGAGCACGATGAGCACATCCACATGCCGGATCCGTCGTACTGGCCGCTGGTCCAGACCCTCGGGTTCCTGCCCTTCGGCTACGGCCTGGTGTTCGGCAACTTCTGGCTGATCGGCCTCGGGCTCGTCTGGCTCGTGGTCGGGATGTACGGCTGGATCATCGAGCCGCTCGCCGAGGGTGACGACGACGATCCCGATGACCACGCACCCAGCAGCGGTGCGAGAGCTGCGGCCAGCGCCCACTGACCGGCGGACGCGGCGCGCCCGTCGTCGGGTGCGCGCCCCGCACGGGGCATGGAGCACGAGGAGAGCCAGACATGTCGACCGAAGCGGCGACCACGACGCTTGGCATCGATCACCGCAAGCTGGGGATGTGGACCTTCCTCGGCTCGGAGTTCCTGTTCTTCGGCGCCTTCGTGTCGGCCTACCTGCTCTACCTCGACACCACGGCCGGTGGTCCCGGGGTGGAGATCTTCGACATCCCCTTCACGTCGATCAGTTCCTTCGTGCTGCTGATGAGCTCGCTGACCATGGTCCTGGCCCACCACGCGCACACGCAGGGCGACATGCGCCGCATGCGGTTGTGGATCCTGGCCACGGCCGGCCAGGGGGCGGTGTTCCTCGGCGGACAGGTGTTCGAGTTCAGCGTGTTCGTGCGGGAGGGCATGGCGCTGTCCACCTCGCCGTTCGCCTCCTCCTTCTACGTGCTGACCGGGTTCCACGGCCTGCACGTGTTCATCGGCATCCTGCTGCTGTGCAGCCTGTACGTGCTGTCCCTGACCGGCAAGGTCAAGCCGAACCAGGACCTCAAGACCGAGATGATCGGGCTGTACTGGCACTTCGTCGACATCATCTGGGTCATCATCTTCACCGTCGTCTACCTGATCCCGGAGCTCGCGGTCATCGAGTGACGCGACCGAGCGACCGCCGTCATCGCACGGCTTCGATCCCCGCGGAGGAGACCGAGCATGAGCACCACCGATGCCCCCGAGCAGGCCGGTGCGCACGGCGATGCGCATCCGACGCCGAAGCAGTACGTCCACATCGCGGTCGTGCTGGCCGTCCTGACCGCGCTCGAGGTGTCGACGTACTTCCTGGACTTCGGCTCGATCGCCATCCCGATGCTGATCGTGCTCATGGTGGTGAAGTTCCTCTACGTGGCGGGCTGGTTCATGCACCTGAAGTTCGACTCCCCGATCTTCAAGCGGTTGATGGTCACGGGCCTGGCCTTCGCGTTGGTGCTCTACGCGGTCATGGCCATCGTCACCGTGTTCGACCACGCACCGAGCATCTGACCGAGCCGACCAACCCGCTCGCGCACGCCGCGCGGGCTGACCATCCTGGAGTGGGGCGGACGTGAACGACGACTTCCGAAGCCGCGTGATCATGCCGATCGTGTTGCCGCTCGCCGTGCTGACGGCCATCGTCGGCTTCGTCGGTGCCATCGCGGCGATCCTGCTGTTCAACACCAAGTCGGGCGCGCTGATGCTGGCGGCCGTGGCGGCGGCCGGCATCCTGTTCACGGTCAGCCTGGCCTCCAGCCAGGACAAGCTCGACACGCCGCGCCGCGGGGTCGTGGTCTTCGCGGCGATCCTGCCGCTGGTGGTCGGGGCACTCCTCTCGGCGGGCGTCCTCGGCGGTATCGAGGACGACGACCGCATGATCAACGTGGAGCCGCTGCTCACGATCCCGGAGGCGGCACCGGTGATCAGCGCGATCAACTCCCAGGATTTCTGCCAGTACGACGAGACCGGCGAGTGCCAGACGATCGACCGCTGGGAGGTCGTCCCCGACCCGGAGACCGACCCGCTCTCCTTCGTCTTCCAGAACGATGAGCCGGGCGTCCCCCACAACGTCGTGATCGCCTCGATCGAGGGCGACGTCGGCGACCCGGGGATCGGCGACGAGGAGTTCGCCAACTCGGAGGTGGTCACCGGCGTCGTCGTCGACTACTACGTCGCCGACGAGGTCGTGTGGGAGGATCTGCCCGAGGACTGGTACTTCTACTGCGCCGTCCACCCGAACATGAACGGCACCGGCACCGTGGTCGACGGCGCCTGACCCCCGGACGTCCGCCTGCCGGACGTCCGCCTGCCGGGCGGCTGGTACCGGCGGCCCGGCACCGAGGTAGGGGGTGCTGCGCCGGGGTCCGTCGGGGGACCGCGGGCTCAGCTGTCCTCGTCAGTGGCGCCGTGACGCGCGAGGTGCTCTCGGTAGACGGCCGGCAGCCCCGTCGGCGGAGCCAGGCCGGTCAGCTGCGGCAGGAGCGCGTTCGCGACGTCGGCGCCGATCAGCTCGTGCACGGGCGCGGGCCAGTGGATCCCGTCGTCGTTGAGCGCATCGAGGTGGGCGACCACCCGCGGCCAGACCGCGACCCCCGTGAAGCCGTGGGCGCGCGCCTGCGCCAGCTGTCGGGCCTCGGCGCGCGCGTGGTTCGGATGGCGGTAGCCGTAGTAGGCGCTCCGGTGGCTCGTGGGCCCGAGCGCCACCCCGGCCGCTCGGCCCCAGGTGATGCTCCTGACCTGGTCGAGCAGGGCACCGTAGAGGCGCTGGAACTCACGCGGCGGGGTGCGGAACCCCCGGCCCCGCCGCAGGTGGATCAGGCGGGGGTAGGCGGCGTGCAGGACCCGGCGGACCTGTCGGCGGAGGCCGTCGGGTCGCAGGTACGGCACCAGCGCCTGCACGGACGGCGGCACCCCCGCGGGCGCATGATCGAAACTGCCGACCCCGACCACCACGGCGTCGGCGTGGGCGAGCAGGTCGAACTGGACGTGGCGGTCCTTCGTGGCGGCCCGCAGCGCGTCGCGCACCGTGGCGCCTGGCTGGGCGACCACCACCACCTCGACGGCGCGGTCCAGGTGCTCCTCGAGGTGGCGGGCGACGACGTTGGGGTAGAGATGGGGCGTGTCGGGGAGTTGTGGGCCGCCCTCATCGGTGAAGGCGGTCGAGTCGCCCAGTACCAGCACCGACAGCGCGGCGGTCACGGGGTACCGGACACCGTCGGGTCGGCGGGGAGCCGGGTGCCGGTACGGCCGGCGCCGTCCGGGTCCTCGTCCGCCGGTCGATCGCCCGCCGGTGGGTTCCCGGCCGGCGCGCGCTGGCCGGTGTCGGTGGTGTCGGTGTCCGGCCTGGCGGGGTGGGCGGCCCGGGGCTGCCCCCCGGTCCGCGTCCCCAGCAGCGAGGCGTGATCGCGGGCGCGTGCCCAGGTCAGCACGGCCACCGTCCACATCACGGTGGCACCGACGATGTGGAAGGAGACGAGCGTCGGTGGGACACCGAGCCAGTACTGGAGGTAGCCGAGGCCGCCCTGGGCGAGTTGGATCACCAGCAGCAACCTGAGGGTGCGTCGGAACCTCGACGGCTCCGTTCGCCAGGTGACCGCGACCGTGGCGCTCGTCAGGCCGAGCAGCAGCCACACGGCATCGGCGTGGGCGATGGCCATGATCCGCAGGTCGAACCCGAACCGGGGCGCGTTCAGGTCCCCGCCGTGCGGACCCGTGCCGGTGACCAGCGTGCCGAGGAACAGCACGACCATGGAGGCGACCAGGATCGCGCTCATCGCATGCTGCACGCCGCGGGTGGCAGCGGGTTGCCCGTCCGGCTCGCGCACCAACTCGTAGACCCCCGCCGCAGCCGCGATCAGCACCATCGAGGCCAGGAAGTGTCCGGCCACGGTGACCGGGGACAGGCCGGTCAGGACGGTGACACCTCCCAGCACGATCTGACCGAGGACGCCGAGGGGCAGGAGCAGAGCCAGTCGCCGGACGGCCACAGGGTGTGGGCCGGTGCGTCGGACGAACCACCAGACCAGCACCGCGGCGAGGAGCACCGGCGCGCTGAGCAGGCGGTTGCCGAACTCCACGTACCCCTGCCATGCCGCGTGGCCGGCGCTGCCCGCGAGTGGGCTGATGTTGCTGCCGTCACACGTCGGCCAGTCGCTGCAACCGAGACCTGACCCGCTGACGCGCACGATGCCGCCGGTGAACACGATCACGATGTTGGCGACCAGGGCCGTGAGCGCCGCGCCGCGCAGGTGGCGGCGAGAGGCGGAACGGAGCGCTGTGGGCACGATCGAGGGCATGGCGGGAGGATACCGAGCGGCGGATCCGCGCCGGTCTCCCGACGGG
>JAWOCZ010000040.1:0-7465 GCA_046483565.1 Nitriliruptoraceae bacterium
CGGCAGACCGAGCTCGGCGAGCTTGGTGATCCCGGGCACCAGGCCGACGGTGGAGACCGTGATGTGGCGGGCGGAGAGGTTGAACCCCGCCGGGTCGTTGAGCCACCGGACCGTGGCCAGGGCCGCTGGCGAACCTGCCCGCGACCCTGGCCACGGTCCGGTGGCTCAACGACCCGGCGGGGTTCAACCTCTCCGCCCGCCACATCACGGTCTCCACCGTCGGCCTGGTGCCCGGGATCACCAAGCTCGCCGAGCTCGGTCTGCCGGTCACCCTGGCCGTCTCGCTGCACGCGGCGACCGACGATCTGCGCGACGATCTGGTCCCCGTCAACCGCCAGCACCCGCTCGCCGAGGTCGAACAGGCGATGGCGGCCTACCGCCGCACCACCAACCGGCGGGTCAGCATCGAGTGGTGTCTGATCGGCGACGTCAACGACGACCGGCTGCAGGCCGACCGGCTGGGGGCCATCGCCCGCCGCCTGCGCGCCCACATCAACGTGATCCCGATGAACCCCACGCCGGGCGTGCGCTGGCAGGAGCCGACCGCTGCCCGCACCCGGGCCTTCATCGACACGGTCGAGCGTCGGGGAGCCACGGTGACCCTGCGTGACACCCGCGGACGCGATGCGGATGCCGCGTGCGGTCAGCTCCTGGCCTCCTACACCCTCGGCGCCGGGAGCCGGCTCCCCGCGGCCGTCGGTGCCGCGGAACGCATCGACGCCGCCGGCACGCTGCCCACCGTCACCCGGACACCGTCGTGAGCCGCCGCCGCGTGATCGTGCTCGGGTCGACCGGGTCGATCGGCACCCAGGCCATCGAGGTCCTCACGGCGCACCCCGACCGCTTCGAGGTCGTCGGACTGGCCGCCGGCCGTGACATCGAGACGCTCGGCGCCCAGGCGGCAGCGCTCGGCGTCACCCGCGTCGCGGTGCACGACCCTGCGGCGGCGGCCCGGCTGCGAGCCCACGACCCGAGGCTCGAGGTCCTGGACGGACCCGACGCGGCGACGGTACTGGCCGCGGCCGACGCCGAGGTGGTGCTGAACGGGATCACCGGTGCGGTCGGGCTCGCGCCGACCCTGGCGGCACTGGAAGCCGGGACCCCCGTCGCCCTGGCCAACAAGGAGAGCCTGATCGTCGGGGGTGGGTTGGTCGTGGCGGCCGCCGAGCGGGCCGGTGGCCGCGCGAGCCATCTGCTGCCGGTCGACTCCGAGCACTCCGCGCTGGCCCAGTGCCTGCGCGCCGGCCGGGACACCGAGGTCGCACGGCTCGTGCTGACCGCCAGCGGCGGGCCGTTCCGCGGCCGGACCCGCGAGCAGCTCGGCGACGTCACCGCGGCGGAGGCGCTCGCGCACCCGACCTGGTCCATGGGTCCGGTGATCACCGTCAACTCCGCGACCCTGGTCAACAAGGGGCTGGAGCTGCTCGAGGCCCACCTGCTGTTCGAGGTCGACCTCGACCACCTCGATGTCGTCGTCCACCCGCAGTCGGTCGTCCACTCGATGGTCGAGTTCGTCGACGGCTCCACGATCGCGCAGCTGTCCCCACCGGACATGCGGCTGCCGATCCAGCTCGCGCTGGCCTGGCCCGATCACCTCGACCGCGCCTTCGTGGCCTGCGACTGGACGACCGCCGGCACGCTGCGCTTCGAGCCGGTCGACCGGGAGACCTTCCCGGCGATCGACCTCGCGCTGGAGGCGGGACGGCGTGGCGGGGCCCATCCCGCGGTGTACAACGCAGCGAACGAGGAAGCGGTGACCGCCTTCCTGGCCGGAGGCCTCGGCTTCCTCGACATCACCAGGGTGGTCACCGAGACCCTCGAGGCCTACGCCGCCACGCGCCCGAGCCCCCCACGCGACCTCGACGACGTGCGGGCCGTCGACCGGTTCGGTCGGGACCACGCCCGCGCCGCCGTCCACCGATCGGCATCACGATGAGCAGCTCACTGGCCATCCTGGCCTTCGTCGTCGCGCTCGTGCTGGCCATCCTGATCCACGAGCTCGGCCACCTGGTCACCGCGAAATCGGTGGGGATGAAGGCCGACCGCTACTTCGTCGGTTTCGGCCCGACCCTGTGGTCGACCCGGCGGGGCGAGACCGAGTACGGGGTCAAGGCGTTCCCGCTCGGAGGCTTCGTCTCCATACGCGGGATGACCTCGCTGGACGAGCGCGACCGGCCGCTGGTCGACACCGTGTTCACCGTCGAGGCGCTGCGTGCCGCCGCCGACCGGGACCCGACCGTGGTCACCAGCTTCGCCGACGGCACGCCGGCGCTGACCCTGGGCGCGCTGGAGCACCTCGACGAGGAGCTGACCCGGCGCGGGACGCCCGAGGAGCAGCGCGAGCACATCCTGCGCCGCACCCGCGACACCGCCGCCGAGATGGAGGACCTCGAGGGCCTGCGGCGTTCCCTGCGCGAGATCGTCCACACCGAGGTCGGTAGCAGCGAGCGGCTCGGTGACCTGGCCTGGCGGCTCGAGCGCGGCGACGAGGGTCGGTTCTACCACGACCGACCGGTCTGGCAGCGGGCGCTGGCCATCTTCATGGGGCCGGTGACCCACGTGGCGATCGCCTTCCTGCTGCTGTTCGGCATGTACAGCCTGTTGCCGCTGCCCACCGGCGAGGTCACCACCGAGGTCGCCGCGGTGCTCGACGACACCCCGGCCGACGCCGCCGGCCTCCAGGAGGGGGACCGGCTCGTGGCCGTGGAGGACACCGCCTCGACGGACTTCGAGGTGCTGCGCGACGCGATCCGTGCGCGACCGGGGACGCCGACGACGCTGACGATCGAGCGGGGCGACGAGACCCTGGAGGTCGTCCTGACCCCGCAGGAGGAACAGGACCCGCAGACCGGGGAGGTGGTCGGGCTCGCCGGGTTCGCGCCGACCCCGGTGGAGTCCCGCATGTCGCCCGGCGCCGCGGGCCGGCGGGCCGCCGTCGGTGACGAGCTCGACCCCTTCGGTGGGGTGGTGCCGCTGCTGGGTGCGAGCGTCCAGGGGCTGGCGTCGATCTTCAGCCCGTCCGGGCTCGCCGACCTCGTCTCGACCTCCGTGGGAGCGCAGGAGCGCGACCCCGAAGGCGTGGTGTCGGTGATCGGGATCGCCTCACTGGCCGGACAGACCGCCGAGGCCGGCAGTGCGGGGCTGTACACGTTCCTGTTCCTGCTCGCCTACCTCAACGTCTTCCTGTTCATCTTCAACCTCGTGCCCCTGCCTCCCTTCGACGGGGGGCACCTCGCCGTGCTCGGCATCGAGAAGGTCGGCAACCTGGCGCGGCGCGTCCGTGGTCGCGACGAGGACTTCGTCGTGGACCCCCGCGCGATCACGGCGGTGGCGCTCCCGGTGATCGGCGTGCTGCTGCTGGTGGTCGTCACCTCGATCTGGTTGGACATCAGCGATCCCCTCCAGCTGTGATCTGGGCCGTCGGTCCCCTCGGCCCCCTCGGTCGCCGGCCGCCCGGCAGCGGCTGTTCGGCCCGGTGCGCGAACCTCGGTCGCGAGCCGGCCAGCGGTAGGCTCGGCGACGAACCACCGGTGTCCCGCCCCGACACCCACCGCGAGCCACGACCGGCCGGTCCGTCCGTGCCGGGTCGCCGCGCTCCCGAGAGCCAGGAGCCCTGGTGAGCACCTTCCCCGCCCATCTGCCGATGGCACCGACCACCACCCCGGTGGCCAACGCGGATCTGCCCCCACCACCGCGTCGCCCGACCCGCAAGATCCGGCTCGGGCCGCTCGAGGTGGGCGGTGACCCCCCGATCAGCGTGCAGACGATGACGGTCACGCCCACCCACGAGGCCGACCTCACCCTCCAGGCCATCGCCGCGGCCCAGGCCGCCGGGGCCGACATCGTCCGGGTCGCCGTGCCCCGCAGGGAGGACGCGGAGGCGCTGGCCTACATCGCCGAGCACGCCCGCATCCCCGTCATCGCGGACATCCACTTCCAGTGGAAGTACGCGGTCATGGCGATCGAGGCGGGCTGTGCCGGGGTACGCATCAACCCCGGCAACATCAAGAAGCACGACAAGGTCGCGCTGCTCGGCCGGATGGCCGACGAGGCCGGTGTCGCGATCCGGATCGGCGTGAACGGTGGATCGCTGGAGGAGGCGATCCTCGAGGAGTTCGGTGGCCCCACGCCGGAGGCGATGGTCGCCTCCGCCCTCAGGGAGATCCAGCTGCTGGAGGACGTCGGTTTCCACGACACCAAGGTCTCGGTCAAGCACTCCGACCCGTGGGTGATGATCCAGACCTACCGGCTGCTCTCCGAGCGCACGGACTACCCCCTCCACCTCGGCGTCACCGAGGCGGGTCCGCTCAAGTCCGGCTCGATCAAGTCCGCGGTCGGCATCGGTGCCCTGCTCGCCGAGGGCATCGGGGACACGATCCGGGTCTCGCTGTCGGCGGATCCGGTGGAGGAGGTCAAGGCCGGGATCGCGATCCTCGAGTCGTTGCACCTGCGCCAGCGCGGTCTCGACGTGGTCTCCTGCCCGTCCTGCGGACGTGCGCAGGTCGACGTGTGGACCCTGGCCGAGGACGTGCAGAAGGGGCTCGAGGGGATCGACGCGCCCCTCAGGGTCGCGGTCATGGGCTGTGTGGTCAACGGCCCCGGTGAGGCCCGTGAGGCCGATCTCGGGGTCGCTGCCGGCAACGGCAAAGGCGACATCATCAAGAAGGGTGAGCGGATCGCCACGGTCCGTGAGGAGGACATCGTCGAGGCGATGGTCCACTTCGCCACCGAGATGGCCGAGGAGATCCGCGCCGAACGCGGCGAGGGCGCACCGATCGTCGCCTGACGGGCCTGCCGTGGCAGCCCTGACCCGGTCGTGCTACGGTCTGTGAGCGAACCTCGCGGCGGGCCTGACGGCCCGCTGTGTCGTGTTCGGGGCCGTGACGTCGCCCGATAGACGTTCCCGTTCCCCCGGCCACGAGCCGCCGTACCGCCGACCCGATCCGCCGACGCGAGCCTCTCGCGACCGACGAGCTCGACAGCAGACAGCGACCGCTGCGGTGGCCGGCCCCACGGGGCCGGCCGCTGACGTGAGGGGCCGTCCGCTCGCGAGCAGCCCGGACCCACCACGAACCGACCCACCACGAACCTGCGATCCCACCCGAGCCCTCGACCACAGGAGGTCTGACGTGACACGCCCGTCGAACGACGACCTCCAACGAGCGGTCGCGGAGTTGGCAGCGCCGATCGCGGCGGAGCTCGGTGTCGAGGTGCTCGACGTGGTCGTGAAGGGGCAGCGCGGGAGCCGCATGGTCCGGCTGACCGTCGATGCCGACGATCTCGACCCCGAGGTGCTGGTCGGCATCGACGACATCGCGACGCTCTCGCGCGAGCTGGAAGCGGCGCTCGACGAGCACGATCCGATCGCCGGGGGCTACCTCCTCGAGGTGACCTCGCCGGGAGCGGATCGACCACTGACCCGAGCCCGCGACTTCGCCCGCAACCGGGGCCGCACGGTCCGTCTCGAGCTGCACGCTCCGGGGAAGGAGCAGCGCGAGGTGGTCGGGGAGCTCGCGGCAGCGGACGCGTCCACGTTGACCCTCACCACCCACGACGGTGACCGCGACATCGCGCTCGAGGATGTCGTCCGCGGTCACGTCGTGTTGCCGTGGTGACCCCACAGGAGGCCTAGCCGTGAAGATCGACATCGACGCGTTGCGTCAGATCGAACGCGAGAAGGGGATCGACTTCCTGACCGTCGTCGAGGCCTTCGAGACCGCCATGGCCTCCGCCTACAAGCGCTCGCCCCACGCCACCGGGGACGAGGCCCGGGTGTCCGTCGACCGGACCAGCGGTGAGGTCAGCCTGTTCGCCCAGGAGCTCGATGACGAGGGCAACGTGGTCTCCGAGTGGCGCGAGGAGCCGAAGGACTTCGGCCGGATCGTGGCGCAGACGGCAAAGCAGGTCCTGCTGCAGCGGCTGCGGGAGGCCGAGCGCGAGGCCACCTACGGGGAGTTCGTCGGCCGCGAGGGCGACATCGTCTCCGGCCAGATCTCCCAGCAGGGCAACGCCACGCTGATCGAGCTCGGCCGTACCGAGGCCTTGCTGCCCTACCAGGAGCAGATCCCCAACGAGCGGCTCGAGCACGGCGCCCACACCCGGGGGGTGGTGATCGAGGTCCGCAAACAGCTCCGCGGTGCCCAGATCGTCGCCTCCCGAACCCACCCGGCGCTGGTCGTCGGCCTGTTCGCCCTCGAGGTGCCCGAGATCGAGGAAGGCATCGTCGAGATCAAGGGCATCGCCCGTGAGGCCGGGCACCGCACCAAGGTCGCCGTGATGAGCAACGACCGGGACGTCGATCCGGTGGGGGCCTGCGTGGGGCCTGGGGGCCAGCGGGCGCGCAGCGTGCAGAAGGAGCTGCACTCCGAGGAGCTCGAGCGCATCGACATCGTGCGGTGGGCCGATGCCCCGGAGCAGCTCGTCGGCAACGCCCTGTCACCGGCCAAGGTGACCAACGTCTACCTCTACCCGGAGGAGGGGACGGCGCTGGTCGTGGTGCCCGACTACCAGCTGTCGCTGGCGATCGGTCGTGAGGGCCAGAACGCCCGCCTGGCAGCCCGCCTGACCGGCTGGCGGATCGACATCAAGTCCGAGACACAGTTCGCCGAGGAGCAACGGGCCTTCCAGGAGGCCTTCGAGGCCGGGCTGATCGACGAGTACGGCAACCCGCTGTCCGACGAGGGGGCCAAGGCCATCGAGGCTGCCTACGAGTCGGCCGAAGCCGTGCGACGCTCCGCGCTCGAGGACGAGGACGACGACGTCCTCAGCGCCGAGCCGGACGCCACGGCCACGGACCTGCCGGTCGGTGCCTCAGCGGACACGGTCGTCCCGGAACCCACCGAGGTCGTGGAGGTCACCGACGCCGCGACCGACGCACCTGCCACTCCCGACACCGCCGCCGAGAACGGTGCCGAGCCCGACGCGGCTGAGGACGCCGGCGCCGATCCATCGACGACCCCCTGAACCGCGTCGCCACCCCGATCCGGCCCCCTTCGGCGACGATCGGCGAGATCGAGGGTCCCCGTAACCCCGTGGAGGGCGTACCATTGCCAGGCACCGCGCCTCGAGCGCCGGTCAGGACCTGCATCGGATGCCGCCGAGCGCGCGAAAAGCGTGCCCTGCTGCGGGTCGCCCGCACCCCGGACGGGGTCCGGTTCGACCCCGACGCACGGCTCCCCGGCCGGGGGGCGTACCTCTGCCCCGACCCAGACTGCATCGCCGCGGCGCGACGACGTGGCGCCAGCGCCCTCCAGCGCGCCCTCAAGGGCGTCGCGGAGGGTGAGGCAACCGTCGCACTCGACCAACTCGAGAACCACGTGGTGTACCACCAGGTGCCGGCTGGCACCGTGAGGAGCGAGAACGCGTGAGCAACAAGGTCCGCGTCTACGAACTGGCCAAGGAGACCGGCCTCCACAACAAGGAGGTCCTGCGTCGCCTGACCGATCTCGGCGTCGATGCGAAGAGC
>JAWOCZ010000045.1:0-2753 GCA_046483565.1 Nitriliruptoraceae bacterium
AGCCGGGGCCGCTCGAGGCGGTCCTTTGATGGATCGAACGGCTGTTTCGGCATCGCCACCCCCCTTCGGGCGAGCTTGGGAACCTTATTGATGGGACTGACACCTCGGCGATGATTCTTGGGACGGGGCTGGCCCAGATCACCGAGAGTGCGCGCTAGTCGCGCCACGGCAACAGTTACTGCGCTCTCAGCGCTCGTGTCGGGGTCTGCAGCATCGCTTAGGCAACGGACCAGTCGCGTGCCGCTTGGCGGCAACAGCACGGCAACACCTGCGTGACGGCACCGTTGCTGCGGCTCGCTTGAGCACAGCAGCGGTTCAGCAACACCACCGAGGGACGGTCAGAGCTCCCCTACCGGAGTTCAGGCCATGACTCGCGATCGCACCCCTGTTCCCTACGGCACGGTCACCCGACTTTGGACCCAGCTCGACGCTGACGAGCAGTCCCGCCAGGCGCAACGGCTCGTCGGCGTTCCCCTGTGCAGGGCCCGCATCGACCGTCCAGACCCGTCGACCGAACGGCAGTACCTGCGGTTGGTGACGGCCGCTCGGGCCCACGACCAGGTCGCCTTCGCATGGCTGGCGACGACGCACCGCCCGCTGCTGATGCACCGAGGGCGGGCGCTGCTGGCAACGGATCCAGAAGAGTGGGGGGCGGTCGCACTCGAACTGCTCCACGACACGATCCATCGCACCGAGCTGGCAGATGGCCGGTGGCTTCGCAGCCGGATGACGCAGCGCCTCCACCGGCTGATGTCCCGTCATGTCCGAGGGCATCTTCGCCACGCGGCGCATGAGGCACCGACCGCCCCCTCGGTGCTGTTGGTGCGGGAGCAGGCGTTCGAACAGATCGATGCCGATCCGCATCTGGACCTGAGCGCTGCCATCGCGACGGCCCTTGGACGTCTGGACGCTGCGACCCGTGACGGGCTCCAGGCCCGGGTCGAGGAACGCACGGTCTCTGGCATCGCCCAGTACCACGATGTGTCCTATGAGACGCTGCGCAAGCGGGTCTATCGGGCTCGGCAGCGACTCCGCCCTGAGCTCGCCGCCTACCGGCGGGCGGCAGCCTGATGTCCTGGGCTGCCCGACCCGACACCGTGACCCTGGCCGTCCTGGCCTCGCGGACACACCAGCGTGCCGCAGACCGGTTCGACGCGGTCCTGGCCTGGACCGACGCCGGCATCCGCCACTACCAGCCGATCCCGTCGCGAGCCGATGCGGCAGTGACTGGGACCGAGGACACCCGGCTCGACGTCTCTGAGCTGTCCTGCGCGGCGCTCACCGGCGTGCCGCCGACCTCGGCGGGGCTCACGTGGCGGACCTGGGCGCTGCCGACCATCCCGATGTCGCTGCGGCACCTGACACCAGCCCAGGCCGCCGCCGCGCTGGCCGTCCACTTCGGGCGGTCGCTGCCATGACCACGACGATGCCGATCGAGGAGCGGCGTGCCGAGGTGCTCGAGCGGCTCGACCAGGAGCTGCAACGGATCGTGGCCTCCGGGGAGTACGCAGCGTGGTTCTCCACCATGTCCCGCTTTCACCGCTACTCCCCCACCAACGCGATGTGGATCGCGGTCCAGGCACCCCACGCCACCCGGGTCGCGTCCTACCGCACCTGGCAACAACTGGACCGCCAGGTCCGCAAGGGCGAGACCGGGATCATGGTCTCCCACCCCAAGCCCTACTGGGTCGATCCCACCACCGGTGCACGGGTCAGACCACCACGATCCGAGCAGGCACGGAACCGGCTCGAACGCCGGGTCGGCTTCGGCACCGGGTACGTGTTCGACGTCACCCAGACCGACGGTGCCCCGCTGCCCGAGCTCGGTCGACCAGCCCCAACAGACGCACCCGCCGCACTCATCGACCACCTCGACAACTGGTGCGCCGACCAGGGCGTGACCGTGGTGACCGAACCGCTGCCCCACGGCCTTCACGGCTACTACCAGCGCCACGGCGACCGGATCGTCCTGGCCACCGCCAACAGCGCCGGCGGGCGCGCGGCCACCCTCGCCCACGAGCTCGCGCACCGCCAGGACCCGGAACTGATCCGGGCCCACACCGACGGTGACCGCAGCTACTACCCCCACCACCGTGCCGACTGTGAAGGGGTCGCCGAAGGGGCGGCTCACGTCATCTCCGCCCGATACGGGCTCGACCTCACCCGGCACTCCGCCGGCTACATCGCCAGCTGGGTCGGCACCGACCTCGACCGGTTCAAAGCTCTGCACCAACGCGTCGGCGAGGTCACCCGCAGCCTGCTGCCACCCGACCACCTCGATCTCACCCTGACAGCCGCAGCCAGCCGAGCGGCCAACCAGGCCAGCACCCGTCGCGGAACTCGGCGATGAGCGGTGAGCTGACCGTCGACGAGCTCAGGGCCATCGTCCAGGAGCTGGCAAAGATCCACCTCGAGATCGAACGAGGACTGCGACCCAAGGAGGCCCTGGCCAACCGGATGCCACCGGCCACGCGCCTACCGTTCCACCGCAGCCACACCCCGCAGACACGCCTATCAGGTGGCACCGTCACCAACAGCGATATCCGTCGGGTGCGGGTCCAACGCCACGACAGCGGGCGGGTCTACGCCAGCGCCGTCACCAGCACCAACCCCGGACAGGTCGGCTCGCTCAGCTTCGTCCTCCAGACCCGCGACCGGAAGATCGCGCTGCTGCAGGTGCAGCGCATGCACGCACGCCGTGACTACACCCGAGCCGACACCTCGACCCGGCAACAGCAGCCACCAGATCGAGA
>JAWOCZ010000093.1:0-22702 GCA_046483565.1 Nitriliruptoraceae bacterium
CTTGTCGATGACGTGGCCGGCGGGTCCGAACCCATCTCGCTCACGAAGCGGGGACGCCCCGTCGCGGTCCTGGTCAACCGCGACGAGTGGGAAGCCCTGCAACAGATGGTCCGTGCCGAGGCTCGTGATGAACTGCGGCACCGGTTGACGCAGGTGCGTGAACGCGTCACCGACGCTGGTCTGGATCCAGCCACCGTGGACGAGGCGATCGAGGCGGCACGGAAGGTGTCGTGACCCGCGCAGTCCTCGACACCAACACCATCGTGTCCGGGATCGGGTGGGGCGGGACACCGGGAGCCGTGCTGGACGCCGCACTGGCTGGCCACTTCGAGATCGTCACGAGCCCGGCTCTGCTCGATGAACTACGGCGCGTACTCGCCTATCCCAAGTGCAGGCGGTCATCGGGGATGCGGACGAGCTCATCAAGCTCCTGGCCCTCGCGGCCATCGTGGTTACCCCCACCGAGGCCGTCGAGATCGTCCGCGACCCCGACCACAACCGCCTCATCGAAGCCGCCCAGGCCGGCCAGGCCGACGTCATCGTCAGCGGCGATCAAGACCTGCTCACCCTGGTGCACGTCGGGCAGATCAGCATCCTCACACCCCGCGAGTTCCTCGAGTCGCTCAACCCGGGCACCTGACTCCCTCCATCCAGGAGCGAGGGCAACTATGTGCGGAAGCGGCCGCGGCCGTAACCGCACATCATCACGGCGATGTGTTCCCGCGTGATTCGGCTCGTCATCATTCGGGCGCCGACGGTGGACTATCCGTAGGTCGCGGCGGATGACGACCTGGCGTCTTGGACGGTGAGCACCACGACGCGGTCGTCGGCTTCCTGGTGCTCGTAGACCAGCAGCATCCATCGCCACGGCCCGAGGATGAAGCGCAGTCCCTTCCAGTGTCCCGTGAGCTCGGCGCCGACGCGCGGGTAGTCGGCCAGCGGACGCAGGCTACGACGCACCCGCTCGCGCGTATCCGCTGGCAGGCTCAGGGTCGCGATCAGCCGATCCAGGTCCTCCACCGCAGCGCGGGCGATCTCGACGCGAGCCACGCGCTACAGCTGTTCGAGGTTGATCGTGTCCCCCGATGCGGCCTGGCGCCGCCCGAGCTGGGCGCGGTCCCAGGCGTCTTCGATGCCGTCGAGCACCGCCACGACGGTGTCCACGTCCGGGTCGGCGTCATCGATGGCCGACGACAGCAAGGAACGCGCGAGCGTCCCTTCGTTGACGTGCACTCGAGCTGCGAGCCTCGCCAGCTTGGTGGCGTGCTCCGGGTCGAGCGTGATGTTGATGCGTTGGGATGCCATAACGCCAGACTACACGTTGCGTGTCGGTCCGTGTATCCCTGATCAGGTGCGGTTCTGCGCGCCTCCCAGCTATCGAGGACCCGCTCGCAATCACTGCGAGGATGACGGGAGCTGCTCGTCCTGCCAGGGTGGGTGTCCGGGTTCACGTCGGTAGCTCGCCGGCCTCGAGGTCCGCGATCAGGTCGAGGAGGCCGGCGGCTTCCCAGGAGCGGTTGCGTCGGCCACCGGTGACCGGCTCGAGCACACCGGCCTCGGCGAGTTGGTCGAGCGCGTTGTGGACGGCGGCCTTGGCGCGTCCGGTGACAGCACCGGCGATGGCCGCGGTGATGACGGGGTGGGCGGGCAGCAGGTCGATGATCGTCCAGGCTGCGGCGTCCGCTCGCGGGTCGGAAGCAGCCCGCAGCAGGTCGCGCCACCGTTCAGTCAGCTGCTCGACCTCGTCGAGGTAGGAAGCGGCGATGTCGGTTGCTTGGACGGTGGCGGTTGCGAACGTCTCGATCCAGTGGTCGACGTCGCCGTTGCGGTAGGCGGTCAGCCCGGCGATATAGCGGTCGCGGTCACGTGCGAAGACGACGCTGATGGGTGTGACGAACACCTCGGAGAGTCCGCGCCGTCGGAGCACGACGTGGATCAGGCTCCGGCCGGCTCGGCCGTTGCCGTCATCGAACGGGTGGATGGTCTCGAACTGCGCATGGACCAGCGCAGCCTGGACGAGGGGCGGCAGCGTCTCGTCCGCCATCGCGTCACACAGGTCGGCGAGGAGCGGTTCGACCTGCTCGGGGGGCGGCGGCACGAAGTCGGCACCGCACGGGTTGTGGTCGTTGCCGCCGATCCAGTTCTGCACCGTCCGGATCCGTCCGGCAACGCGGGCGTTGGGCGCGGCGGCCATCAGCTGCCGGTGGATGGCGACGATCTGGTCGGGACCGAATCGCTCGGCGCTAGTGGCTTCGTCGATCGCAAGCTCCATCGCGTCGATGTTCGCCAGCACCTCGGCGGTGGTCGCATTGAGCTTCCCACCGGTGTCGGCCCGGGCTTCCCCGCGCGCGAGGTCGCGAGCGTCGACCTGCAGGCCCTCGACCTTCGACGACGCGATCGACTCGGTTCGCAGCAGGAGTCGGGCAAGCGGCCCCAACGCCGCGGTCGAACCCGTCCCGAGGCGCTGCAGGCGAAGCTCGGCGTCGGAGATGACCCCGATGGCCGATGCCGTCAGCGTTGGCTCGAAGCCCACCAAGGGGTCGGGCAGGAACGTGTCGTAGTTGCAGGCCCGCCGGAAGCGGGCAGGCGCATACAGGGTCGGGTCGTACTGCCACGTCCGTCGCTCGTAGCGTCCGCGCATCCTGTATCACGCTGCTCAGTTGGTTCAGCTTAACTCGCAAACTGAACCAAGGCGGTTCAGCTTCCCCGACGTTGTCCTTGGAGTCGTCGGCGTCACGGCCACGTGGTCCGCCCTGCCGGCTGGATCAGATGATGCATTGGTGTGTCTCCGATCGCCTCCCAACCTGTGACGACGGTGACAACGGGATCAGCTGCGACAGCTCCAGGTTGGAGGTGAACCTGAACCCGGACGAGTGCGTTCCACGAGGGCGGGCACGGATCAAGGCCAGACCAGCAGCCGGGATGCGGACATGACGGGACAGGCACGGCGGGTGGCCGAGCAGCTCGCGACCTTCTGTGAGGCCGAGCACGCGCAGCTCACCGGCCTGCTGACCCTGGTGACCGGTACGTCGGGGAGGAGCACGCTCAGGAAGCGATGGAACGTGCCTGCTCGAAGTGGCCTCGGGTCCGCACCATGCACAACCGTCGTGCATGGCTACGCCGGGTCGCGCTCAACCTCGCCGCATCCCGCTACCGCCGGCGACGCGCCGAGTGGCGTGCCAACCGACGGCACGGCGAGCCGACAGTACGCAGCGACGAGACCGCCGTCTCCGTGGCGATCCGAAGGCGCATCCGACATCACGTTCGTCGCGGTAGACGACGCGGCCCGGTACGCGCGGACGCACAGCATCGCCGACCCCGTCCTCCTGGATCTGGAGGGCCGCTACCTCCGAGACCTGAACGACACGCTCAACGACGATCTTGCCGGCGCTGGCCAGACCAATGAGCCCGCGCTCCTGAGTGCGATCGGACACGCCAGCGAGTGAGGTGCTGTGGCCATCGACCATCTTGAGCATCGATGAGCGGCCAGCGGAGTTCGTCTCCCCGCAACGTGCGCTCCCGGGCCCTGGAACGAGCGCTGCAACGCTCCTGACACACACGGACCTGAACCTCTCGGACGCGCGCCGCCCACCGGATCCACCGACCCGACCGGCGCCTCCGGGGGTTACACTTGTTACAGATAACGATCAGAAGGGTGAGCATGCCGAACACGAGGAGCGAGCGGTTCGCCGCTCTCGACGCGCAACTCGAGTCGGCCCTTCGCCACGCTGGCGACCAGGCGACGGCGGTCACGGTCGGTGGCGGCGAGCCGATCGACCTGCCCCCGGACACGCTCAAGACGCTGCGCAAGGTGATCCACGGGTTGGCGTCAGGCACCGAGCCGATGCTGACCACAACCGAGGCTGCCGACTTCCTCGGCGTGTCGCGGCCGTACCTCACCCGGCTGCTCAAGGCTGGCCGGATCCCGTACCGCAGGAAGGGCAACCGGCACCTCGTACCCGCCGGAGCGCTGCGCGAGTTCAAAGCGCACCGTGACCGCCAACTCACCCAGCTCGATCGGCTCGCCGACGCCGAGGAGGAGCTGGGACTGCGGTGAGTCACCCCGACGAACTGCTCGCGGTGCTCGACGCGAACATGCTGTACCCGCAGTGGCTGCGTGACGTGATGCTGCCTTGGCGGCGATGGGCTACTACGAGCCCCGCTGGTCGACACAGATCATCGATGAGAGTGCGCTCGTCCCCTTCGTCGACGTCGCCCGACGTCGGCTGCTCGAGTTTCGATGGCGGCCGACCCGTACGCCACTGCGAGCAGCGCTGAGGACCGAACCGATGGACGAGCCGAACCTCCCCGCGAGCCCCGATGCCGACGACGCATCGGCCGAGCTCAAGCAAGCGCGCGAGGCCGGGCTCGACGAGCTGGTCCGCGCCTCCGAGGAAGCGGGCCTGTACGACGACGAGGTCACAGCGACCCGACTGCGGCGGTGAACCGCTCAGCTGTTGTCACCGCGTTGTCACGGAGCCTCGGAGCGCCCGGTGGCAACACGCCCGCCAGCCGGCTGTTGTCTATCCGTTGTCACGGGTATGCGAAACGCCCCCGCGGTGGGCGGGGGCGTTCGGGCGATTCCGGCGATATCGGGGTGCTAGACCCCTCTACGAGCTTGTGGGCGAGGGGGGACTTGAACCCCCATGTCCATAAGGACACACGGACCTGAACCGTGCGCGTCTGCCAATTCCGCCACCCGCCCGGGTGAAGCGCGGAGCGTAGCAACGCGCTCGCCAGGCAGCCAACGGCCAACCGGGAGCACACGCACGCCCGAGCGACCCGGGGTCAGTTCGGGTGCTCGGGATCACGCGGGCTGACCTGGGGAGGCCGCGAGCCCCGGCGGCTCCACCGTTCGGACGGGGTCGAAGCGGCACCCACCTCGGCTACGCTCTCATGCGGCCGGAACCAGCCTCATGTAGCTCGTGCAGGTCGTCATCCGAGCCGTCGGATCGCAGTCGGCGCCCCGGCGCCGCGCTCGACCGCAGCCCGCGACACGACCGGGACCGGTGGAACATGGGCGTGCTCCAGGAGTTCGAACGGCGCCTCGAAGGCGCCGTCGAAGGCTTCTTCGCGCGCGCCTTCCGCTCCGGTATCCAGCCGATCGAGCTCGCGAAGGCGGTCCAACGCTACGCCGAGGACCACCAGCACGTCACCGCCGACGGGGTGGTCGTCCCGAACGTCTACCGGCTCACCGTCGGACCCAAGGATCACGACCGGCTCGAAGGGTTCGGCGCGTCACTGCCCCGAGAACTGGCCGAGGTGCTCGTCAGCACCGCCGCCGAGCGCGACTGGATCCTGCGCGGCCCGGCGAAGGCCCGCATCCTCGTCGATGACGCCGTGAAGCTCGGCCGCTTCCGGATCACCGGTCGCATCGAGGTGGTCGAGGGGCCGTCAGCCGGCCCGAGAGCCTCCCCGGGAGCCGCACCCGCATCGGCCGGACATCCACCGGCCCCGGCTCGGGCCGACGAGCCACCCCGCCCGGTCGATGCGGCTGCGTGGCCGTCCCCGGCACCGTCGCCGCCGCTGACCCCGGCAGCATCCTCGGCAGACCGGGGGTTCGACCACACCCAGGTGGTCGCTGCGGCGCCCGGCGCCGGGCTCCACCTCGTCGTCCGCCGGGCCCAGGGCAGCAACGGTGCCAGCGTGCCGGTCCAGGGCAGCCGCCTGACCGCCGGCCGCCTCGAGCGCTGCGACCTGACGATCCAGGACAGCACCGTCTCCCGGGAGCACGCCGCCTTCGTGCGCCGCGGCGAGCGCTGGTGGGTCGTCGACCTCGGCTCCACCAACGGGACCCGGGTCAACGGACGACGTGCCGCCGAGCACCCCCTCGAGCCCGGAGATCAGGTCGAGCTCGGGGATGCGCTCGTCGAGTTCGCGGGGGCCTGACGTGCCGGTCGAACTCCTCACCCTGCTGAAGTTCGGGCTCCTCGGCCTGCTCTATCTCTTCGTCGGTCGGACCGCGAAGGTGTTCGCCGGGGAGCTCGGCTCCACCAAGCGCAAGACCACGCCGGCACCACGCCCAGCGGTCGCCGCCCCCTCGGAGCCGAACCGCCGGTCCCGTCGGATCCCGAGAGAACTCGTGCTCCACGCCCCCGACGGGGGGCCGCGGATCATCCCCCTGTCCGGACACGGGGTCGTGCTCGGGCGCGGGCCGACCGCCGATGTCCACGTCGAGGACGTCTACATCTCCGACGAACATGCGGAGATCCTCCCCGACGACGGCAGCTGGTCGATCCGTGACCTCGGCTCCACGAACGGCAGCTTCCTGAACGGTGCGAAGGTGACCCGCCCGACCCCGCTCGCGGTCGGCGACCAGCTCCGGTTCGGCAAGACCCGCGTCGAGGTGCGCCGATGAGGCAGGTGGTGGCGACCGGGCGCAGCGACGTCGGAAGTGTCCGCGACAGCAACGAGGATGCCCTCCTGGTCCGTGACAGCGTGTACGCGGTCGCCGACGGCATGGGCGGTCACCTCGCAGGCGAGGTGGCATCAGCGACGGCGCTCGAGCCCATCGAGGAGCTCGACGGCCGGATCTTCCAGGACAACGCCGCCGCCGTCACGGCCCTGAGCGACGCCGTCGTGGCCGCCAACGAGCGGGTGTCGCAGCTCGCGATCGAGAACCCCGACTACCGCGGCATGGGAACCACACTGACCGCCGCACTCGTCGAGGGCCGCCGCCTGCACGTCGCCCACGTCGGCGACTCGAGGGCCTACCTGCTGCGCGACGGGCACTTCAGCCAGCTCACCGATGACCACACGCTCGTCCAGCACCTGGTCGACGAGGGGCAGATCACCCGCGAGGAGGCGGCTCGGCATCCACAGCGCTCGGTGATCACCCGCGCCATCGGCGTGTCCGAGGACGTCGAGGTGGACTCCATGTCACTCGAGCTCCAGCCGGGGGACCAGGTACTGCTCTGCTCCGACGGGCTCAGCGGGGTGGTCGAGGACGACGACATCGCCCGGACCCTGCTCGAGGTGGACGGGACCGACGACACGGTCGACGCGCTGATCGATCTCGCCAACGATGCCGGTGGACCGGACAACATCACCGTGCTGCTCCTGCGCTACGAGGACCCGGACGCCGAGGAAACCCCCCGCAACCGCACCATCTCGATCTCCAGCCGGGTGGATGCCGGCGAACGGGACTGGGCAGGAGAGATGGGGCGCTACGCCTCACTGAACAAGGGCGCGACCGTCCTGGAGGCGGCGGAGACGGACGGCGACCGCCGCTCGGTGGGGGCGATCCTCGGCAAGGCCACGGCGATCGTGCTCGCGGTCGCGGTGGTCGCCGGGCTCGTGTTCGGTGGCTCCCAGTTCCTGCTGTCCCGGAGCTTCTTCGTCGGTCTCGACGGCGATCAGGTCGTGGTCTTCGAGGGCGTCAACCGCGAGCTCGGGCCGTTCGAGCTGTACCGCGTTGCCGAGCGCTCCGAGGTCGACATCGACGACGTGCAACCGTGGTACCGCCCCCAGCTGGAAGACGGCTTCCCGGCGGCCGACCTCGGTGACGCCCGCACGCTGGTGCGCAACATCCCCTTGCGGGACGCCGAGGAGGAAGCGGAGCCGGAGGAGGGCGCTGCGGACCCCGAGGACGGCGACGCGTGACCGTCAGCTCGGTCGTCACCGGAGATGGTCCACGCGCCACCGAGGCACGACTGCTGGTGGCGGCGGTGCTGATCACCTCGGCAGCCGGGATCCTGCTCGGTTGGTCGCGGTCGAGCGAGCTCCCGCCGGCGGCGCTGGTGACCGGACTCGCGCTGGCGGCCATCGCGATCGTGGCGCACCTGACCGTCCGGGCGACGGCACCGGACGCCGACCCGGTCCTGCTCCCGATCGCGTTCCTGCTCAACGGCCTCGGTCTGGTCTTCGTGCAGCGCGTGGACATCGCCACCGGGAGCGAGCTGGCAGCTGCGCAGGCGGTGTGGACCGCGGTATCGGTCGGCGCCTTCTGCGCCCTGCTGCTGTTCATCCGCGAGGTGTGGGTCCTCGGCCGCCTGCAGTACACGCTCGGCCTGGTCACCATCCTGCTGCTGTTGTCCCCCCTGCTCCCGGGGCTGAGCGCAGGGGTCATCAACGGCGCCCGGCTGTGGGTCGACCTCTTCGGCATGCGGTTCCAACCGGGGGAGCTCGCGAAGCTGACGATGGTGGTGTTCCTGGCGGCCTACCTCGAACGCAACCGTGCCCTGTTGTCGGTCGCGACCCAGCGCGTGGGCCCCGTGCTGCTCCCCGCACCCCGCCACCTCGCACCTCTGCTGGTGGCCACGGGGACCGCGCTGGTGATCATGGTCGGGCTCCGGGACCTCGGCAGCGCCCTGCTGTTCTTCGGGGCCTTCCTGACGATGCTGTACGTGGCCACGGGTCGCCCCGCCTACCCCGCACTCGGCCTGCTGGCCTTCGGCGTCGGGGCCGTCGTCGCCTACCAGCTGTTCTCCCACGTCCAGGTGCGGGTCAGCATCTGGCTCGACCCGTGGACCGACGTGAGCGGTAGTGCCTACCAGCTGGCACAGAGCCTGTTCGCCCTGGGAACCGGGGGGCTGACCGGCACCGGGCTCGGCTTCGGTCGCCCCCAGGACGTGCCGTTCTCCGCCACCGACGCGATCTTCGTCGTGATCGGTGAGGAGCTCGGGCTGCTGGGCGCCACCGCGGTCCTGCTGCTCTACCTCGCGATGGCGATGCGCGGCCTGAAGATCGCGCAGACGGCAAGGGACGAGTTCGCCACGCTGCTGGCCACCGGGCTGACCGTCCTGATCGCCTTCCAGACCTTCGTGATCGTCGGCGGCCTCACCCGCCTGGTCCCGCTCACGGGGATCACGCTGCCCTTCGTGTCCTACGGGGGATCGTCGCTGCTGTCGAACTACCTGCTCGTGGCCCTGCTGCTGCGGATCAGTGACGAGTCGCGCGCAGCCGCTCTCGGCCGTGCCACACGCCACCAGGGGCGCAGGCAGGCGCGCGGATGAACCGACAGATCGGACGGGTCGCAGCGGTGGTGCTGGTGCTGTTCGGCGCCCTGTTCGTGAACCTCAACGTCATCACCCTGCTGCAGGCCGACGAGCTGGCCAACCACCCGGCCAACCGGCGTGTGATCATCCGGGAGTACGCCATCGAGCGGGGCCCGATCATCGTCGGCGAGCAGGCCGTCGCGCGCAGCGTGCGGACCGAGGAGGGCCAGTACCGCTACCTGCGCACCTACCCGGAGCCGGAGCTCTACGCCCACCTCACCGGGTACTACTCGATCGTGCTGCAACGCTCGGGGCTGGAGCGGGCGCTCAACGAGGAGCTGACCGGCCGCACCACCGAGGTGGTGGCCCAGAACCTCGGCGAACTGCTCGGTGGCAGCCAACGGCCGGGCAACGCGGTCGAGCTCACCATCGACCCGCAGCTCCAGCAGGCCGCCCGGGACGCTCTGGCTGGCCGTGAGGGCGCGGTGGTGGCGCTCGACCCGACCACCGGGGCCGTCCTGGCCAGCTACGCCAACCCCACCTTCGATCCCAACCCGTTGTCCAGCCACGACACCGCGGTCATCAACGACGCCTGGGCCCCGCTGCGGGACGCTGCGGACCGTCCGCTCGTGGACCGGGCGACCGGGGAGCTCTACCCGCCGGGTTCCGCCTTCAAGGTGATCGTCGCCGCCGCGGCCCTGGAGGCCGGGAGCGAGCCCAGCCGCACGTTCCCCAACGAGGTCACCTACGACGTCCCCCAGACCACCCAGGACATCTCCAACTCGGGGGATGTGCGCTGCGGCGAAGGGGAGGAGACGACGCTGCAGACCGCGTTCCGTCGCTCCTGCAACACGGTGTTCGCGCGGTTGGGTGTGGAGCTCGGCGACGAGGCGCTGGCCGCCCAGGCCGAGGCCTTCGGGTTCAACCGCAGCCCGCCGTTGGAGCTGCCCGTGGCCGCGAGCAGCATCCCAGCGGATCAGGACGTGCCGGCGACCGCGCAGAGCGCCATCGGCCAACGCGATGTCCGGGCCACGGTGCTGCAGATGGCGATGGTCGCAGCCACCGTGAGCAACGGTGGGCAGCTGCTGCGCCCCCACCTGGTCCAGACCGTGCGCGCGCCCGACGGCGCGATCCTGCGCGGGCCGGACATCGGCCGGTGGGAGGACCCGCCGGGGGACGGACGCCCCATCTCCCCACGCACCGCGCAGCAGCTGCGCAGCCTGATGATCGATGCCGTCGCCGGGCCGGCGGCCACGGGCAGCCGCGCTGCCATCTCCGGGATCGAGGTGGGCGGCAAGACCGGCACCGCGCAGACAGCGCCCGGAGAGCCCCCGGTCGCGTGGTTCATCGGCTTCGCTGGTGACGGCGTGGCTGTCGCCGTCGCGGTCCCCGACGCGGACGGCGGTGGCGGCGCGATCGCCGCTCCGATCGCCCGTCAGGTCATGGTTGCGGCCGTCGGAGAGTGATCCGGTGGCGTTGCTAGCCTCGTTCAGCACCTCGAAACCCTTGGAGGACGTCCGTGAGCGGAAGGCGTGTCCTGGCCGGTCGCTACGAGCTGCGCCAGGTCATCGGGCGGGGCGGGATGGCGGAGGTCCACATGGCCTACGACCAGACGCTGGGTCGCGAGGTGGCGGTGAAGCTCCTGCTGGAGCGGTTCCGGGAGGATGAGACCTTCACCCGTCGGTTCCAGGACGAAGCCCGCCACGTCGCCCGTCTGAACCACCCGAACCTCGTCGCGGTGTACGACACCGGTGCGGATCAGGGCCAGCCCTACATCGTCATGGAACTCGTCGAGGGCCGATCGCTCCAGCAGGCCATCGCCGCCGGCGGGCTGACCGAGGACCGGGCACTCGAGGTCGTGGCCGACGTGTGTTCGGCGCTCGACTACGCCCACGAGCGCGGCCTGATCCATCGCGACATCAAGCCGGGCAACATCCTCATGGCCGATGACGGATCGGTGAAGGTGACCGACTTCGGCATCGCCCGGGCGATCGACAACGAGACCGTGACCCGCACGGCTGCCGTGCTCGGGACCGCTGCCTACCTGTCCCCCGAGCAGGCCCAGGGACTGGAGGTCGATCCCCGCAGCGACCTGTACTCCCTGGGTGTCGTGCTCTACGAGTCGCTGACGGGTCGGCAACCCTTCGCCGGGGACTCGCCGGTGACCGTGGCCTACCAGCACGTCCAGGAGCAGCCCCGATCACCCCGCGAGCTGGATCCCGCGATCAGCCAGGCCGCCGAGGCGATCACGATGCGGGCGCTGTCGAAGAACCCGATGAACCGCTACCAGAGCGCCGGGGAGATGCGCACCGACCTCGTCAACGCCCGGGTCGGCCAGCCCGTGGCCGCTCCGGCGGTCCTGCCCGCCGATCAGACGGCGCTGCTGGCCGCGGATCCGAGCACCCGAGGGGTGCGGACCCACGAACAGGAACGTCGCCGCCGGGGGCTGGTCGCCGCGCTGCTGGTGATCCTCGGTCTCCTGGCGCTGGCCGGAGGTGCGTTCGCCCTGGTGAGCCTCCTCGCCGCCGACGAGCCCCAGCTGGTCACCGTGCCCGACGTCGAGGACGAGACCCAGGCGGTCGCCGAGGAACTGCTCGTCCGCGCCGAGCTCAGGGTCGGCGCGATCAGCGAGGAGTCGAGCGACGACGTCGAGGAGGGGCGGGTGATCCGCCAGGATCCCGGCCCCGACATGGAGGCGGAGGAGGGCACCGAGGTCGACCTCGTGATCTCCACCGGCGAGGACATCGTCGGGGTCCCACGACTGGTGGGCCTGAGCGAGAACGAGGCCTTGGCGGTGCTGCGTGAGAACGAACTGGTCCTGGGCACCACCACGGAGGAGGAGGATGAGGACAGCGACCCCCGCACCGTGCTGGACCAGGATCCCGCCCCGGGTGACGAGGTGGCGCCCGGCACCGAGGTCGACATCACGGTCAGCATCCCCATCGAGGAGGTGCGGGTGCCCCGGGTGGTGAACTTCTCCGAGAGCAACGCGCTGGACGCGATCCGGACCGCCGAGCTCGAACCCGCGATCGATGACCGGGAGTTCTCCGACGCCGTCGGCGAGGGGTTCGTGATCAGCCAGTCACCGGCACCCGGTGAGCTCGTCGACCCCGGGAGCACGGTGGAGATCGTCATCTCGCTCGGCCGCGAGCCGGAACCCGAACCCGAGCCGGAACCCCCGCCGATCGTCGAGCCCGAACCGGAACCGGAACCAGAGCCCGAACCCGAGGATCCCGACGAGCCCGAAGAACCCGAGGAGCCCGAGCCGGAACCCGAGCCGGAACCCGAGCCGGAACCCTGACCCGACGACGACGCCTGATCCGACCGGTGGCTCCACCGAACGCGGCGGCGGCCGGTGGCTACCGGGTGCTCGGGTCCACGTCACCATCATCCAGCGCGATGGCCTGCAGCGCCCGGCGGCCGAGGGCCACCATGCCCGCCAGGCCGACCGCGAGCGCTGCGGCGACCAGCCCCCGCACGATGCCGATCGGCAGCGGGGTCGGCGCGATCGGTCGCCACCACACCGTCACCGACCACAGGCCCCAGCCGAGCAGTGGGATCGCTGCCGCGTCGGTCAGCCATCCCCCGACGCCTGTCACGCCGGGTCGCAGCCGAGCGAGCAGCCCCACTGCCACCCCGACCGCCGGTAGGACGATCAGCGCCGGTTCCGCCTCCCCGCCCGGTGGCGAGGACACGGTGGCGACGGTGCCGGCGGCCAGCGCCGCCAGTCCCACGGTCACCACAGCCACGCCGCGGTCCGGTGTCGGGCGCCTTCCGAGACCGACCGCTGCTGCCAGGGTCAGCGCCGCGAGCGCGATCGGCAGCCCGACCGGGGGCCCCGGCAGCCACACGAGCGTGCCCTCGATCCGGGCGGGTGCCCCGTCGACGACGAGCGGGACCTCCCAGGCGAACACCTCCTGGGTCGTCCCCGCCGTCGGATCGACGTCGTCGGGCAGGGTCGGCGACATGAAGTGGATCCGGTGGTCGTGCCAGGCGTAGCGGCCGTTGGTCGCCACGGTCTCCCACTGCGGTGCTGCCTCGGCGTCGGCGGTGGGTGGGACCTGGACCTCCAGCGCCCCGAAGCGGGCGTCGTTCAGCCACCGGGCGGGTGAGCGGACGTTGACCTCGACCCTGCCATCGCCGTCGAAACGCAGGTAGGGCTCGCCCTCGTAGCCCGGGACCTCCACCTGCTCGGCGCCCGTGACACCGAGGACCAGGTAGGTGTCACCGCCGACCACCTCGGCAGTGACCCCGGACACCGACCCTCCGGCGCCATCGACGAGGTCGGTCACGTCCGAGCGGTAGTTGGTGGGGCGCGCCGGGTCCGCTGACGCGGGCCGGGCCGGCAGGAGCAGCAGGAGCCCGACCACGGCCAGCAGCAGGCCCCGGGACCACGGCCTCACGATGACGTGCTGCGGTCCGCGTGCCCGCGGCCTCGCCCCGCTCGCACCAGCACGACCAGGCCGCCGACGACGATGACAGCAACGAGCAGTGCGAGCCAGGACCGACCATCACCGGTGTCGCCATCGCCGCCGGGCGTGCCGGTGACGCTCGTGCTCCCGTGGTCCCCGATCGCGGCCTCGTCGCTCGGCACCTCCGGATCCGCCGACCCGGGGTCGGCGTCGGTGCCGCCATCGCCGACCGACTCGTCCGGCGCCGCTCCGGCCGGCAACTCGGTCGGTGTCCCCGGCGTCTCCGGCGTCCCCTCCGGCGGGGCCGGGCGGTCCGGGTCCGCCGCGGTCAGGCGGACGCTGATCGCGGGGTCGTCGGCCGGCTCCTCGGGGGTACCGATCCATCGGTGGGAGCGGTCCCCGCAGCCCTGGAAGACGGCGAGGTACCGCGCCTGCCCGACGGTCCCGGTCGCCACCACGTCCAGTTCGAAGGCGGGCGCCGGCTCGGCGGTGCCGACGACGCTCCAGGTCACCACCGCGACCCGGCCCTCGGCCACCTCGAGGTCGTGCCGGTAGGCGGGATGCTCGGCGACCTCGAGCACGCGCAACCATGACGGGACCTCGAGCGCGACCTCCAGCGTGTCCTGACCGATGCCATCGGTCTCGGACCCGCAGCCGTGGGCGAGATCGAGGGCGATGGTGGCCGCGGAGTCGACCGGGACCTCACCGCCGCCCTGCACGAAGGGATGCGCTCTCGCCGGCGTAGCGACGAGCAGCGTCACGGCGAACACCACCGTCGCCAGGACGAGGGCACCCGGTCCGGACGGCGGCGAACGCCGGGGGGCGGCAGGTGGCAGGGACGGCATCACGGGGCTCCGGGCGGGGCGCGTCAGGGTGCCACGGGCACGGCCACCGTGGTGGTCACCTCGGTGAAGCGGTCCACCCCGGCGATCACACGGACCTCCCACTCCCCGGCGAACGACAGGTCGTCGCTGGTGGCGATCCAGTGCCCCGGCCCGGCGGTGAAGGGGGTGATCCGGATCGGACCGACGCCGGCCGGCGCGTAGGTCAGCTCCAGGCGCAGGTCATCGACCTGGTCGCTGGGGCGCCCGGTGGCATCGAGCACGTAGAGGTGGACGGTGTTGCGGCCCGCCGTGTTCGGGTCGACGACCATCTCCAACTCCAGTTCGTCGCCGAGCCCGGTGGTGGTCTCGAACAGCCCACCGAACCCGGCGGCCTGCGCCGCGGGCTGTGTCGTCGCCAGGACACCGGTGACCAGCAGGACACCGACGAGCAGGACCACCTCGACACGCAACGTGCGCTTCAGCTGCGCCCACGCGGCGGGCGCCCGGTCGACCCGCTCGGTGGTGGCAACGGTCGCGCCCGGCACCGGCCCGGCGGGGGGAGTCGGGACGTCACCCACCGGCGAGGTGCCTGCGACGATCGCGGGCACCAGCCGCAGCCGGTTGTAGGCGGCGACCCCCACGACCGCCGCGACCGCACCGAGCTTGACGAGCAGCGTGACACCGTAGGCCGTGCCGAGCAGGGCGGCGGGCTGGCCCACCAGGGGCCATGCCATCGCCAGGCCACCGATGGCGAGCAGCACGACGGCCCCGAGCGCCACCCCGCTGAAGCGGGCGATCAGCTCCGCCGCTGCCACCGGCTCCCGACGGGATGAGGAGCGGGCCACAAGGACCGTCACCACGACCAGGCCACCGAACCAGACCGCGGCGGCACCGACGTGCAGCAGGTCACCGGCGACGAGCAGCCAGGTCGGGGACACGCTGCGTTGATGGCCATCGAGTGCCACCGTGCCCGCAGCGCCCGCGGCGACCAGCAGCGTGACCGCGGCGGGGGATCGCGCCAGCAGGGCGGCAGCGAGCACCGCGAGCAACGCCGCCCGGACGATGGCCGCCACCCCGAAGCTCGAGCTGGCCGTCTCCCACCAGGCCAGCCCCGACCACAGGGCCGCGAGGTCACCGGTGACCGCCACCGCCTGGACGGGGACGGCGAGCAGCGACACGGCGGCGCCGGCCAGGGCCGCCCGCACCGCCAGGCGATGGGCGAGTGCCCGGTCCTGGCCACGCCGCACGACCACCCACCCGGCGACCGCGCCGCCGGTCGCCAGCAGCAAGGCGAGGTAGCCGAGACCACGCAGCCCCTGCCCCACCCGCCGTGCGGTGGCGGCCGCGCGGTCGTCAGCGATCCCGGCGAGGGTGGCCGCATCCACCTCGGCGCTGTCTCCGACCGTGAAGGTGCGCACCCCTGCGACGGGATGGCTGTCGGCCGAGACGGCCCGGTAGGTCACCACGTAGCCACCGTCGGGGAGCTCCGGCGGCAGGGCCACCGCCACCTGGGTCGGATCCGCCGTGGCGATCGTGCCGAGGTCGACCCGCTGCGCATCGGCGTCGAGGACACGCAGCCCACCGGTCGGCAGGGTGACGGGCTCGGTGAAGGTGAGCACGACCTCGGTGGGTGCCTCGGCGAGGACGGCCCGATCGTTGGGCTGGCTCCCCACCAGCAGCGCGTGCGCGGCCGCCGGAGCCGCACCCCCGACCAGCAGGCCGAGGCCCACCAGCAGCACGGCCGCGAGCGCCCGGGTGCGGCACCAGGCGGCATGGGGCGCGGCGCGGGCCGGGATCCCCGCGGTGACGAGCGCGGCGTCACGGGTCACGAGGGGGCGGCCATGGTCGGCTCCTGGGTGCTCACCCGCTGCCCAGGCAGCCGGGACGGGCGCCACCGTACCGACCGGGTGGTCCCGGCCTCAGAGCCCGGCCAGCCGCCAGCGGTCGGCCCGTAGCCCCTGGAGCACGTCGGTGACCTCGGGATCGATCTCCAGCTCCGCATCCGCGAGCGCGGCGTCGAGGATCACGATCGCCTCCTCGACCCGATCCAGCTCGACCAGCAACTGGGCGTGCTCCTGGGCCGCGGCCGCCACCTGGGCGCGGGCGGGCGGGTCCTCCAGGGTGACCTCCCCACGGAGCCGGAGCACTTCGACCGCGCCATCGAGGTCGCCGGCGGCCTGCAACGACGCTGCCTGCAGGCGCAGCGCCATGACGTGCTGTTCCGCGGTGACGACGTCGGTGGGGTCGAGCTCGGCGCTGATCTCCGCCGCCGACGCCAGGGCCTCCTCGGTGCGCTCGAGCGCGAGCAGCGCCGCCGCATGGTTGACCCGGGCCCGCACCACCTGATCCACGGTGACGGGATCATCGGCGTCGTGGAACCGTGCCACCAGATCGGCGTACACCGTGACCGCCGTCGCGTGATCCCCGACCGTGTCCAGACAGATACCGCGGTTCAGCAGCGCCAGGGCGACCTCGTGTCGCTGGTCGGGATCGTCGAGATCGGCTGGCGTGGTGGCGGCCACCGCGTAGGCCTGTGCGGCCGCATCCAGATCCCCCAGCTCGGTCAGGAGCACGGCTCGCTCGAAGCGCGCGGTGAACAGCGATTCGCGAAGCACCGGGTCATCCAGATCGTGATCGTCCTGGAGCACCGCCAGCAGGGACTCGACCTCCTCCACCGCCTCCTCGAGGTCGCCGGCCTCGTGGAGCTCCATCACGGCGTCGGTGCGCTGCCGCGCCTCCTGGGGGCTCACCATCGCAGCAACGCCGCGACGCCCTCGAACGCCCGCACGTGGATCGCCGTGTCCTCCGACAACGGGGTGACCGACGCCGAGGTCGCCAGCGCCGCCTCGATCATGCGCTCGACGAACAGGGGTTCTCGGGAGAAGGTCACATCGGAATCGGCGATCGCGCCCTCGATCCTGGCGTGCAGGGTGCCCTCGGACGAGGTGTAGCCCTCGATGCTCATGCCATCGTCGTACAGCAGGTGTTCCACCCGGCCGGTGTTGAGGGCCTCGCAGACGTTGCGGAGTCCGAGCGCGCCGGGCCCACCGGCCAACGCCCGCTCCCTGGCTGCCTCGACCAGCGTCAGCTCACGGTCACCGTGGACCGAGCGCAGGAGCTCCCAGGCCTGCCCCGCGATCTCCTTGGGTGACGTCGACTCCCAGGCCTGGTCGGCGACCAGGACCCTGAGACCCTCGTGCTCCGCCACCAGGGCCTGTACCTCGTTGCGCAGCTTGGGCGGTGCGGAGAGGACCAGCCGGTCGATCCGGTCGGACTCGGCGCGCTGCAACACATCGTCGATCACCTCCTTGAGGAAGCGGTGACGGTGCTCGTCGAGACGGTCCTCGTACCCCTCGCGGTCGGATCTCGCGTACATCGCGCGCTGGGGGTTGCTGGTCGACGGCCCCGTCGAGTCGTCACCGAAGAGGTCCTGGTCCTTCTCGAAGCGCGCCTCCTCGACCACCTCGGCGTCCCCCGTGGCCCAACGCAGCACGCGGACCCCGGTCCGGGACACGACCACGATCGTGGCGGGACGGCCCTCGTCGAGGGCCGCCACCAGCGGCCGCACGTAGGCGGTGCTGTCGTGGATGACCCGCTCCCGGAAGGGCAACTGCAGGGAGACCGAGCGCTGGTCACCGGAGTCGACTCCGACGAACAGAGCGCGCCCGCGACCCGGTGCCTTCGGATCCAGTAGCGCCTCCAACGACCCGTCCAGGGCGTCCAGTCGGCGCTCGACCGCCTGTGCCGTGTCCCGATCACCCTGCCCGACGCGGGAACGGAGCTCCTTGATCTGGTTGCGCAGTTCGATCGGAGCGGTCGGCTGTGGATCGGCCGCCTGCGATGGAACGTGGCCGGTGTAGAAGGAGAGGACCCCCCGCTCGTCCTCCAGCTTCAGCAGGTCCCGGATGGTGGCGTCGTCGATGTTCATCTGACCTCGCTGCGGTCGGGGCCGCACCCAGGCCGACGCGTCGCGCCGCAGGGGCGGCTCATCACCACGAACCTATCCCCCACTCGGGGTGGATGGAAGGGGACCGGCTAGGGACACTCGACGGTGGAGAACCCTTGACAGCGGTACCGTCCCGCCATGCCAACCCACCGCCTGCCGAGCCGGCACCTCGCTGGTGTCGAGGTTCGACTCGACGCCTCCGTCCTGGTACTCGCGGCCCTGGTCGCGTGGGCCTTCACCGGCATCTTCCGGGCCGACCACGAGCTCGCCGTGGCGCTCGCGATGGCGATGCTCGGCTCCCTGCTGGTGGTGCTGACGACGCTGGCCCACGAGCTCGGGCACGCCCTCGAGGCACGCCACCGGGGGATGGAGGTCGAGGCCATCACCCTGCTGCTGTTCGGCGGGGTCACCGAGATGCACGCCGAGGACCAGACCGCCCGCGACGAGCTCGCGGTCGCGGTGGTGGGTCCGTGGATCAGCCTGGTGTCCGCCGCGGTGTTCGGCCTGGTGGCGACCTTCGCCGACCAGCTGTTCCCGGCCGGCGTATCGGGCTCGATCGCGCAGCTCGCCGGCGTGCTCGGATGGTGGAACCTGCTCCTGGCAGCCTTCAACCTGGTGCCCGGCGCCCCACTGGACGGGGGACGGGTGCTCCGGGCCCTGTTGTGGATGGTGCTGGGGGACCGGCTCCGCGCACTGCGGGTCTCCGTACGGGCCGGGCAGGTGATCGGGGCCGCGCTGGTGGCCTTCGGCGTGGCGACGCTGGTACGCGGCGGCACGCGGGCGACGCTGGTCGCCGCTGCCCTGGTGCTGTCGGGGGTGTTCCTCGTACGTGCTGCTGCCGCCGAGCTGCGACATGCCGAGCTGAACGCCGCGCTCGAGGGCCGTCGCGTGGCGGAACTGGTGGCGTTGCCACCGACCTCGGTGCTGGCCGGTGATGCCACCGTGCCCTGGTCACCACCGGTCGCCGACGCCGCCCCAGCACAAGCCGAGGCGCCGTCGGTGGCGCTCGACGACGATCTCCACACCCTGATCGAGGCCTTCCAGGGCGACCACGACGTGGTGCGCATCGTGTCCGACGGCCGCGAGGTCGGCGCTCTGACGTCAGCCGAGGTGGCCCGCGCGATCGCGCGGCTGCGCCGCGGGGAGCCGCTGCCATGACGCGCCGCTCACTCGGCCGCCGGGTCAGCCGCGCGGCCTTCTACGCGGCGACCGCCGCGATCGTGGCCTGGGCGGCGTTCGTCGTTCCGCTGCCGTTGGTCGAGTACGTGCCAGGCAACCTGACGTCGATCCCCACCCTGATCGAGCTCGAGGGTGTGGAGACCTTCGAGCTGGACGGCGACATCCAGCTGCTGACCGTGTTCCTGCGGCAACAGCCGCCGGTCCCCGCGCTCGGCGCTGCTCTGTCCCCCGACCGCTCCCTGGTCCCCTACGACGAGGTCTATCCCCCCGGCAGCGACCGCGGTGAGGTGCTGCGCCTGGAGCGCGAACGCTTCGCCCGCCAGTTCGAGGTGGCGGTCGCGGTCGGAGCAGCGGCCGCCGGGGTGGAGACCGACCTGGTCACCGAGGTGGTGGTCGCCCAGGTGCTCCCGGGCAGCCCGGCGAGCGGCGAGTTGTCCCCCGGCGACGTCGTACTCGCGGTCGACGGCGATCCCCTGGCCTCGGCGGAGGAACTCCAGGCGCGCTCGCGGACGGGACGGGAGGGTGACGAGCTGACGTTGACGGTGCGCCACGACGGTGAGCGGCGGGACGTCACCCTCACCCTGGCGACCTTCGGCGGGGTGACCGATCCCCGCCTCGGGATCGCGATCCAGACGGCGGTGGACGAGGCTCGCCTGCCCTTCGAGGTGTCGCTGGCCGAGGGCACCCGGATCGGCGGCCCGAGCGCGGGGCTGATGACGGCGGTGACCGTGTACGAGCTGCTGACCGAGGAGAGCCTGCTGCAGGGCCGCTCGATCGCCGGCACCGGCACCCTCGATGCCGATGGGCGGGTCGGACCGGTCGGCGGGATCCCGGCGAAGCTCGTCGCCGCCGAGGCCGAGGGCACCGAGCTGGTGCTGGTGCCCGCCAGCCAGTTCGAGCTCGCCGTCGAGACCGCGCCCGAGGGCCTGGAGGTGGTGGGGGTCGCCGACCTCGAGGAAGCACTCGCGGTGCTGCGAGGTGGGGGCTAACCCGAGGTGCCGGCGGGAGCCGTGGCCACCGGTGAGCGCGCCAGCGGTGCCGCATCCTCCCGGAAGGCCACGCACCGATCGAGGAACGTCCCGAGCAGCTGCATCCCGGCGCTGGTGAGCACGGACTCCGGGTGGAACTGGACGCCCTCCACGTCCACCTCCCGGTGGAGCAGGCCCATGACGAGCCCGTCGGAGGTCTCGGCCGTGACCTTGAGCGCTGCCGGCAGCGTGGCCCGCTCCACGATCAGCGAGTGGTACCGGGTGGCCTCGAAGGGCACGGGCAGCCCCGCGAAGACACCCTCCCGCCGGTGGTAGATCGGTGAGGTCTTGCCGTGCATCAACACCGGTGCCCGGACCACCTCGCCGCCGTACACCTCGCCGATGCACTGGTGGCCGAGGCACACGCCGAGCAGGGGGCGGCGACCGGCGACGGCGCGGATCACCTCGTTGGACAGCCCGGCATCACCCGGATCACCCGGACCCGGCGAGATGACGATGCCCGCCGGCAGGTCCGCCAGCAGCTCCTCGATCGTGAAGGCGTCGTTGCGGACCACCTCGACGACGGCACCGAGCTCCCCGAGCTCCTGGGCGAGGTTGTAGGTGAACGAGTCGTAGTTGTCGATGATCAGCAGCCGGGTCCCGGCCCGCGGCCCTGCCCCGCTCGTGGCCACGGCGCTCACCTCTCCGCCAGCAGGTCCGGCAGCGCGACGCGCGCCACCCCACCGGCCTCGGTCTCGGGGATCTCGTCGACCAGCACGACGCGCTCCGGCGCGCTGCGCGGATCGAGCTGTTCCCGAGCGTACGTGAGGAGCTCGTCCTCGCTGGGTCGATGACGGCGTTGGCACCGCACGAGCGCGACCACCTCGCCGTCGGACGGATCGCAGGTCACCCCGGCGCGCACGACCCCGGGATGGCGCTCCAGCAGCGCCTCCACCCGCCGAGGTGCCACGAGGTGACCGTCGGGCAGGGTGAGCACCTCGTCGCGTCGGCCGAGGTGGGTGAAGACCCCGTCGGCATCGACCGACACCAGGTCCTCGGTGATCAACCACCCGTCCACGAACCGCTCAGCGGTCGCCACCTCGTCCTGCCAGTACCCCGGCGAGACCTGTGGCCCGGCCAGCAGCAGCAGACCCGCTTCGCCCGGGACACGGAGCCGGCCGTGGTCGTCGGGGTCCACGGCGACCGCCGCCGTGTCGGTGACGGGCAGTCCCATGGCCCCGGGTGTGGTGCGGCCGTACACCGGTTGCGCATGGGTGATCGGACCGGCCTCGGACACCCCGAACCCCTCCCGCACGCGGGCACCACCCGTGCGTCGCTCGAGCTCGAGCGCGCTCGCTGGGTCGAGGGGCGCGCCGGTCGCCAGCACCACCCGCAGCGAGGACAGGTCGTACCGGTTGCCCTCCGACTCACCGAGCAGCGCCGCGACGTGGGCGGGCGCGAGGACCGCCAACGTGGCGCGGTGTCGGTCGATCGTGCGGGCCAGCCCCGCGGCGTCGGCGGGCGGCACCAGCTCCACGCACGCCCCGGCGAGCATCCCGGCGAGCCAGCCCAGGATCATCGGACCGAGCGCGAGCAGGTCACCGGCGACGACCACGTGCTCCCGCCCCGCCTGGATGTCCGGGACCCAGAGGCGGGCCTGGAAGGTGGAGGCGACCACGTTGGCGTGCGTCAGCACGATCGCCCGGCGGTCGTCACCTCGCCAGCGCGGGATGAGCAGCGCCGGAGCCTCGATCGGGACCGGCCCGTCGCCGTGGAGGGTCACCGGAGCGCTGGCCACCTCCGCCATCGCCGTCCCGAGGTCGCGTACCGGACCATCGGCAACGCGGCGACGGGGCAGGCGCGGCCGTGGCAGGCGGAACCGGGGCGGTGGCGCCAGCCAGCCTTCATCGGTGGTGTCCAGCGCCCAGTCGACCTCCAGCCCGGCAGCCACCAGGTCCTGGAGACGGTCACGGGTCGCCAGGACCCCGACAGCGCCGGTGGCCTCGACGACCTCGACGGCCCGCGCCGCGGTGCGGTCCCGGTCGTTGCCCGGTGGCAGCGGGACGATGATCGCTCCGAGCCGCCACGCCGCCAGGAGGACCACCGGGGTGGTCACGGTGGTGCCGGTGGCCACCAGTAGCCGATCACCACGAACGACCCCGAGTTCCCGGAGCAGGGTGACGAGGTCGGCCACCCGATCGCGCAGGACCACGTGGGTCAGGCTCACGTGACCCCGGCGCACGGCCACGGCCTGCGGGAAGTCCCGGACGGCGTCGTCGAGCAGCCGTGGGATCGGGACCTCGGGGATGCGGTAGGAGGCCGGGACGCCCGGTGGGTACGCCTGGAGCCACGGTCGGGCGACCGCGGCGAGCGGTGGAGGGCGGGACACCGGTGACCGCCTCCTCGTGCCGCGCCTGCCTGGACCGTCCGAGCCTAG